>NZ_JBGMEL010000016.1:0-102648 GCF_041447225.1 Microbulbifer echini | reverse complement strand
AGCCTACAGCCAGCTGACCTCTCTCGCTATTGCCAAGTGTGTCGGTTGTTATGGGAATCTAGGCATTATTCACAAGCTCGCCAAGTTAACATAAACATGCACCTTCGGGCAGCCGGCCTCTATACTCGCCCCCTTTAAACTCACCCCTTAAAGAATAATAAAAAATATTTTTATTAAGGGTGAATATCTAGAATTGATGACGTTTTCAACACTCAACAACTCAGAAAGGTACTTTCTTTGTGACCTTATTAAACATAAGCGATCTCATAGATTTCCATGCCAGAAAAATAGGCGACATAAATTTTATCAAGCTTTTCTAAAGGCTTACTTACACCGTAAATAGAACCGATAGCCAAACTCAATATTTGACGGAATATTCAACAGCCCAGTTTTACAAAGAATAATTAGACCGTTATTCTAGAAGCACCCATCAAAAAAAAAGGATTTTCCCAACCCTAACACCCAATTAGGCCAGGAACCATCAGCAAAGGCATACCCAAAAAAAATCTACTGGCTGCCATACTGATCCAACATTTTATTTTACCGAAAAACCTTGTAAGGTTTATATAGCGGGCTACCTCCTAGATTTTCTGCTCATAGACATGGAACAACAAATATAACCACACCAACAAGCTTGCTCGATTGACGACCCGCTCTACGCTTTACATTCGGGCGACTTAACCCAAGAAACCATTAGAAAATTCAATTAAAAATGTGTTAACCAAAAAATAGGATTATAAATGCCACCCGATAACATAAAATGCATATCTGAAAAATTAGAGCACACTAAAAGAAAAAATGAGGCAATTGCAGCTGAACTACTCACAAAAGCAAAAGAAGGTAATGCAAAAATAAACTGGAATGCGATAACAATGCTATTGTTATTTGGCGACCTCCTTGACAATACCACTCCATTTACTAACGTGAAGTCGAGCAGCGAAAAAAACATCCTCCCAAACAACAAAAAGCATAAAATAGCAGAGCCATATAACAACACTTATGAAGTATATGAATATTATAATGAGTTGATTAACAAATCGGTTAATACAATCCCCAAAGAAACCCCGTGTGTTATGGGATTATCTGGAGGAAGAGATTCAAGACATATTCTTCTATCCTTCAAGTCTCAACAAAGAAATCTCCCAAGATTAGTGACTTCAAGACATTTTTTAGGAAATCACAGCGAAGCGGATATAAAAATCGCACAAAATTTAGCCTCTAAAATAAATGCTAACATTCAGGTCGTACAACAACCAAATGATCGCTTTCACCAAGAGTGGGATAAAAACCTTCATACCGGGCTGCAAACTACTGCGCACTCATGGGGCTTAGCATTAAGTGATGCATTGAGTGGGCCCGAAGTTCTATTTGACGGGATGAATGGAGGCGTATTGTTTGGAAGATCAGGACTTCTTAGATCTGCTGTAGTTAAATTTGGCGAAAAACGACTTAGCTTTAACAATCTACGAAACCATGTGACACATCACTTAATCGAAAGACCATACAAATTACAGCAGTCATGGTTGCCAACTAATATAATCTCATCAAATACTATAAAGGACATACAAGATCAGGTTGATTCCTGCTTTCAACAATATGAAGATTACAACAACCCCCTACAAGCATTTCAATATCACGAGCACGTTCGAAGAAATACAAGGCTTTTTACTTATGGGTTAATGAAAAATGAGTTCGTTATCTGCCCTTTTGACACTATTGAAATGGTAAATTTCGCATTAAATCTTCCATGGGAATTATCAAGCGACCCACACTTTCAGAGCAATGCAATATCATATTTATTCCCTGAGTTTGGAAGCGTTATGTATTCGGAGCAAACTAATAACCTACCCCCCTCATGGGCACCAAATCAAGAGAGTGAAACTAATAGCTGGAATCGAATTTTGACAATTATTAAGCCGCACATTGAAAAAGCAGGGCTAGACATTCTAGAAAAATCGCGCCAAAAGCTAAAAACAATCCAAAACACAACACTTTTAGCTCAGGCAATTTACTGGGAAGAATATGGAGACTTACCAAGTGCACATGATTTTTTTTCGGATATCGGCTAATGCCGGCACCTAGCCGAGGAAAATGCGATTTTCGATGTAACCCATATAAGTTACTCAACATAGTAAGGAGAAAAAGCTGCGTAAATCTGACTGAAGCTCGACTACTTAAGACTTTATTTCTCACGCTAAAGGTCAATAGAGAAGTTAGAGTAGAGCTTCCTGTTATCCTCGTGCAGTTTAAACTGACAAACAGTCCAAACAAATAAGAAAGAGCTTCTGAAAAAATGACAGGAAACTCCCTCTACGGAGCGGAATTTAATTTTCAGTCAATCTCAGTTAGCAAGCAGTCAAAATCAAACCATTTGGGAGCAGCGAAACAAAAAAGGGGGGGGGAGAGAAGCACGAAGGTAGGACAAGGATTGTCAGAAATAAATCTACTAGCCCACCTCTAATATTGCTAGAAGCAGGCCTGAACCTTGAATAATGCCCTTACGTGCCTCCAGGTATTCAGCGACGGGCGGCGAAAATACCACCAGCCATGACCACTAGTGAGGAGAGCATTCCCACGCCAACCAAACTATATAGGCTGATGGACTGACGCGCAGCTTCACTCAACACTTCGCCAAATGGAAATTGCCAGGCAACGATGCCGGAGGCTGCCAGCACGGCCACGTATTGGAAGCGGCTTGCTCGGCGCTCACTCTGTTGCGAGGGCGCAGGCAGCTTTGCCATCACATTCTCGCAGAAGCCGTCATCATCGAGGTAAGGTTCATCGAACTGCAGCTGCTCTGCTAGCCAGGCATCAAACTGTGGGTCCTTGCCCTCTATCGCTAAATCAGCCAAGGTATTTCCCCTTGTGTTGCGCTGTTCAAAGTTAGCCATTAACCACCTCCTCGCGCCACGGCTGCAATAAGCTCTGTAGCTTTGCCCGCGCGCGGTTAACATGGGATTTTACCGTACCTAGCGGCAGCTTCATAATACTTGCCGCCTCTTCATGGGAGAAACCCCGCTGCATACATAAGTGTATGGCTTGGCGCTGAGCATCGCTCAGGGCGCCCATTGCCGAGTTTAAGTCCCTAGCCATCCCCAAACGCTGAGACTCTTCCACAGTCTCTTCAGCCTGGGCCCGGTCCACCGCCTCTTGATCCACCTCCGGTGCATTCTTGCGTTTATGGCTCATTACGAGATTGTAGGCAATACGGTAGAGCCAAGTGCTAAACTGAGCATCCCCCCGAAATGCAGGCAGTGCCTTGTAGGCTTTAATAAAAGCCTCCTGCGCCATATCGTCCGCCAAGCCTTGGTCGCCATCGCACAGTTGACGGAGCGAGAATCGCAACTGTGACTGATAGCGACGAACCAGCTGGGCGTAAGCCCGCTGGTCCCCGCTTTTGACGGTGCGCCTGATCAATTCCTCGTCATTGAGGTCCATATTCCCGGTCCTACACCTGCTTGTTATCGAGCTTCCAGTTGATAAAGCGGGCCAGGCCGATGAACAGTGGGATCAGTCCCAGGCTACCCACCCCGATTCCCGTCAGAGCTGTGAGCCAGATAAATACTGCTGCGCCAATCGCTATCAGTGTGATCCCTCGATCATTGGGGTTCCTGGGGCTGTTGCCCTCCAGCATATCGAGCATTTCAGGGGGGACATCGCGGCCATCGGCCACCATACGGTTGATGTTTTCCATTACCAGTTGCTTTTTGCGGTAACTATTTTGTGTCACTAGCCAGACAATCAACACTGGCATACCAAAAACACAGATGAGGGCAACAACGGGTACCAGCCAGTCAAACATATTTTCTGAATAGTGCTCTCTCCCGCTCCAAGCCCTGGAACCCTCTTCATGGCGCTTCGAAAGCCCGATTTCCACGTTCTCTGGCACGCTATCCAGGGCCTCTTCAACGACTTGACCACGCTCATCGAGAATGCCCTTACTCTCAAGCCTCTCGATTATTCGCTGACTCAAGGGGCCGCCAAATTCAGCACCCAGGTCCACCTGAACCTCGCTGCGCCCGCCGTCCTCTCCCTGAGATTTGATAATTAATACACCGTCGTCATCGCGCATAATCCGTACACGTGTATCGGACTTGGGTACCTCATTTTCTAGTACCGGTGGCAGTGGTGGTTCGGGCATTGTGCCGCTGCCTTCCTGGGCCCAGCTGCCCAGGGCGGCAAACGTTACCGTCAGTGCTACCACCCAGCGGGCAGCTACCTGCAGGGATTGTGAATTGCTCGCTCTCATTACTTACTCTCTATCGTTGTCTTTTTTCTACTGGTAACCGTCGGGTTGGGGGGCCCTGTCACACTACATGACCGTAATACGACCTCTGCTGTAAGGGCTTGGTGTAGCGCCGTGGCGGACCTTTTCTTTGGCAATACGTACCGGATAACGGAGGTCGCTGCCCTGGCCATTATCTATTGCCTTGCATTCACTGAGCTTTTGCAAAAAATGCTGATCCGTTTTCTCAGTAAGCTGCCGATGGATATCCTCCACGGAAAATCCCAGCTCAGTCGCCCCTGCATGACCGACCTGCATGCCGCCAAGCGCCAGCATCAGTGCGGCGCAAAATTGTACCTTCTTAAGTGATTTCGCAGTAAACATTGTGACCTCCTGATCGATTTTCCTTGTACGCTTCTATGACGGGTCCAGAAACGAGTTTGGATGCAGGCGCAGAATTTTTTTCTTAGGGCCACCCTTGTAAGGACATACTTTCTAGCCACACTGGACCAGCAAGTATAAATGTCGCAATAATCGCGCTTTTAGCTCGGGAGGCAAATAAATGCCTGGCATTAAGGAGATTTTGACTTTCTGGTTTGGTGGCCACACTCTGGATTACCATTCCTCGCAGGAATGCCAAAGGCGCTGGTTTTTAGCAGACCCAAAGCTGGACTTGCAAATAGCGAGAGACTTTGCAGAAGTTACCAACGAGGCTTTGGAGGGTAAGCTGGAGCACTGGCGCCAAAGCCTGGCCGGTGAACTCGCCCTCTTGTTACTGTGTGACCAATTTGCTCGCAATATTCATCGTGGTACGCATCTCGCCTTCCGGGGTGACCCGCTAGCCCTCGATATCTGCGAGGCGATATTGCAACGGGGAGAAGAGCAGGAACTCGGGGTATTCCAACAGACTTTTATTGGTATGCCCCTGGAGCACAGTGAAAAACCCTCTATTCAGCGGCGCTCCGTGGCATACTTCGCCCAATTGCAGAAGCGCCATGGGGATAATGAGACGATTGCCCCCTATCTTGCCACTCACTATCGATATGCCCTGGCCCACCAAGCGGTTATCGAGCAGTTTGGCCGCTATCCGCACCGCAATGCGGCCCTCGGCCGTGTTTCCACAGAAGAAGAGAAACGCTGGCTGGCTCAAGGGGGCGGCTTTAAATAATGGATTTACTCGGTTGGTTATCACTTGCAGGCATCTGCGCCCTCGGGGCCATGTCACCTGGTCCCAGTCTTTTAATTGTGATGCGTTGTTCAACTTCCGGCCTTCAGCAGGGCTTAGCCAGTGCTATAGCACACGGTGCGGGCGTTGCCATTTACGCGGCACTGACGGCCTTCGGCCTCGCGGTACTGATCACCAGTTCGCCGCTTCTGTTTAGCATCTTGCAGTGGGGTGGTGCGGCGATGCTGCTGTACCTGGGCTGGAAGGCTTTAAGCGCACCGGCACCGGGCTCGGCGGCTACGCAGCTGGAAGCTCCTCACTTGAGTGTTCGCCGATCTATCGTGCAGGGTTTTGGGGTGGCTTTCTTTAATCCGAAAATCGCTGTGTTCTTTACCGCCCTGTTCAGCCAGTTCGTCTCAGAGCAACAAGCCCTCGCTACCAAACTGGGTATGGCCGCCATGGTCTCCGGAGTGGATACTCTCTGGTACTGCATCGTGGCCTTGACTGTCCATGCCAGCCGCAAGCGCCAACTGGTGAGCAAACATCTTGGCCACCGTATTCAACAACTGTTTGGCTTGCTGCTGATAGGCTTGGCCGCTCGCTTGGTGCTGACTATTTAGCTGGCCTAATGTGAGCGAGCCGCTCGGGCGCCCCGTGCGCCCACTCTCTCGCCCTTGTATCACTTCTCACTAAGAGCCTGATTCCTCTCCGATACAAAACGCACCTATTCACCGAGCAAAAAAACAGGCCCGAAATAGGCCTGTTTACTGCGGAGATTGCAGCTCGGGTGCCTGGGGGGAGTACACCCGGCTGCAGGACGGCATTATGACAGTTACCACAATTTCCGGTAGCCCGGCCATCGCAATGGCGGCTCATCTAACCGCAATTCCCCATCCTGTATTTCTACAGGAGCCACCATTGACACTGAATATATATACAGTTACCGTATAGCCATACAAACAAACTGGAATGTCTGAAGGGCAATTGGGAGGCATATTATGGCCGTAGTAGCTGTTTGGAAATGTGATCGAGACGGAGCTATGTTCGACAACAAAAAAGATGCTGAAGAACACGATAAGATGCTGGAGCTTGCCGCCAACATTACCACGCTGATTGAGCGGAGTGTTGAAGGTATTGATGAGCAAGTGAGTGAAGAAATCGGCTTGCTACTGGCCAAGCGCCGTGATGCACTAGCCAAAGCCTGCAAGGGCAAACCGGAAGTCCTGCTGGAAGATGAGGATCACGGCGAAGATCCCTCTGCTGAGACAGTAACGCCTTTCGCCGCCAACCAGTAAAAACCTATCGTTTTATCCCTGTACTCTGCCCGGTTCAACCGGGCTTTTTTAGCTTTTAAGCGCTCTACACCCCACATTACCGTTGATTGCCCTACAGAGACTTCACCGATATTACGATATTAACTGCGGCCAGTATCAATATCACCAGCCAGCTAATCACAGTGCCCCAGAAACGCCCTGTATGTGTACCGCCCTTGCCTGCGGTCAAACCATAAGCGTGGAAAACGCGGGAGAGAAGAAATGCAATCCCAAACCCATGCAACCAAATATCTGGAAGGCCACCCAGCTCGGCAACCAACAGAAGTAACAACGCAATGGGGGTATATTCAACCGCATTTGCATGCACCCGTACACGAACCTCATTGCAGCGATCATCGCCTGTTCCAATGCCCACACGTTTAGTACGGCGAAATTGCACCACCCGACCCGCTAAGTAGAGAATCAAAATTGCACAAAGGCTGGTATACAGCGCTGTTATATTGGCCATGGGCCCTCGCCTCCTCTTATTAATCCGGTGAACAACAAATATATCGCCACCACCCTTTCCCCGACCACATCAATGGGTCACAAGCGAGTGGGCCTTTTTGTTCATTCTTAGTGGGCAAAAAAAGAGCGGGCAGAGCCCACTCTTTTTGATCAGCCGCTATTGTCTGTCAGTGGCGGTACCCAAAACCCGACCCCTTTCCTGGCTTCAGGTGGCGATCGCGTAAGCGGGTTGAACGGGTGACCAGAGATTGCGGCTCACCACCAATCAGCACCTGCTCTGGATAGCTCGTCACTTCCAGCGGATCTCCGCTCCAGACAACTACATCGGCCGTTGCGCCTTTCTCCAGAGTCCCGCCATCGAGATTGAAAATATCCGCCACATTACTACTGATACTCTTGAGCGCCTCTTCATAGGGTAAGCCGTGGGCAACTGCATTACCCGCAGACTGACGGGAGAGATACACATTGTGGGTGGAAGCATAGCCCGGGCCACTAATGGCCACCTTAACGCCAGCTTTTGTCAGCAGCGCGGCATTATCGAAGCGCGCTCCCAGACTGGAGAAGGAGATCGGCAAGTTGTCAATCGCATCGATCACAACGGGTACCTGGGCCCGGGCCAGCTGATCGGCCACCATCCAACCCTCGGCAGCACCGAGTACCACCAGCTTCACATTAAAAGCCTGGGCCAACTCAATAGCGACCAAGATATCACTGGCGCGATTGACAGTGATCAACAAAGGTTCCGTGCCATTGATCACTGGTTGCAGTGCTTCCAGATCCGCCAAACTGTAGTCCAGTTCGCGCCAATCCCCTTTGCGAATTGCCGCACGATTATCCCGGTACTCCCTGGCTTGGCTTAGAGCGCTTTCAACCTTGGCAAAGGCATTAGCGCGGCTGCCGCCTGCCAACTGGGCACCGGTCTCCCCGAGATAGGCTTTCTGGGCAACATCTTTCGCTTCAACACTATCAAACTCACCATTAAGTTTGATCGCAAAGCCACGCCCGGCAAATACTCTCTGAGCTTCAACGGCAGCCTTATCCCAAGTGCTAATTGCCGGGAACACCACGGCACTGGTCACCCCGCCAGCACGATTGAACGAGATCAAGGTAGATTTCGGGTTATAGGCCGGCAATGGATTAAAGGCACTACCGATACTTTCCCCTGTCACGGCGTGGTCGTTGGTCCCACTGGCTGCACTGATCTCCACTAGACCAAGCTCAGAAATAGGAGCGATAACACCAGGGGTAACCACCTTACCACTTGCATCAATCACCCTGTCGGCGGAGATATTCAGGGTGGGTGCCACCTGCTCCACCTTGCCGTCGATAATCAATACATCGGCCGATTCCAACGTGCCCTTGTCAGCCAAAGTATGGACCTTGCCGCCCTTAATCAGAACACTCTCAGCCTGGGCGCCTGCCGTCAGCACCCCCAGGGCCAGCGCACAAAATACTGCTATTTTTTTCACAGTCGCTCTCCCTCTGCATCGAGAATACCCAATTCGAAATCACTGCGCGGTTGGCGCTTCTTATCAAAACGATCGTACATCAACGCACCGTCAATAAAAACCTGGTCTACATGGGTATAAACACTAAATGGGTTGCCGGACCAAACCACTACATCGGCCATCTTGCCTTTTTCTAGGCTACCCGTTTGCGCTTCAATTCCCAACGCCTTAGCAGGGTTGAGGGTCATCCAAGTCACTGCATCTTTTGGTTGAATATCGAAGCCCGCGCGCTGACCGGCAGTCATTGCTTTGGCCACCTCTTCATTCAAGTGCTGAACGCTAACACCGGAGTCGGAATGAATCATGGCACAGGCCTTCGCTTGGTCGACAATGGCGATATTCGCTTCTGTCATGTCAAAAGCCTCGTGCTTAAAGCCCCACCAGTCCGCCCACATGGCCGCACAAACATTGTTCTCGGCCAGCAGGTCGGCCACTTTATAGGCCTCTACGGCATGGTGGAAAGTGGAAATCTGGAAACCGAACTCATCGGCAACATCCATCATCACGGCCATTTCCTCACCGCGATAACAGTGATTGTGCACCAGAATATCGCCGTTCAAAACACCAGCCAGGGTCTCGAGGCCCAGATCGCGCTCAGGCTCGTCGCCCCCTTTCTCTACGTAGTCTTCCCACTTTTTCTTGTAATTGCTGGCATCAATCCAGGCGCTACGATAGCCGGCTACATTGCCCATTCGAGTTGAAGGAGAAGTACCCTTGCCACCATAAACGCGCTTGGGGTTCTCACCACAAGCCATTTTCAAGCCATAGGGCGCACCGGGAAACTTCATATCCTGTACACTGCGACCCGGTACATTCTTCAGGGTGACACTGCGCCCGCCGAATAAATTGGCAGAACCCGGCAGAATCTGCAGAGTGGTTACGCCACCAGCCAAGGCCAGGGGAAACTGCGGGTCCTGAGTCCACACAGAGTGTTCCGCCCATACCTGTGCAGTATTTGGCGATGTCATCTCATTGCCATCCTGAGAGGATTCAATGGATGGGGCCGGGTAATCCCCCAAGTGGGAGTGCACATCAATAATACCGGGAGTAACCCACTTGCCCGTACCATCGACCACCAAGGCACCCTCAGGAGCTTTGAGGTCTTGACCGATTCGGACAATCTTTCCGCCCTCCAGTAGAAGGTCGGTGTTCTCCAGTTGCTCACCGGTACCAGTGAGCAGAGTAGCGTCCTGAATAAGAACCGGCTGAGACTGGGTAACAGAATACGTTGAGGGAAAGGCATCCAGGCGAGAGAAATCCAGGGACCTCTGTTCGCCCCCGGCCTTCTTCTCACCACAGGCAGACATTAACAGCGAGGCACAAAGCAAAGCCGCGATGCCGCGCCCGAAAACTCGAGAATGCAGCTGCATAGTAATTCATCCAATGGTCTTGAAGATGGCGGTGAATGCTATCAGGTTGGCTCGTCTTAGCCACCACTTCTGAGGAAAAGTTTGCCACCCCGATGCGTTCGCAGCCTACGTATCCAGCGAGACAATACAAATTGATGTGGATCACACCCTCATAAACACACAATTACAAAAGGGTTTATAAATAATGGCCTGTCAGCTATGACTACAAACCAGGTCAAAAAACCCATTACTTCCCTATATACTTTTTTATTTCCGCATGATGCAATTTCTGGTGAAAAAATACTCAACAATAATTCCGGAGGAGAACAGGTGATCAAAGAAAGCAGCTTTCCGGCATTCCCCTCATCTCCCATTATCACTACTAGTAGCACCCAAGGCCGGGATTCCCATCAGGTTTACGAGGCCCTACGTAAAAGTGAGGAGCGCTATCGCGAGCTGGTTGAGCATGCAAACTCAATTATTTTACGATGCGACAAGAATGGTCGCATTACCTCTTTTAATGAGTACGCGCAGCAGTTGTTTGGCTATTCCGAAGCCGAAATTATTGGCCGACACCTGGTAGGCACCATCGTGCCCGCCGGTGAATCCAGTGGCCGCGACCTACGCCAACTGATTCAGCATGTCTGCGACCATCCCCAGGAACATCGCTACAACATCAACGAAAATATCACCAAATCAGGTAAGCGAGTTTGGATCGCCTGGACCAACAAAATCCTATCCGGTGAGAATGGTCGCCCTACTGGTATTCTCAGTATTGGAACAGATATCACCAAACAGCGCTTGCTGGAAGAAGAGTTGCGTCAGGCTCAGAAAATGCAGGCCATCGGTGAATTAGCCGGCGGCATCGCTCATGACTTTAACAATATGATCCATGGAATCAGCGGCTATGCCGAAGTTATCCAACAAATCGCGGAAGATCCGCGCATTCGCGAGTACACAAACCATATCCTCACCACCGCGCGCCATGCTGCCGAATTGACCAAGCAATTGCTCACCTTTGCGCGCAAAGGCAACTATCAACTCAAAGATTGCAATACCCATGAAATCACCCGCGATGTTTGCGCCATGCTTGAGCGTACTATTGATCGGCGTATTCGCATCGAACAGCGGCTAGAGGCCGGCCGTCCCCATGTGGTCGGTGATCCCGCCCAATTGAAAAGCGCATTGCTGAATATCGGTATCAACGCCAAAGATGCCATGCCTGATGGCGGCAGACTGAGCTTTACCAGCAGTAATATTACCCTCGAAAAAGTGACCACTATTGCCGACTTTGAAATGCAACCTGGTCATTATCTGCTGATTCGCATTGACGATAACGGAACAGGTATGTCCCCCGAAGTGCGACGCAGAATATTTGAACCTTTTTTCACGACCAAGGAGAGCGGGCGCGGGGCTGGGTTGGGGCTCGCTGCTGTGCACGGCACCATTCATTTACACAAGGGTGCCATCCAGTGTCGCAGCCGGGAGGGAGAGGGCAGCACATTTCAACTCTACCTGCCTATCGCCGAGGCAAAGCCAAACACCCAACAAAAACAGGCAGAATCCTTACCGGCCGAGCGCAAACTGCGCATCATGGTGGTTGACGATGAGGCCATTGTCCGCAGCTACTCGAAAACACTTTTTGAGATGAATGGCCACAGAGTGGTCACTTTTGCTTCTGCAGAGCAGGCTATTACCTATTACCGGCAGTATTGTGATCAAGTGGATCTGGTTATCCTCGATATGATCATGCCCGGTATGGATGGACAGGAGTTGTTCGCCTTCTTGCGACGCATCAACCCTATGGTGAAAGCAATCCTCTCTACCGGCTACAGTGTCGACAGCAAAGTCCAGAAAGTTATCGCCGATGGCGTGCTCGACTGCATCCAGAAACCCTTTACTTACGACAGGCTCAGCAAGAAAATTGAGGAACTGATTTTAAGCGGTCAACTGGCAACACCTAAAGGGTGAAGGTCCGCACTCCACAATAGAGCGACTTAGCCAGCCAGAAAGCCAATCGCTAAGAACCTGAGAATATAAGTCGGTATCTAGTGCTTAATCGCCACTAATTCTGAAAATTTTTTTGTGTAGGCTCTTTAGAGAATAATGTGTGGGAGGTAGCGGCTCATATCCTGAGTCACCAAATTTCCATCCTCACGAATTGAAATACCTGCTGCCATATCGTCCACCAGCCAGCTGCCCAACAGAGTGTAACTTTTACCAAACTTCGGCAGGGGATGCATTGCCTGGTAAATAAAGCCTTCTTCTCCATAGGGCCCACCCGATAGCGATTGCACATCGCTGCCACGCACCACTGAAATATTGGCTCCTTCTCGAGAAAAAATTGGCTTTTTTACCAGCTCCGAATAATTGCTGGCTTTATCCAGCTCATCTTCAAAGAAAGAGGGCAATAAGTTTGGGTGCCCCGGAAACAACTTCCACAACATGGGCAGTAACGCCTTGTTGGACAGTATCGCTTTCCAGGGTGGTTCCAACCAGCGCACATTGTTACCGCCCAGCAAAGAGCCAAACTCTTCACGGAACATAAATTCCCAGGGGTAAAGCTTAAACATCCAGGTAATTACCTGGTCGCGCAAATCGGTAAAAGCCCCTTGCGCATCACAGCCGATATCTTCGATAAACACAAAATGATTGGTGATACCGGCTTCGCTAGCACAGTCTTGAAGGTATTGAACCGTGCCGCGGTCCTCCAGGGTATCCTTGCAGCAGGCAAAGTGCAGTTCTCGGCCGGGCGTCAAAAACTGTAAATCATGGAAGCGGTTAACCAGCTTTTCCTGCAAGCTGTTGAACTGGTCTGATTGCAACGGCAGAGCACGCCTATCCACATTATCTTGTAACCAGAGCCACTGCCAAAAACCCGTTTCATACAAACTGGTGGGAGTATCCGCATTATTTTCATAAAGCTTGGCCGGTCCCTGCCCAGAGTAGGCAAAATCCAAGCGAGAATAGAGACTGGGGTCACCATTTTTCCAGGAGTTGCGCACAAAATCCCAATGTTGTTCCGGGATGCAGAAACGGCGCAATAGCGCCTCATTCTCAAGCACCTTGGCCACAACATCCAGGCACATTCCGTGAAGCTCTTCGGTGGGGTCTTCAATATCCCGCTCTATCTGTTCCAGGGTGAACTGATAGTAGGCGCTTTCATCCCAGTAGGGTTCTCCATACAGAGTGTGAAAATGAAAACCAAACTCCTGCGCCCGCTCTTTCCAGCGCGGGCGCTCACCGATCGGTAACCTCAGCACTAATCAGCCTCCCCAGCTGCGGGAGCGACCGCTACTGGAGCGACCACCGCCCCAATTGGATTTAGCCGAAGCCACCGCGCCAAAGCCCCCTCTGGAAACGGTCTTGGTGACCTTGGGCTTCGGATCCATTGCACTCTTATCCACGGTATAGGACGTTTTACCGTGGCGACCGATAACCTGACCATCGGCAGTCATCAGGCGATCGTAGTAGCGGGAACCGGAGGCTGAATAGCGGTAAACCGGGTTGTAATAACCAGAGGAGCGATAACGCCGATCGTTATCATTCAGCATGGAGGCAACCATAAAGCCCGTCATCAGGGGCATCCAAAAGCCACTGCCGCTATCCCGACAACTGCCAAACTCTGCCTCACACTGAGATAAATTGGCATACTTGGGCCCGGTGCGTTCAGCTTCCGCGAGCGCCCGCTGATAGGCTGACTCACACTGCGCCTCATCAAGCTGTGTATTACTTACACAGTCCTCAACGGAAGACACTACCCTGACCTCCTCCTCTGAGGAGCAACCCATAAGGGCCGCAGTAATCCCCAAAGCCAGAGGGCGCAGAACAAAGCTGACCCCCTTACCTTTACGCATCCGTGTAAGGTTAATATTTTTGCTTCGCTTCATCCTCACTCTCCGCTCAGTAGCTCATGCAAGCTGCGTTGAGGACACCAACAGAAATAGTGGTGGAGGCTAGCATGATGCCGGCGCTAACCTCTCCATCCTCAATACGCTCAACAATACGCGGCATAAAGCCAAAACGAATAATGGCAAATGCTATTATTTGAGCCACCAGGGCGACCAATGCCCAGGTGCCGAAGTCAATGATGGAAACAGAGTTACTGGCGGCACCGCCTACAGCAATAGCAAAACCCAGCACCGCACCGCCAAAACCGATGGCAGCGGCTGCGTTTTTATCTTCACGGATTAATTTCCATTCGTCATGGGGTGTCACCAGTGCGTAGAGAAATTTAAACGCAATTAAAAATACCAATGACAGACCAAAATAGGCCGCAAAGTGAAGGATACCAGTCATTAAGTCATAGGGCTGGTCCATTGATACTTCTCCTTATTATCCGTGAATAGTCAGCTGTGATGGTGTCAGGGTTATACCAGTACTAATCACCAGGCTGCGACTCAAGTAGCCAGCGCTTTCCTCTTTTTCCTCAGCGGAGAGAAACAGAGATTCTGTACGCTGATCAGACAAATCGCGTTCAAAGAGCATGGTGAATTGATCTGTGAGGGAATAATCCCCACCCTCGTCATAGGTCTTCTCGGCCATATGCACCGGGTTGTGATAATCACCCGCAGCGGTCCAGACTCTTTCGTAGCTCCGATCTTGAAGCTGATACTTGGCTGCGCCAATTTCCTGTTTCAGGAGTCTGTCCCAAGACTGCTGGTTGGCGATATCGAGGGTATCGTAGAAGTGAAATAGCTTTACGTCTACTACATGCTCATCACTCTGACCACCTTCCGCTATAACCTGTAACCAAGCATCATCATCGGTGTAAAAACGATATACCCAAGTTCCATCAAGCTCTACAACACCTGCTGCTTTGATAATTTGCGTGGGCGAACAGGATTCAATGGTAAGCTCATCCAATATCAGGCGGATGGCCAACGGGTCCAATTCAAAACTGGCGCCAAGCCGCAATCCCATAATCTCCGGAGTTTTTACTACCGCAGTTTCTTTGCCTTTCAGTTTGTTGATTAGCTTGGTAAACATGTACTGGCCCCATCCCCTTCATTGATTCTTATATCGAAGCAGTGCCTTTCTTCAAGCCGCTTGGCCGAAATATAGTAAAGCATATCCCCTTTACTAACCTGATCTGTCAACGCTGGGTTTACATCAATTTTTACCACGCCCTGGCGACGGACGGCGATCAAGGTTGCAGACAGGTTCTTTTTAAAATGCTCGAACAGGGCGGAGAATGGTAACGGCTGCTCCCCGCGGTACTCTACACTGTACTGCGTCATTCCATAAGTGCTGTCCAGGAGTTGCCGGTGCAGCCTTGCGGAGCCGGGGTCCAGAGAGGATTTAGCCAACAGTTCCACTGCTACTGAGGGGATGCATTCAATTTTGGGACAGTGAGCACGCAACAACTCACCAACATTTTCATCCTGAAAGTAGGCTGTCGTGTGGCTGTTAGGGCTGTGTTTATCACAGAATAGCGCAGTGGTGAGTGTTACATCGTCCAGGGGATTATCGATAATAATCCGCGCAGCGTCGGCAAGGGCAGCGCGCTGCATGCTCTCAATATGAGAAAAAGATTCAACCCGGACAAAATCTATTTTTCCGGGCATGGGGTTCTCAATATCGGCCTCGACACAAAGCACGACTTCGGTTGTTGTGCCATTGGTCTTTGACAATAGCAGCTCTATCAGGCGAAGGGTTCGCGTTCCATTCCAGCCGATAATCACAGTGTGATTTACAAGATTTGTCATGCGCAGCCCTCTCTTTCCACGGTGCACAAACTCCGAAATTGCAAAGCCCGCCTTGGCAATCACCATGGCAAACAAACTCAAGCCGAAGGGAATCACCCAGGCCGCCACGACCACCTTGCCCGTCGGCGTTACCGGGGAAAAATCACCGTAGCCTACAGTAGAAGCGGTCACCACAAGCCAATAAATGAAATTTGCAGGGGCGACAATTTCGCTTTCTCCTGCGGCGCTGAGCAGCACATAGCTACCCACCACATACCCGAGAACACCGATAAGAATAGTTGTTATATTGGCCCTAACAAAAAGCGACGCCAAAAGGCGTCGCACTCGATAGACAAGCACCGGATCAGGCCTTTTCGCGTTTCGCCAGTAACTGAGCCAGTTTATCGCTACCGCTGACCTGGCCACCGGGCTTGATGCCCGCCGCCTTCAGTTTGGCGTCGAGGCTGGAGCCCGTTTCTTCGGTAGCCAGCTCTTCTGCTGCTTCCAGCTCCGCCGCACGTTCCTGCTGCTTGTTCTTGATACGATCAAGGCTATCTAGGGCCGTTTTGACTTTGCTGTTAGCTCCCATATGACGGGAGGAAACTGCCACCTGAGCTTTCTGCACAGACTCAGTAGCTTTGACTTGGTCAATCTGCTGCTCCATGCGGCGCACATTCGTTTTCGCCTTGGCAATATTCCCTTTCAGGGAGCGCTCAGAATTAAGGAAACCTTCCAGCAGGCTCTGTTCAGTTTCGAGTTGGGCCTCAAGCTCCGAAACTCGCTCGGCACACTCGAGTGCCAGACTCTCATCGCCCTTCTCATTAGCGTTGATCGCATGCGTACTATAGGTTTCGACATCCGCTTTCAGCGAATCCACTTTACTTTCGGCCAGTTTGCGTTTGGCCATGATTTTGGTCAGGTTCTCATCACAGGCTTTCAATTCGGCTTTTGCCTCTCGTAACTCCTGGTCGAGGATACGGATAGACTGACTGTCCGCAACCGCTTCAGTACCTTCGTTGACCGCGCCTTTCAAGGCAGTCCAAATTTTTCTCAGGCTCATGCTACACCCTCCATTTCAAAATGATCCGCATATAAGTCCAGGAAGTCACCCACATTGGAAAACAGGGTTTCAACTTCTTCAATAACCACTTCGTCTTTGCTGGATACCGAGAGCGCACCAAAGGCGACATAGTAGTGCTCACCACCAATCATCTTGATGGCAATCGCCGTCAGGGGAACCAACTGATGGGTCTGGAGAATCATCTCGTTGAGCGCGGCCACATCAACTACTTGGCTCACCGGAAACAAAATGCTCTCGACAACGATCTGCTTCTCACCGACATAAACAAATGCATCGACACCCTCATCATTGGAGATGCTGAGGCACTCTCCCTCAGGCTCCACCACCCACCCAGTGTGGTTTTCCGCCAACTGGCGTAGATTCTCATGGTTCCAGGTCATCTCAACTCCCTCGCTGTGGAATATCAGTCACGAATATAGCATCAAAAAAAAAGTGGTCAATAACTTATTGCAAACTTATGTTGCAAATAATACACATAGGGATAATATTTACCACATACGTGATATCAAATGTAACAGAGTAGAGCCCATGGATCACAAGCAAAGCCTCGGCAATCAGCAAGCACTGGCTCCTTACAAGCAGGCCATTGCCCGCTATGTACGTGCATCTATGGCTATGAGGGGTATGCGCTACGGAGATCTCGCCCAGGCCCTGGCTGAAAGGGGGATATCAATGACCACGGAAAACCTGCGCAGCAAGGTGAGCAAATGCATGTTTTCGGCAGACCTGCTAGCTGCCATCATTGATGCCCTATCGGTTGAAAATAGCGCCATGCCTGAGATCCTCAAGCAGGCACGGGAGCTGCAAGATCAAGGACTCTATACCGAGCAAGAGAAAAGCTAACACGCCCTTCCCCTCGGCACCAGTAACGGGGCAAATTGGGGGATACACTGAGCAAGGTCTCGAAAGCTCAACAAGAGCCTCCCGATGGATCAAGTCGACCAAACAGATCAAATCGACTAGTAGTGGTGAAGCTTATAGACAGGCTCACCATTGCCGCACTTACCTACCACCTCAGGCTCGGAAAGTTTCGCACCAGCTGGAATGACTTTGTTGGTGGGCCACCAGACAAAACAGGCGTAGCGGAAGTTGACTGCCCAGTTACAGTACAGGCGACCGTCATCCTCCTCGTAAAAACGCGCCTGACAAAAGCTCAGGGTCGGGCTTCTCACCCCCTGCTGCTGTTGAGCATCCACAAAAATCACATCTACAGCCGCTACGGCAGATACCCAAAAACAGGGTATCAATAGCCACAATTTCATAGGCACTCTCGGCGTAACTGCAAACCGGACTCCCTTAAGCCTAGCAGGCCCGGCGCAAACTTCATTGTATGCGCGCACGCTCACTAGCCCCAACGGTTACTCCTGTTTCAGCACTTCAAGAATGCGCCTTAGGCAATCCCGCCGGTCCTGTGACCAACTGACATAGGGCAGCGGTAACACCTTAACCCCTGCCCGATACAATACCTTGTAGGTCTGGATAGTAAAATGTTGTCGGTATTCTCCCGGATAACCAATCAAGTCCACCCCTAGGATATGCCCGCGGTATTCACAAACCACATCTATGCGCTGACCGGCAATTGGAAAAGCGATCCAGTGCCTGATATGCGCCTGCTTCAGCCCAGCGCTAACCTCCCTGGCAAACTCACAGGGAAACGCTTTCTGGGAAGCCTTGGAGCCGGCACCGAGGGAAAAAGTAAGATAGCGGCGCAGTAGATGCTCATTCGGCAAGGAATCCGGGTTAACCGAATAGGCCACCAACTGCCTCTCTTTGGCCCGGGTTACCGCCACATTGAACATATCAGCGCGATTGAGATAGGTTGCCGCGCGCAGGGACTGACTATCTACTGCCAACGAGAGGAGCATCACGTCCCGCTCGTCCCCCTGAAAACCATAAGGTGTTGCTACACGCACCGAAAAGGAAGACAACTTTTTAGCCGAAAAGGCCTTGCCCAACTCCACAGCGAGGTAATCTGCCTGCTCCCGGTAAGGGGACAGCACCCCCACCGTTGGCTTCACTGGAGAATCGACATAGCGGTCCATATGCTCGCGCAAGCGCTCAATAACCCAGTCTTTTTCCACCCGATTCCTACCGTTTTTTGCACGCCGCCCCTCAAGGTTATGCAAGGTAAGAGCACCCTCATCCGAAGCGCCTGGGCGCGCTTGCATCACTTTAAGCCGATCGGCATAAAAAGCATGATTACTGAACGCGATCAGCTCCGGCTGGCTGCGGTAGTGTTCGTCCAACAAGGTAACCGCCTCCTGACTTCTCAGGGAGTCGGAGACAATATCCAACAGGGATTGATCGCGATAGCTTAGAGACGCCGGCAATTCCCCTGAAGCATTAATCTCACTCCACAGGCGCTGCTGCGCCTGTGCTGATAAGAAAGACACATGACGCAGCTGTTTTCCATCCCCCACCACAACCGCGCGCTTGGCTCGATAGAGTGCCGGTAGAGCACTGGCAATATCACACTGAGTGGACTCGTCAAAGATCACCAAATCAAACAGCTCCCGTGACAACGGCAGTATTTCATTAAGCTCATCCAGGCTCGCAAGCCAGATTGGATAAGCCTGTAATACAGCCTTCATATTCGTCCGGGCAAAACGCTCCGCTTGAGTTTTAGAGGTTCTCGCCCTGAGGGCTTGGTGAAAATGGGTTAGATGCTGCCTTTCTTTGCCAAGAAGTCTCAATAAAGTCTCTTTTCGGTAGGTATTGATATATCCAGCAGACTGACGCTCAAAACAGTTACGTAAATGGCCAATAGTATCCTGGAACGCCCAGAGAGCCTCCGTATCCAGTCGTCGACGCAATACGCGCGCGCTCAGGGCAGAAAGCCAACCTCCACCGACGCCAATCGCCTGGGCAATTCGTAGCGCCCACTCAAACCGCCGCTCAGCTCTGCGCAGTGACTTGAGAGTGGTTTTTAGATTGCTTTTTAATTTGACTGTACCTATCTCCGGCGGAGCTATACCTTCCTTGAGTAGTGAGTCCAAGTGCGCCTTCAAACTACGAACAAAGCCCCGCTCTCCAGCATGCACATAGCCTTCGCTCAACCCATAGGTATCACGCAATTTTTGTCGAACCACATCAATTGCTTGAGGAGTTTTGGAGACAACCAGTACAGTACCTCCATGTAACATTTGATCGATCGCCATTGCCGCGATAGTAAAACTCTTACCGGTTCCAGGCGGTCCGGAAATAAGGCTTAGCGGCAGATTTGCGGCATTATGAAGTGCCCGCTCCTGGGCAGCACTCAACAACCCAGGTAACATTTCCGGCTCGCTATCACTCTTAAGATAATCACCACTTCTTTCGCCGAGGACAGCCGTTAAAGGTACCGAATACGCTTGAGCCTGAGACAGCTGACGCAGCTCATGGATTACCCCTCGCGATCCCCTCGATCTATCAGCCAATAGCACTGCACAGGCACTGATTACCCTAAGTACCGAGCGACTTGCCCACTCTTCGTGGGGGCTCGAGTGCAAATTTGGCCAACGGCCAATTTCTCCAATACCCTCCAGCTGGGTATTCTCCTCAAGCCAGCGCCCCATGGCCGCCACTTGAGCACTATCCAAGGGAAAACTCGGCACGGGAAAAGTATCCGTGACACTGGGATCAACATCCACTTTGAGAATTAGGCGAAGTACAGGCAAATTAATACGAAGATCCGCTGAGTGGATCTCGGCAAAATATTCTTCTTCACAATAAACCTGTGCAGGAAAGTACAGGAGTGGAGCGCACAATTTACGCTTTGAGATAAAACCAACCTGAGCAGGGAGTAGACCGGAAATAAAAAAGACGGCATAAATCAAGCTGCGTTCTTTTCGGTAGGCCTCCGCCTGTTCGGAAAGCTGTGCCACCGAGGTGCTCACCAATGGAATACGCGGCAGCTCTTCACTGGATAAAAAGTCCCGATCAGAAAGAAACATGCGGCGATTATTCGCAAGCTTAGCAACATTACCCAACGATAAGTCATGATTATCAGCTTGGTAACAGCGTCTAAAATATTCAACCAATAACTTCGAGGAATCCTGCATAACTGACTGCTTTTCCCTATTGAAGGGAAAATGCTACCCGAAATTGCCTCAGTGGGACAGGCGCTCCCTCGACAAGGAGCCTGCCGAACCCCCTAATGGAAAAAAGCGGCGCAAAGATGCGCCGCGGATAAGCCTAGACAGTTGCGAGTCAGTAAACCTCTAATAACCCGAGGCTTGCAAACGCATTACCCCTTTTCGCTCTTCCCCACCATAGAGCGTAACTGCTGCGATTCAGCGGAACTCAAGCTTAAATTATACTTTTCGACGATAGAAATAAATCTCTGCACATAGATCTTTCCGACAGGTGCATAGGGCGGCATCCATTGGTCCGGGCCCTTGTGCCCCTTACTTTGATTACGTCCATCGTCTACCAGCCACAAGTTATCGATATCCTCGGCAAACTGTCTCTTCAACTTACGACTCCACTTTGCCCCACCGTGATCATGAGCCCATTTTAAAGGCACTATATGCTCTACATCTAAATCCGAAGCTCTGCTGTAAAAACTACCTGTGTAGGGATCCAACCATAATCCAGTATCGACTTTACAGCCATTGGAGCGGGTAAAGGTAACTGGCGAGAGAGAATAGCGTATCAATAGCTCGTGACGGGTATCCTGGCAGTCCCGATCTACATCCGACCACTTAGGTAACCACTCATCCCTCTCATAGGTTACTGCCAGGGCCGTAAAACTCAGTGAAAACAAAAAAACAGATAAAAAAATCTTTGAAAATGACCGAACACTCATACATCAACTACCAATCAAATCAGAGTGTCAGATTACAAGAAAATTACAGTTAAGAGTATGTACCAGTTCAAATTGGGAGGCGGACACCATGAAGTCTTTCAGCGGGTTGTTATGTATCGAATACTTATTCTTTAGTTCCACCCATCAAAAACTAGCAGGTTCTGCCAGCCATTTGAAAAACCATTGGTGTAAAAAATTGGCCAGAAATTGGAAAAAGAGTGCGCAAGGAAAAGCGGTCGTAAAAAGAAAAATCCCGCACAATGTATAACCAACATCGCGCGGGATTTTAAAATTACCCTCCAATAAGGTGGGCGTTAAGATCGGCTGTTTCTATCAGGCTGAGACCGGCTCTTCGGCAGAGGTTTTTTGCACCGCTGCTCCGGCACCGGCACCGCCCTCCACTTCATCGGGTTTAACCTTATGGAAGATCGCATAGAAAACTGGTATTGCGATTAAGGTCAAGATGGTAGCAAAGCCAAGCCCCCCCATAATTGTCACGGCCATATCCGCAAAGAAAGCGTCGAACAAGAGCGGTGACATGCCCAAAATAGTAGTGACAGCTGCGAGGAACACCGGACGCAAACGACTCACGCTCGCACGCTGAATCGCGGTCAGCCTGGGAAGGCCTGCATGGGTTTGCACCTCAATCTCGTCAACTAAAACCACAGCATTTTTAATCAACATCCCCGACAAGCTCAACACCCCGAGAAGTGACATAAAGCCAAACGGTAAGCCGGTTGCCAGCAAACCAACAACCACGCCCACCAAGCACATTGGCACCACCAGCCAAATAATGACGGGTTCACGTACAGTACCGAATAAGAGAATCGATACCAGAATCATAATCAGGAAACCTAGAGGTAACCCTTTGCCCAGAGACTTTTGCGCATCCGTCGAGCTTTCATATTCACCACCAAATTCGAAGGTAAAACCCGGCGGCAATTGCATACTTTCCACCCAGGGGCGGATTTTACCGAAGGCTGCCATAGCAGTGACCCCCTCAGGCGCATCTGCACTGATCGTAATAGTCGGAACACGATCGCGTCTTTGGATCAGCCCCTCATCTGCCGTTACTTCAAAGTCGGTAATCAATTGCCCCGCCGGAATATATCCTTGGTCATTGGGGCTCCACACCAGGCGGTCTTCTAAAGAGCCAACCTGGTTGCGATCCCCTTCAGGCATACGGGCAATAATTGGGATAATCCGGTCACCACTTTCAAAGTCGCCCACGGTATAACCCGCAGTAGCAAACTGGATCATACGGCTAATATCCGTATTCGTGACGCCAGCCACTCGCGCACGTTCATCATCCAGATGCGCATGAATAGCCGGCTCTCGGCTGCGCCAGTCATGACGAATATCCTCAAGCCCCTTGTCGCGAAATTGCTGCTCAACTGCCTGAGCGAGCCCGCGCAGGGTCTGGTAATCCTGGCCAGAAATACGCACTTCCACATCGGCACCACCACCGGGGCCAAACACTAAACGTTTAAAAGTGATCAGCGCTTCTGGTTGCTCTTCACGTAGACGCACCCTGGCCCGCTCGATTAATTGGGGGATTTGCTCCCGCGTTTGAGCTCTGACAATCAATTGGCCGTAAGAGGCGTTAGGCGGCTCAGGAGCATAAGTCAGCATAAAGCGGTCAGCCCCACGACCCGCAACAGCCGTCACCGAGGCCACTTCCTCTTGCTCTTTGAAAAACTCCGTTGCCCGCTGCAGTGCCTTATCCGTGCGATTGATGTCACTACCCTGAGGCATGTAGTAATTGACATAAAACAGCGGAGCGTTGGAATTAGGGAAGAATCCCTGCTTCACAAAACCAAAGCCAAAGTAGCTGACCAAGGTCACTGCCACAAGAAGGCCAATGGTCAGGCCGCGATGCTTCAGCGCTCCGGCCAAAGCACCGGAGTACATATTGTAGTAACGACCGTTATAGGGATCCTCTGAGTCCGAGTCCTTCCCAGGCTTAAACAGGTGGTAACCCAAATAGGGCGTCACCGTAACGGCGAGGATCCAGCTGAGTAAAAGGGATATTCCGATCACAGCAAACAGGGAGAAGAGGAATTCTCCAGTTGCATCATCAGACAGACCAATGCCGGAAAAAGCCATGATACCGATAATGGTGGCACCCAGTAGCGGCCAGAATGTTTGGCGTACCACTCGGCTAGCGGCGCTCTTGGGCTCTTCATTTCTCTGAACCCCCATCAACATGCCTTCCGCTACCACGATGGCGTTATCAACCAACATGCCCATGGCAATAATCAGGGCACCGAGGGAAATCCTCTGCAGATTCAAACCAAAGAGGTTCATGATCAACACGGTTCCCAACACAGTGAGGCCGAGCACAGTGCCCACCACTACGCCAGATCGCCAGCCCATAAAAAGACAAAGCACAAGGGTGACGATAACTACAGAGGAAACGAGGTTAAACAAGAAGCCATCGACACTTTCCTCCACCACCCGGTGCTGCTCATAAATCGGATGGATTTCAACGCCCAACGGCAAAGCCAGCTTTACTTTTTCCAGCTTTGCTTCTACTGCCTTACCAACATTCACAATATTGGTATTTTCAGCACCAGCCACGCCGAGCAATATCGCCTGTTTTCCGTCGAAGCGGGCTATAAAACTCGGGCTTTCATCATATCCCACCGAGATATCAGCAATATCACGGATAGCCAGCATTGCGGTCGAGCCCGGAACACCCACGAGAATATTGCGAATCGCTTCCAAATCACTAGCAGGGTTGTCTACCAAAATCCGGGTGCGCAAATCCTGTCCACCGATTTCACCAACTTTTTGTGTGGAGCTTTCTGATTGCAGAACTTGCGCCAAGTCATCCAAAGAGAAGCCAAATTGGGCGAGGCGGGATTCATCAATATCCAGGTAAGCAACCTCATCGATGATCCCGGAGCGAGATACTTTTGCCACCCCTTCTACACCGAGCAGCTCGCGACGAATGGCTTTGGTAATTTCGCGCATTTCAGTCAGCGAAAAGCCTTCACCAGTAATCGCGTAATAAATACCATAAACTTCTCCAAAGTCATCATTGACAACCGAGGGATAAGCCCCGCTGGGGAGGTCACGCTGGGCATCGTTGACTTTTCGTCGCAACTCATCCCATACCTGAGCCAGCTCTGCAGAGGCGTATTGATCTTTTATCTTTACGCGGATTTCCGACATACCCGGGCTTGATGTCGAGGTTACAAGATCCAGCTGGCCCATTTGTTGAATGGCCACCTCAAGCTTTTCTGTTACCTCCTCTTCCACCCGTTGAGCGCTTGCTCCAGGGTAGAGGGTGAACACCCGAGCCTCTTTAATCGTGAAAGCTGGGTCCTCGAGGCGGCCAATATCCGAAAGCCCCCAAAGTCCACCAATCAGGCAGATCAGCATCAACAACCAGGTGTAAACCGGCTTTTCAATAAATAAGTCAGAAATCTTCAAAACATTCCCCCCCTGTTAACAGGGCCAGAGCTCAGATACCAATTAGCGCTGTACATAATTGCGAACTTTTGCGCCGTCGTAGAGATGTTGCCCCCCCGCCGCCACCAGCTTCATCGCCGACGAGAGCCCCTCAGTAATTTGTATGGCTTCACCATTGGTGCGGCCGAGGGCTACTTGAACCCTGGAAACAGATTGGTCTTCATTAATCTTCCAGACATAGGGCTTGCCCTCACTACTACTCTGTACCGCTGCCAGGGGAATCCAGAAGTCCTCACTGCCTTCTTTCATTTTGACAGTAACTCGAGCCGTCATGCCGGGAAGGATCTGCACATTCTGAGGGCGCGGCATACCCAGCTCCACAGCGTAAGTCTGAGTCACATTGTCAGCCTCCGCCTGATGTTCGCGATATTTGAGCGCAAACTGTTTACCAGGTAGGAATTCAAACTCAGCAACCACGGAGCTGATCTGCTCTTCATTCACCGTGGCCAACATTTTTTCGGGTACAGAGATTTGGATTCGAACCTCAGAAATATTCTGTAGCCGTACAATTGCCTGACCCGGCTGGACATTGGTGTAATTCTCCACAAGCTGTCGCGTCGCCAGAGCATCGAAGGGAACTCTGAGCTGGGTATAAGCCAAATCCTGTTCCGCTCTTTCCAGTGTTACTTTGGCCAGGTCAAAGTTACTTTCTGTTTCATCCAGTTGCTGCTGAGAAATCACTTTCGAGCCGGCCAGGGAACGTTGACGCCTCAAAGTCTTTTCCAGAAGCTCTACATTCACTCGGGTCTCTTTAACCCGTCGGCGGTAGTCCCGATCATCCAGCTCAGCGATCAATGTATCTTTGGGAATAATCTCCCCCTCGCGAATATTCAACTTGGCGAGTTTCCCCCCCACCTGGAAAGAGAGATCCACGCTCTGCACAGCTTTCACCCGACCAGCAAATTGTCGATCCGCCACTTTGGTCGTGCTCTCGACTGTGGCGACCTTTACCGGCCAAAGACGCTCCGCCTGCTGTTCGTCTTTTTCTGAGCCGGAGCAACCCGCAAGAATTACCGCTGCAGCCATCAGCAAGGCCATGGGGATACGAGAATTTACCGACAATTTCATATTCGTCATCCAAAAGCGTATTTGAAAAAAAATCAGGTGAGATCTGCAGAAAGCGTAAACAAACGTTCACGCAAACGGTCGAGCATGGGATCACCCTGCTCCATAACACCCAGCACACGTCCAAAGAACATACCCTGGGCAGCAAGAATCAATAGTTGAGCGAGCTCTGGGTCGTTGTAGCTACTGGAAATTTCATTGCGAAGTTGAGCCTCCTTGACCTTAACAGGCTCCAACAGAGCCGGGTCCTCAGCTACGGCAGCGATTAACGAGCGCGGCAACCCCTCGTCATCTTCCATTAATTCAAAAATAGAGCTGAGCCGAGAGACCACCAAGTTGCCACCAGCGGTTGCACAGGCAGCTGCGCCGGCATCCTCCCTGGCAATGGCCGATTCCAGCATCGCCTTTAAAAGGGACTGCTTAGTCCGGAAGTGATGAATCAGACCGCCCTTACTCAGTCCACACTGGGCTGCCACAGCATCCAACGTGAGCTTGCGTGCCCCTTTCTCTCGAACCACCTCTTCCGCCGCGCGGACTATGGCAGATTTATCGACTCTAGACACATGACCTCCCAGGCATCTTTCACAAACCAACCGGCTGGTCGGTATCTTAACCTGACTCGGGAAAACGTCAAGTTATGCTACCCTCTGTCACCATCATGCCGGGGGACTTCTGAGCACTCTGCGGGCTTTGAGGTTGCCGGGTATCAGACGCTGTTCGCCACCATGGCTTTAACCGTTTTCAGCGTATAAGACAAGGCTGTAACTTCGATGACTGAGGGAGCTCCCACGCCCACCAAACAATCGTTCTTGGTAACCTTGGTTTTCGAAGCATTTACACAACTGCATGACCCATAAAAATTTTTTTTAGCCCTGCTTCGGAGCCACCTATGACGGATCACGCCTGCCCATGCGGCTCGGGCAAGAAATTCAAACGCTGTTGCGACCTCTATCTCTCAGGACAGGCCTACCCCAATACCGCCGAAACTCTGATGCGCAGCCGCTTCAGTGCCTACTCAATGGGAAATCTGACATATCTAAGAAAGACCTGGCACCCGGATACCTGTCCAAACCTCAACCAAGAAGACCTGGAAACACAGTGGACCCGACTGGAAGTCGTTAAGTGTAAGTCCGGACTGAAAAGGTCAATTGTGGAATTTAAGGCATGGTATACGGAGAATGACCAGGAACATGTGATCCATGAAATATCCCTGTTCAAGCTGTATAAGAAAAGATGGGTTTACCTGGAGGCACTCCCAGGCTGGTCAGATTGAGGGCGTGACTTAATGACAGGTAAAAAACGGTAGCGCCAGAGAAACATGCTCGATCGCTAGCGGGGGAATATCGCGGGAGCGTCTGCACTCCCGCACCTCCTTCAACATTTTTTGCTTACCGGCAAAACGAACACCCGACTTTGCCTTCACGTGGGCACCGCCTTTTCCCAATAGTGGATTGCGCGCGACATAACTGCGCAACTTACCACCGGTCTCTGGTGGAATCTTTTTCACATCAAACCCCCTTTAAATAAACTGCCAAGAAAATGGCAAAAATAAAACGCTCTTTCACAAATTTCAAACCTGTGCCTCCCCTAATCTTCAAATAATTACAGAGAAAATTCCAACCCTACCCCTTGATACAAATTACCTGGCGCAGAGTGTGCACCACTTCGACAAGGTCTGACTGATTTTCCATAACTCGGCTTATATCTTTATAGGCCGCCGGTATCTCATCAATCACCCCCTTGTCTTTGCGACAACAAACACCAAGAGTCTGCTCTTCGAGGTCTTGGCGCGCAAACCTCTGGCGCGCCGCAGTGCGACTCATCTTGCGGCCGGCGCCATGAGCACAAGAATGAAATGACTCAGCATTTCCGCGCCCACACACGATAAAGGACCGGGCCCCCATGGAACCTGGAATAATTCCCAGCTGGCCTTTTTTCGCGCTAATCGCCCCTTTTCGCGTAACATAAACATCCCGCTCAAAGTGCCGCTCACGCACAACATAATTGTGATGGCAGTTAATCGCTTCAGACGTTAGCGTGAATTTTGGCAATTGCGTTTTCAGACAATTCATAACAAGCTTCATCATCTCCTGCCGGTTGACCCGGGCATACTCCTGAGCCAAGTTCACCGCCTCAATATAATCAAAAAAATGCGGATTCCCCTCAGAAAAATACGCCAGGTCTTTATCCGGCATATTATGCATATGACCCGCCATATCCCGACGGGCTAACTGAATAAAGTGCTGTCCGATGGCATTACCAATACCCCGACTACCGGAGTGCAGCATCACCCAAACTGCATTCGCTTCATCCAGACAGATCTCAATAAAATGGTTACCACCACCTAAACTACCCATTTGAGTAACCCAGGTTTTTTGTGGCTGGTGCAGTTTCTTCAGTAGCCCAGGATGTTTTTCAAATAACCTATCCACACCGGGAGCTAAAATTTTGCAGGCAGATTCCCTGGCAGAGATCATCTTATGACGACCCTGTCCAATGGGTACTTTCACCTCAATGGCCTCCCGCAATGCTTTCAGGTTGTCTGGCAACTGATGGGCATGTAGCGAAGTCCGCACCGCATTCATTCCGCAGCCTATATCCACTCCCACCGCAGATGGGATGACAGCACTCAGAGTTGGAATCACCGACCCAACTGTCGCTCCCTTACCAACGTGGACATCTGGCATTACCGCAAGGTGAGAATGAATAATGGGCAACTGAGCAATATTTTTAAGCTGCTGCAATGCCATCGGTTCAACTTCATCAGTATATATTTTCACCGGCACACTACCCGGTGGTGCATTTTTATTCAGCACGAATTTTACAGGCATATAGAGTCCTTGGATTTATCCAATAAATCAGCAAAAGCTCTTCAAAACCTAAAACGAAAAAGCCCCGGCAGACGCCAGGGCTTTAGAAAATTCTGGCTTGAAAAGCTCAATCACTTTTCAAGCACAAGCACATGCACATGAAAAGCAATTAAATAAACAGGTTGTTGATATCTACGTTTCGCATTTCATGACTCCTTCGTGGCTGCGGTGCACACTTAACAGATGAGTAGCTAATTAAATCTACTGTGGATTTTATTGTCTAGCCACGGTATGTCAACCTAATTCTCGCCACTTAGGTAGTATTTCTTCCTAAAGCCTGATTTCTACTCTCAAATTCAGAGCGACTCCAGCATTTGAAATGCAATTGTTATCTCACAACAATACAATGCGCATCCAACAACCGACTCTCTATCAGATCGAAAAATGAGTATTGACCCAGAAATAATCTTTGAAGACGAATACCTTCTTGCCGCCTACAAACCTGAAGGCTGGCTCGTACACCGCTCAGAGATAGATCGTCACGAAATACGTATTCTTCTGCAATACTTACGGGACCTGAGCGGCCAGCATTTATTCCCAGTGCACAGATTGGACAAACCGACTTCCGGGGTAATTGTCTTTGCCAAAAGCAGCGAAGCTGCAGCCCAATTACAACAACAGCTAAAAGGGGAGCACTCTCAAAAAAAATATATTGCAGTCTGTCGTGGTTACTGCCCCGAGCGGGAAGTAATCGATTACCCCTTACCACCGGTAGCGGACTTTAAGCATCAACGCAAGCGCTCGAAATCGGATCTTCCCCGCCAAGAAGCCGTTACACTTTTACGTAGACTCGCCACTGTGGAATTACCCTACGAAGTTGACCGCTACCCCAACAGCCGCTATTCACTGGTAGAAATTCACTTGAAGACTGGCCGCCGCCACCAGATTCGCAGGCACCTCAAACATATCCACCATCCGCTGATTGGCTGCCCCAAATACGGAAAGTCCTCACACAATCGCTTTTTTTTGCACCAATTTGGTTGTGGGAGACTGCTATTACATTCAGTAAGGCTAGAGCTGAAACACCCTGTTAGTAGCGCGCCATTAGTATTTCAAGCCGAACCCCGGGGTGAGTTTAAGAAGCTGCTGGAAACATTTGACTGGGTTGAGGCTTCCAGAGCCTAAGCAGGCAAGCATTAAAAACAAAGAAGCGAAAAGAAGCTTAGATAATTAAATTTTACTTGCTGACGACGATAGGCCACCTGTCAGCCGCGGCAGGTTACTCTACAGTATTAACTCGCCGGATTATTTGCCTGATAAGTGAAGCAGGCGACGAACGGTACTCTCTTCTAAACAGCCAGCCACTCAAGTTGAGTCTCCCTGGCCAGCCTGCTCCTCAGTGCCTTTTTTACGCGCACCGAAAAGCCCTTTTTTCTCCACTTCCAACTTGGGATGCGGTCTCAAAAAATAACGCAGCTTATCCTTTTCCCACATCGCATCCTGGTAGCCAAGTTCTATCAGCTCCTCAATATAAGGCCGCTCAAAAAGCAGATAACTGGCTGCGGAGACACCACCTCCAGCTCGGGTCGCCCCGGTAGAACGAAATAACCAACGTAACGCGGGTGGTAAAAACTGTAATTTTCTCCCCCCAAGCCGAGCGAGACTCTGTGAAGGCTCAATGACCACAGACTCTACAGGCCGCAAAGGAGCCAAATCCGCAAACTTTTGCTCATCCACAGAATCAAGCAAGGTATTGACACGATCCATATGTTCCAGGTCCCCCTCCAAGCTATCAATAAATGCGGCGTTGAACCATTGTGTGGCAATTTGAGCCATTGATGGGGAGTGAATTTGGCTATCGTTGCGTCGACTTCCCCAATGTATGGGTGAGCGATTATCAGACACACCAACGACAAAAACACGTTTGGCGCCGAGGTGAAGAGCCGGACTAATTGGCGCCATCTGGCGAATAGCGCCATCGCAATAATAAATATCGTTGATTTTTACCGCGGGAAATATTGCAGGGATTGCAGCAGAGGCCAACAAATGATCGACGGTCAGCTGTGTGGCAATGCCAAAACGACGGAAACGTTGCCAGCTGCGCACCCCATCCGCTGCCTGATAGAAACTGACGGATTCACCTTCACTGTAAGAAAGCGCATTAATACAAGTCGCGTGAAGGTAACCCGAATCGATATTTTTTTGAATATTATCAAAATTAATCACCTCCCCTAAAAGCTTGCGCAAAGGCGCATTATCGAGAAGCGCGAGGGGCTTTTGCCGGCCTACCCCCTGGTTGAATAGGGATCGACTAATCGACAGCAGGTTACCTAAGAGGCTGAACCAGCTGGTCCGGTAAACACGCTCCACGCTCAGGCTCATCCACACCGAGCACATGCTCTCGATAGCCTCTTTAAAGGTCCCTGGGTGGGCCGCCAGCATCATTGCATTCATGGCGCCGGCAGATGTTCCACAAATAATTTTAAACGGTCGAGGGTTATCTTCCGGCACTACCTCTGCCAGAGCCTTGAGAACACCGGCCTGATAAGCCGCACGAGCACCACCACCGGATAGTACCAAAGCGCTGTTCTGCACAGGAACCAAGGACTTTTCGCTACCTTTAGACACTGTAATCTTCCAACAGAAACAGGCCGCAAATGACTCTTCTGGCTGTAAGGCTATTGAAAAGTGCAAGTACCAACAAACACCATTACTTATATAGCGGAATATGACAACCCATAACCCGACTCACTACTATTTTTCAGCTCCAAATAATCTAGTGGTCAAAGGGCCATATTCACTACGTAACGGCCAATACCATGGCCACGATGGAGGCGAGCAAGGAACTCCGGCGCCTGTTCCAGCGATATATCCTCAGCTATAAGCTTCAGCTTGTCGCCGATATACCACTGATCAGCCAGTTTTTGCCAAACAGCGGACTTATTTGCTATTGGCAACTCTACGCTATCGACACCCAGAAGGCTGATGCCACGCAAAATGAAAGGGAAAACATTTGCATGGAATTGAGCGCCCGAGGCCATACCGCAGGCCGCCACGCCACCGCCGTAAGCCAGGGATTTAACCACATTAAAAAGAGTTTCCCCGCCAACGGTATCTACCGCCCAAGCCCAAAGCGGCTTAGCCATGGCCTTATTGGCAAAGGGAGCAAGAGTATCCCTATCCAGAACCTTCCAGGCACCCAGTTCAGTCAAAAAATCAGCCGCCTCTAACTTTCCTGTGACCGCAGCCACACGAAAGCCCAAATTCGCAAGGAGAGCCACGGCTATCGAGCCTACGCCCCCAGTGGCGCCCGTAACGAGAACCTCTCCATCTTGCGGCACGGCACCTGCTTCCAACAATCTATCTACGCAAAGAGCTGCAGTCAGCCCGGCAGTACCCAGCGCCATGGATTCCCATGCACTGAGCCCCCTCGGTAGGGGCAAGACCCACCCTTGGGGCACAGAAACGACTTCAGCCAGGCCCCCAGATGTGTTCATTCCTAAATCATAACCAGTGACCAGAAGTTCTACCCCCGGACTAAAAGCGCCAGTTTTATCCTCTAGCACGGAAGCTACCGCATCAATCCCCGGCGTGTGCGGATATTCCCTGGTAATGCTGCGGTTGCCAAATGCAGACATTGAGTCTTTATAGTTTAGGGAGGAGTAGGAAACACTTAACAGTAGAGAGTTGGCTGGTAGGTCTCGAACATGGCGCGTCACCACCTGCTGATCAAACTTGCCTGTAGCAACTTCTTCAACCCGAATAGCCCGAAACTCCTTGTCCAGAATGCTTTTCATGCCGCATTATCCCTTTGGCAGTGTTAATCTCTAATTACCCCCTAAACAATGGTCCCTTTACTGAGCGTGGTGGCGCCAAGCAGTCAATCTTGAGAATAGGCGCGTCAGTGCCGATTCTACGCCCGCCTCAGCGGCCAGTCCCATTTTCTTGGCGATATTCTTCTTCTCTTTATATTCCACCTGGAACAATTCCACCTCGCGAGCGCATTCAGTCAGGTACTCGTCCGAGGTTTTCAACTCATCAACCAACCCCATTGAAAGGGCTTTTTGCCCGAACCAAACCTCTCCAGTTGCCACCTTGGCAACATCAAGATTGGGGCGATATTCACTGATAAAATGCTGGAAAAGCACGTGTATCTCCTCTAGGTCACTTTGGAACTTCTCGCGACCCTCTTCGGTATTTTCCCCAAACATCGTTACCGTGCGCTTGTATTCACCCGCGGTAAAAAGCTCATAATCGACATCGTGGCGCTTAAGAAGGCGGTTAAAATTGGGCAGCTGAGCCAGTACGCCGATAGAACCCACCATAGCAAACGGCGCAGCCAGGATTTTGTCGGCCACGCAGGCCATCATATAGCCCCCACTAGCGGCCACTTTATCAACTGCAATAGTGAGCTGAATTCCGGCACTGCGCACCCGCGCTAGCTGACTCGCTGCGAGACCATAATTGGCGACCATACCCCCGGGACTTTCCAGACAAAGGAGTACTTCATCCCCAGCTTCAGCCACTTGTAGGATCGCCGTAATCTCCTCGCGAAGATGAGAGAGGCCACTCGCTTTGATATCACCGTTGAACTGGGTTACAAAAATACGCTTTCGCTCACCGTTCGAACCGGCTTGTTTTTCGGGTTCTGCTTCAGGGGCGCCCTTTTGCAACACTTTGGCCCCGACCTCTGAGCTGGCCGCTTTAGACCCTTTCCTCTTCGCGGCTGCCTTATGTTTCTTGAGAAGCGCCTTTTCTTCCGCTTTTTTCTCTTTAGCCAGCTGTTTCTTTAGATGGGCAAACTCATGCTTTTCCATCACCGCTTCCAACAAAGTTTCCTTGAATTGCTCATAGCGGTCATTCAAGCGCGTTACGCTGATATGCCCCTGTACCCTCTCCTTCAATTGTTCACGATTAGCAAAAATAAACCCAATCAATACCATCAGAGCCACAATGACAGTAACGATTTTTGCCAGAAACAGGCCATATTCAATTAAAAATTCCACTTATACTCCAGATTGCTGCCTTGCAATTTTGATAATTATTAAGCTGCCCTACTGCCAGCCGTCCAGCGCGGAGGTCGCCTGCTGATTCAGTGGGCGCGCCAGTAAGCCGCTGTGGCTGATACGCACCTCGTAGACTGCACCATCCTCCATGGGCAAAAATGTTGCGCTTCCGTACACAGCATCAACGAAAGGAAAGGTTTGATCGAAGCCCTGCACAAATTGCCAAATATCGACGCCATAGTTTGTACCATCAATTTGGTGTACCGAGCGTTCGCGTATCCGCTCATCTTGCAGTGTTAAGTATCGACCACTGAGGCGATCCAGGCGATACGCGGGTTTGATACCCCAGCGCGCCAGAGGCCCCTGCCATTTCAGCATACGCGCATCCAGTTGCCACTGGTCGCCGTACAATTCAAACCTTTGCGAAATACCATCCGCATCGGAAAATTTTACCTCAAACTGCTGCTCGGCAATTTTCTTGAATGACACAATGCCGACACTGTGTTCATTCGCCAGGTTTCGATAGCTGTATACATCCGCTGCAACCAATACGATCCACAGGGCCAACCCAAAGAAAACCAACCCAATAGAACCACGTAAAAAGCCCATCACCCAGGTACCGCCAAGCAATACCCTCGTCCCCCAAAAAATGAGTAATAGGGCCAATATGGCTATCAAAAAGGTAATCAAGAGATACATATTTATATTGAACTCCACACTGCTTAATCCGGATCGCCAGAAAATTTACGACGCCTGCAACTCCATAAAAGTTTGTATCAACTGCCCTGACAACGTTTGCACCGGCGGAATAGCAGGCAGAGAACGGTAATGAAACCACTGCGCCTCCTCAATCTCATTCGGGTCGGGACAGAGTTCGCCCCCCTGCCACTCAGCCAAATAACCCAACATCAACTGCCCGGGAAAGGGCCAGGGCTGACTGCCGACATAGCTTAGATTTCCCACCTCAAGCCCAACTTCTTCACGGACTTCCCGCTTCAGGGCCTGTTCGGCACTTTCTCCCGGCTCGATAAAGCCAGCCAGCGCTGTATAAGTGGTATTTCTACGGTTGGCGTGGCGCGCCAGCAGACACTCCTCCCCGCGGGTAACGAGCATAATGACGCAAGGTGAGATCCTCGGGTAGACCGTGAGCTGGCAACTTGGGCAAGACCTGGCCCTGTCGATAGAGTGGTAGTGTGTTGCCGTGCCGCAACGACCACAAAAGCGGTGATCCCGATCCCAATAGGCCACCTGTAGAGCGCGCCCAGCCAGGGCAAACAGGTGCTCCTCGGTAGAAGTCAGCAGGCTGCGTAGATTGCGCCAATCGTGGCCCTGTACATCCAGTTGGGCAGACAACACGCGAACGCCACAACTTCGCCCGCCCAGCTCACCAAGGTAATGACTGGAAATAACGACTGCGCTCGGAAGCATATTTGCTTCGTGAATGAACTGCTCCCCTACACAGAGAACCAAGCCTTCCGCCACGATAATCTGCTGGGAAAACTCTGGGGCTCCCCACACGTTTGCGGCGGGCTCAAAGCGATCTACCAAAAAAGTGACTCCTTTCTCAAACTAAGCCACCTCAACGGGACAGCCCAGGGCCGCCAGGCTCTCCACTGCCAGATTCAGGGACTGAACATCCGCTTGGCGATGCAGCTTCACCTCACCGAGATAGTATTCGAGGCTGATAATGGCATCGGCAAAAATATCCAATAACTGCTCTACCTCAGGCGCGGCATCGTGTCTATCTACTACAGTTTCGACAAAACTCAACAGGCCTTCGACAACCGCTGCGGCACGACGGAGATTGAGTACAATCAGACCGCCCCTAACTGAGTTTAGGGTGGTGGATACATTGCGGATATGGCCGTGATCAAAACCAGAATCCGCATAAGCGGCCAGGGCCCGCTTGATCAGAGCCAGCCCAGCTTCGGCTTCCTTGAGTACGGCAACTTCCGCTTCGGCCAGCTGGCTATGCTCGAACGCGATATCCGCATGACCGTATTCGTCGAGATCAATGCTGGTACTTTGCTTCAAAGCCCGTACGGTGCTATCCACCATTAATACTTGGCCGGTTAATTTCTGCAGCGCTGCGTCTGCAACAGAACCACCGGCTCCCGCTGCACTCTGATATTCGGCCACAGCATTGCGCAGGCTTTCGCCAATCCGCTTGAAGTTCAACATCTGCAATGTACCGGCAACCCTCTGCAGGGTACTGGCCAGGCCATCGTTTTCATCGATATCGGATACACCAATCATCTCGATATTATCGAGCATTCGCCGCACACCGGATAGCTCCTCATCCAGGGCGTTGGCAACAGCTGAAATTGCCGTAGCGCCAGGACCTCCGAGGCTCGTGCGCTCTCTCTCCAGTTCATCTTCAGTGTATTCAAGCGCTTCGGCAGAAAAGGCACTAAGTAGCTTTGCTCCACCCGCATTGGGCCGGGAAAGAGCCAACCAATAGATACACTCTTTCAAAAGAATTGGTGGAGCCGGCTGGTCCAAGGCGGTATCGCACTCTTTCTGCAATGCCCGCAGCCAGCGATCAAACATACTGAAAACCATAACTCGCGAGCGACTGATGCGCATTTCACCAGCGGCCATGCCACCAAGGGCAGCACCAGCCACCACCCAGAGGCGCCCGTTGGGACGTCCAGTAGTGATACTCGCTATGCGCTCTAATGCCCGAGCCATCATTGTGAAGGCCGGGCCGCGGGGCTTGCCGCGTAACAGCGCTAACAGGCCAACCTGGTACATATGGCGAAACCTGCGGACAAAACTGCGCAAGTCCTCAGACATCACTGCCGAAGCCCCCATGCCGGGTATCGAGGCACTCAGATTACAGCGAAAAAAATGGCTCTCAGGTACAGGGGGCTGGGAACGCGCCGCGCGTAAATTATTAATAAAGGGTATTAGTAGCTCCGGGCGAGCAATCGCTCGGTTTTGCACAAAATCAAGATAGCGGCCGAGCACATAAAAGGCCGTGCCCAGAGCTTCCATCAGCTCTTCGGTCGGCTGCTGGCGCTGCTCCAGTACTTCAGTCAAAGCAGCGATCTTCTCTTGTGTCAGCAACTCACCCGCGTGGAGCTGCACCATTTGCAGGACTCCGCTCACCTGCCTGAGGGCAGCCAGACATTCCTCCAGTGACTGTTTTCGGGTGGTATCTGCTGCAAATTTGTCCAAGTGAGCGGCAGCACTATCTATTGCTACAACCAGCTCATCCTTGACCACATTGACAGAAGTGATGTTGATCTTGCGCAATTCACTTTTTGCCTGCACCACTGCATTCTTCCTGTAACCGAACAAAAAACAACCGACCCGAAGACGGGTGGGCCTAACAAACGGCAATTTATACCAATAATGGAAAGAGTCCACCTTTCCACGGACAAATTCCACCGAATATTCGACAAAAGTCCTGGCAATAATGCAACACAGCCTAAATCACTTGAATTTTCCAAAAAACTCAGTAGCGTTTGCTATTTTGATATTTGCGTCTTTTACGCAAAAAAAGAAAAATTGGTAGTTGGGCGCTCTAATTGCCGTACTACCCCCCCAAGACTCCAAAATGGCCCAACGGGTAAACCATGGAAGTAAATAATGAACACCTATAACAATGCAATTACGGCTTCCGGATACGGTTTCGGCCGGGCCTTTGCAGATAATTTTCTCGGTGAGGCTCCTGATTGGTACAAATTAACCATCGCCGCCTTCCTACTACTCAATCCACTGTTGCTCTATGTGAGCGGACCGTTCATTACCGGCTGGGTGCTTATCGGTGAATTTATTTTCACTCTGGCCATGGCCTTAAAATGTTACCCACTGCAACCGGGTGGATTGATCGCTATTGAAGCAGTGCTGATGGGAATGACCAGCACCGATGCGGTCTACCACGAGGTGGTTGAGAATATCGAAGTAATATTGCTATTGATGTTCATGGTGGCCGGCATCTACTTTATGAAGAGCCTACTTCTCTTTGTATTCACCAAAATCCTGATCCATGTAAAATCCAAAAGTTTATTGTCATTGCTGTTCTGTGCCGTTTCAGCCGTACTTTCTGCGTTCTTGGATGCACTCACAGTCACGGCAGTACTCATTGCTGTCGCCGTGGGCTTTTACTCGGTCTATCACCGTGTTGCCTCACAGCAACCGCACCACCATCATGGCCACGACCACTCGAATGATGAACATGTGGTGGAATATCATCGTGAGGACCTGGACCAGTTCCGGGCCTACCTGCGCAGCCTGATTATGCACGGTGCTGTGGGTACCGCGCTCGGAGGTGTATGCACTCTGGTCGGCGAGCCACAAAACCTACTGATCGCCGAAAAAGCGGGGTGGGAATTTGTACAATTCTTCCTGCAGATGGCCCCAGTAACGATTCCCACTCTGTTTGCGGGTCTTATCACCTGTGTGTTCCTTGAAAAAACTAAAATTTTCGGTTATGGCGCCCAACTTCCCCAGGCGGTACGCGAAGTTTTATTAAACTCCTCCCGGGAGGAGGAGAGTAAGCGCACATCCGCTCACGTTGCAGAACTGTGGGTGCAGGGTATTGTGGCTCTGATGCTGGTGTTCGCTTTGGCTTTTCATGTTGCCGAAGTCGGTATTATCGGCCTGATGGTTATTGTATTGCTAACCGCTTTCAATGGCGTTGTTCAGGAAGCTCGCATTGGCCACGCCTTTGAAGAGGCACTACCCTTTACCGCTCTTTTAGTGGTGTTTTTCGCAATTGTTGCAGTCATTCACCAACAGCACCTGTTTGAACCAGTTACGCACTTCGTACTATCGCAAAAGCCCGAACAACAACCTGGGCTGCTCTTTATTGCCAATGGCATTCTGTCAATGATCAGCGACAACGTATTTGTGGCCACTGTTTATATCAACGAAATTAAGACTGCCCTTATAGCTGGCGACATTACCCGCGAGCACTTTGATAAGCTGGCCATTGCCATTAACACAGGCACCAACCTGCCTAGTGTCGCCACTCCCAATGGCCAGGCTGCCTTCTTATTTCTGCTTACTTCGGCTCTTGCCCCGCTCATCCGCCTTTCCTATGGCCGCATGGTATTAATGGCTTTGCCCTATACGCTGGTACTGAGTACAGTAGCCCTAATCTGCGTAGTCTACGCCATTTAGTGGTAAGTATTCAGGCGGGATATTATATGAATGCGCGTGTAACACGGACCCAGCAACCAGATAGGTAACTGGGATAAAGACTGAAAATTAAAAATAGCAAATCCACTAAAAAGCCCGCATCGCGGGCTTTTTAGTTTCTTTACCAGAAGTGTTTGCCGGCAGATTTCTGCAATAGCTCCAGCATGGATTGGTGCGCCTCCAGCTCCTGGGCATTAGCTTGTATTACAGCGAGGGGGGAGCGACTCTGGGAGAGCCTGCGGATTACGGTTGATGCGCCCTCCCCTTGCACCTGCTCGCCCTCATCCGAGCTTTGCCCATCACCGCCCTGGGCCAAACCCAGGTCGGTCTGGCCACCGGTCATCATCAGGTAGACGTCGGCGAGAATCTCCGCGTCTAATAGGGCGCCGTGCAAATCCCGCTGGGAGTTATCGACAAAATAGCGCTTACACAGAGCATCCAGATTATTCTTTTGCCCCGGGTGCTTCTCCCGAGCAAGAGCCAGGGTATCCAGCACGCTGCAGTGAGCGCTCACACTTTGCCAGCGAGGATTACCTAACCGCTTTAATTCAGCATTGATAAAGCCGACATCAAACGGCGCATTGTGGATGACGAGTTCAGCCCCTTCACAAAAGGCCATAAATTCATCGGCGATCTGGGCAAAAAGAGGCTTATCTGTGAGGAATTCATTCGTGATTCCATGAACTTCAATAGCACCATCATCCACTTGCCGCTGCGGATTGATATATTGATGATAGTGGCGCCCGGTAAGCTTACGGTTTTCAAGCTCTACACAACCAATCTCAATGATCCGATGACCACTCTTGGGGTCAAGGCCGGTAGTTTCAGTATCCAGTACAACCTGGCGCATAGTTCACCCCTCAGAATTACAACTCATCCAGACCGCGATTAGCCAGCTGATCGGCCCTTTCATTGCCGGGGTGCCCAGCATGGCCCTTCACCCAGTGCCACTCCACTTGGTGTCGTGCAACACCTTCATCTAACTGACGCCAGAGATCGGCATTCTTAACCGGCTTTTTACTTGCCGTCTTCCAGCCATTCTTTTTCCAGTTGTTGATCCAGCCGGTAATACCCTGCCTCAGATATTGAGAATCGGTATGCAGATCAATTTGGCAGGGCTGCTTGAGAGCTTCCAATGCTTTGATAGCAGCCATCAGTTCCATACGATTATTCGTCGTGTGGGGCTCCCCACCGCACAACTCTTTCTCGATATCACCGTAAACCAACAAAGCTCCCCAGCCTCCTGGTCCCGGATTTCCACGACAGGCACCGTCGGTATAGATAGTAATTTGTTTCAAAATCAACGCCAAAATTGCAGCAAAGCGACCTTTGAGGATTTTCTCCAAGGCTAGCGCTTCTGGTGTTTCCCCCGCGCGGCAACACGCGGACTTGTCGGCGTGGCCACCAGGGCGGGCTTCCGCTCAGTGCGCCAATCGATTTTGATTGCACGTACTCGAGACACTTCTTTGCGCGCGACTATGATGTAAAACCCCCCCCAAGGCAAGCCCAGGCGGGTAGCCAGGCGCTCCATCCAGACTGTTTTGGCAAGAACCTCACGCTGCTGTATGGGCAGACGGAAAAAACCCCGGTGCACCTGCTCAGCCTGAAGATCCAATAAGTTCATCCAGTCCGCCACTCTGGCTGCACGCAGTTGATTACCCTTTTGATAAGCGCCGCGAGAGAACAGTAAGCGGGAAAGACCAAGTAATGAGAAAGGGTTGAACCCCACCAGCAACATGTGACCACCAGGTATTAAAACCCGAGCAGCCTCCCGTAATACCTGGTGAGGTTGAGAAGAAAAATCCAACAAATGATGCAAAAAAACTACATCAATCGACTCTGAGGGGAGAGGCAACTGCTCCAACTCCACAAGAGCCCCCCCACGTTGCTCGGCACAAACTGCCAAGCGAAAACAGTGATTGATACGACTAGAGGCGGTAAAATCCACAGCATCGGTAACACCTGCCTGTAACAGGTGATAACCAAAGAAGCCCTCGAGGAGAGGCTGTACCAGAGTCAGCTGTTGCGAAAGAATCTCTTGCCCCAAGCGGCTTGAAAACCAGTGAGACATCGCCGGGCAGGCTTTGGCCAGTAACGATTTTTCTATCGGCTCTCGAGATCTAGACTTATCAGTCATCAACTCTCCTTATAAAATCCACACTTATCCGCTCGGTAAGCTCCACGCCCAAATTACACCAAACTCTCACCGCGCCAAACAGTCTAACACCGAGCCCGCCTACCTCCCCATTACTAAGTAGGGAGATATTGGACCCTGGTTAGCGCCTTGCCGCACACCACCTTCTAACTTCCATGATATGGTTTCAAAATTGTGTTGGCAGGTAGGACTAATATGCTATCCATAACCCCCATTCCCGCATTGAATGACAACTATATCTGGCACCTTGCGAAGGATAATCAACACTGGGTTGTCGATCCAGGAGAAGCCGAACCCGTAATCAAAGCGCTCAATGGAGCGCCGCTTAGCGGTATATTGATCACTCACCACCACTATGACCATACCGGTGGTATCAAAGCACTACATAAGCAATACCAATGCCCTGTGTTCGGCCCAAAATCGATCAAGGGTGTCACAAACCCTATTGCCGGAGGGGATCATTTTTCGCTACTGGGGCTAGCGCTTGAAGTCTGGGACATACCCGGCCATACCCTGGATCATTTGGCTATTATTCTCACTGAGGAATCCTCCGGGGGACGCTCACAACCACACCTCTTTTGTGGCGACACACTTTTTGCCGCAGGCTGTGGTCGTTTATTTGAGGGCTCACCCAAGCAAATGTATGACTCTCTTCAAAAACTGACCTCTCTCCCCCAAGGTACACGCGTTTATTGTGCGCATGAATATACCCTGGGCAACCTCCATTTTGCCCACACCATAGAGCCCGGCAACAGCGTAACCAGCAAACGGCTGGCCGACAGTCAAGTACTGCGGGAAGCCGGCAAGCCCACTTTGCCATCAACAATCGCTGAAGAAATCGCAACAAACCCTTTCCTGCGCTGCCATATACCTGAGGTTGCCCAAAGCGGCGCCAAGCACTTGGGGCAAGACAGCTCCAAACAACTCGATGAAGTAGAAATATTTGCCAGCCTCCGCGACTGGAAGGATCACTTTTAAGCGAGAGCATGAAGGACGTCATTATTCCGGTAATTTTTCATTCAACTTAAAAAACTGTCTGTTTTTTATCCATTCGCGTTGACCGAAACTATTTCCGCTAATTAGAATCAGAAGGCTATGATCCAATGCTCAGTGTTAGCAGATAATAAGCGCCTCCGCGCGACCTGAGCGGGAATTACAAGAATTACTCGCGGATACCAAACATGGTTCACAAGAATTTTGCCGCCGCATTGTTGGCTGCTACGGTTGGGGCTTGCTCGCAATTGCCAGAAACGGGCTCATCGCCCGATAGCGAAAACCCCCAGATACAAGAAACCACTGCTGCGAACAACCTTGCGACTCCCGCTCCCAAGTCGGCGGACGAAGTCCTGCCCCCCACAGATATCTGGGAGCGCCTGCGCCGAGGGTTTCACCTCAATCACCGCGTTGAGAATCCCAAGGTAAAGGATTACATCGCCTATTTTTCCCGCAATGAAGGCTATATGTCGCGGGTTACTGAACGATCGCGCCGCTATATCTTCCATGTTGCCGAAGAGCTAGAGCAAGCCAATATGCCTCTCGAGCTGGCTCTGCTGCCAATTGTGGAAAGCGCATACGACCCCTTTGCCTACTCCCATGCCCAGGCCTCCGGAATGTGGCAATTCATCCCAGCGACCGGGCGGTCTTTCGGCCTGCAACAAAACTGGTGGTACGATGGCCGCCGCGATGTACACGAATCAACCCGCGCTGCTGTTAAGTACTTTAATTACCTCTTCAAGCGTTTTGATAGCGACTGGGAGCTTGCCCTTGCGGCCTACAATGCTGGTGAAGGAACGGTGCGACGCGCAATGGAACGCAACCGTCGTCGAGGGCTGGGAACGACTTTTTGGGACATCAAATTACCGCGAGAAACCAAGCGCTATGTGCCGCAGCTTCTGGCTCTTGCGGAAGTAGTGTCCCGCCCAGACCATTACAAAGTGCCCTTGCACGATGTCGCCAACGAGCCCTACTACACGCGTGTAAATGTCGGTAGTCAGATTGACTTGGCTCAAGCCGCAGAACTTGCCCAAATCGAATTGGATGAACTCTACTTACTCAACCCCGGCTTCAATCGTTGGGCAACAGACCCCAATGGCAATCACCACTTACTCATCCCTGTAGATAGTCAGGAGCGCTTTGAGGGCGCCCTCAAAGACCTACCGGTAGACCAGAGGGTGACCTGGGAGCGCTACACCATTGCGCGAGGCGATTCCCTTTCGACGATCGCACGGCGATACCAAACCACGATCACCGCCATCCGCGAAGCCAACCGATTGCGCAGTAATAATATCCGTGCCGGCAAGATGCTATTAATCCCCAGCGCCTCCGGCCCCACAGGACAGTATGCATACACCGTCGATCAGAGAGTCAAGCAGCGTCAAGCCTCAGGGAAAGGGCAAAAATCAAGTTATACTATCCAGCCAGGAGATAGTCTCTGGGCGATATCTCGCAAGCTAAAAGTCAGTGTCAAAGAGCTCGCACGCTGGAACAGTATGGCTCCTGGCGATACCTTGCGACCCGGCCGAACTCTGGTTGCCTACAGCGACACCACAAATGGCAGTAACCGCACCACACGAAAACTCTCCTATAGAGTGAGAAATGGAGACTCCCTCTACCGAATCGCTACTAAGTTCAGCGTAAAAATTGATGATATTTTACGCTGGAACAAAATCACTAAATCAAAGTACCTACAGCCGGGCCAACGCTTAACTCTGTTCGTCAATAGCGCCCATAACAGCTGATTCCCTCAGAGCTTGCCCCACTCTGGGGCGACCAAAATAAAAAAACCCGGCTTATGCCGGGTTTTTTTCACTCTGAACAAGCTCAAGCTACTCGTCCGGGGAACTCAGTTCCACGCTAGCCTGATCGGACAGGTAGCGGCGGATTGCGGCAAGCTCAGCGCCGCCATTAACAGAGGCTAACTGCTGCATCAGTGCCAGGCGTTGTTCTTTACTCTGCTGGGAAAGATCACCAGGACGTACATCGCGCAAAGCGAGAACCACCTGATTTCCACTGCTGAGAGCAAACACCGCAAGCTCTTCGGAACCAGAAGCAGGCGCCGGTAAAGAGAATGCTTTGCCATTGATCTCTGCGCGTTCGCCAAAACCTCCCCGGCGCGTCTTCTCGCTAGACTCCAGGGTGAGGTCCTGCCCTTTGGCCAACTCAGCAAAATCGCCACCCGACGCCAGCTTCTGCCTCAGAGTTTCGGCCTGTTTAGCCAGCTGTTCACTAGCCTTGTCGCGCTTCAGGCCCGCAACAATCTGTTCGCGCACCTCTTCCAGCGGGTAGATCCCGGCAGGCTTGGATTCAGTGACACGCAATACAACGGAGTGCTCATTATTGAGATTCAGAACATCGGAAGTGTTGCCATCTTCCATAACCTCAGGAGAGAAAGCCGCCTCAACTACCTGACCATTTGCCAAAACACCACTACCTTCTTGACGAGAAAAAAGGCCGCTGGTTTGTAGAGGTACGCCAAGCTCTTCGGCCGGGCCCGCAAGACTGTCAGCATTGTATGCCAGGTCAGCCAGACGGCTCAGGGAGTCTACAAATTCCCTCTCCGCAGCTGCTGTGCGCAACTGCTTTTCGATTGCACTCTTACGCTCTTCGAAAGTGGGAGGCTCACTCTCCTCCACCTCCAGCAACTTGATCAAGTGGGTACCGCTATCGGTCGTAACCGGCCCTGAAACCTGACCAACTTCCAGAGTGGCAAGAGCCTCTTCGAAGGCCTGAGGGAAAACATCGCCGGTAGTAAAACCTAGATCGCCTCCCTCCTCGCGGGAACCGATATCTTCAGAGTAACTCTTGGCCAGCTCAGCGAAGTCCTCACCAGCACTCAGTTTTGCCTGGATTTCTTCTAACTTTGCCTGATCTGCGTCCTCCAGCAGGATATGCGCAGCACGGCGACGAAGGTCAGAACCGAAACTGGCCCGCTCTTGGTCATACTGGGCGCGGACATCATCTTCAGAGACATCGATATTGGAGGCAAAAATTTCTGGGGTTAGCTCGATATACTCAACGGCCACCTGTTCAGGTCGCTGGTACTGGCTTTGGTTTTCTTGATAGTACTGCTCAACTTCAGCGTCGCTGACTTCAGTGGAGGCCAGTAATTCCTGCACGGGTAACACCACGTAAGTGAAATCGCGCTCCTCCATTGATGCAGCCACCACCTGCTCGGCATCCACCTTGGTGGTGAAGGCACTCGCGGTGACACCGTCAGCATATTGTTGCAGGGTAAGGTCACCCGCAACAATTTGCGGGAAACTGGCTGTGCTATAGCCCATGCGGCGTAAAGCATCACGGTATAACTGAGTATCAAAGGTCCCATTTACCTGGAAAGCCGGAATATCGGTTATGGCCTTATTGACCGCCGCCGTGCTCATGACCATTCCGCTTTCCTGGGCGGCCTGACGCATGACGGATGTGGAAATCAACTGGCGTAAGACCGGTTCACGCAGCTGTTCGTCACTGATCAGATCCGCCGGAACATTTTCACCGTATTGGTTCATGATCATACTGCGGCGGTTTTGAATGGCCCGCTGCAAATCCATATTGGTGATTTTCTCACCATTAACCTCGGCAACCGCATCAGCGGCACCACCACTGGCCCCGGAGAAAAAGTCGATTCCTCCAATCACCATAATGAACCCAAAGAACGCCGCAACAATAATTGCAGCTGTTCCCTTCAGATTATCGCGCATGGACTGAAGCATGCTCAGCTCCGAAATTTGACTCTAGTTATTCAACTGTGCAGATACAAAAAAGGCGCATCCAAATTGATACGCCTCTTTGTAACTTCGATTTTTTACAAGGTCTCGAAGTTCACCGAAACTTAGTTTACGGCGTCTTTCAGGGCTTTACCGGCCTTGAAGTTGGGAATTTTTGCCGCGGCAATCTCAATCGGATCACCAGTGCGCGGGTTGCGGCCAGTGCGGGCTGCACGCTCTTTCACAGCAAAAGTACCAAAGCCCACCAAGGCAACCTGATCGCCTTTTTTAAGCGCATCAGTAATGCTGTCAACCATTGCGTCCAAAGCACGGCCAGCTGCAGCTTTAGGAATATCTGCAGACTCGGCAATTGCTTCAATCAGTTCGGACTTATTCACGCTTAATCCCTCTGTTCTTTTAAATATGTTCAGGGCATACCCTCAGGCAAGGTATCCCTATTAGTAACTTTCTAACCACCGACAATTTTAGCGCCGGCCAATAAGGCCCGTTTTATACCAACTGCCCGGTAACGGGTCAAGGAACCATGCGGGTTTCCGGCCAGTGGAACAAAGCCCAGGCAACAAAAATCAATTTAGTGGTTAGGTTTTGGTCTTGTAAATTGTTACGGGGCGACAATAGCCGCCCCAAATGGATTAGTGAGTCTGGATAGATCTTTGCGAGCGCTCTTCCGCTTTCTTTTGCAAGGCGGAATATTCCTCATCAGAAAGAGACTCAGGCTTGTGTTCAAGCGCCAACTCGAGCACCTGATCAATCCATTTCACTGGTTTTACTACCAGGTCCTGAAGAATATTGTCAGGAATATCCTTCAGGTCCCGCTCGTTATCCGCAGGGATCAGCACAGTTTTAATACCGCCCCGATGCGCTGCCAATAACTTCTCTTTGAGACCGCCAATCCGTAAAACCTCTCCGCGCAAAGTGATTTCTCCGGTCATTGCCACATCGGAACGCACCGGGATATCGGTAAGAACGGAAACCAGTGCCGTACACATAGCTATACCCGCTGATGGACCATCTTTTGGCGTGGCACCCTCGGGAACATGGATATGTATATCTCGCGTCTCGTGGAAATCCGGCCCGATACCGAGGGCCTGGGAGCGAGAGCGCACCACCGTCAAAGCGGCCTGGATCGACTCCTGCATCACATCACCAAGAGACCCGGTTTTGATCATACGACCCTTGCCTGGTACCGCAGAAGCCTCAATATTGAGAAGCTCTCCGCCAACCTCAGTCCAGGCAAGACCGGTAACAATCCCTATTTTGTTTTCTTCCTCTGCGCGGCCGAAGTCGAATTTTCGCACGCCCAACAGCTCTTCTAACTGATCAGGCTTAACGATTGCTTTTTCGTCCGATGGATTTCGCACATGTTCGGTGACGATCTTACGACAAACCTTCGCAATTTCCCTATCCAAACCACGAACACCAGCCTCGCGGGTATAGTAGCGAACGATGTCTCGAATAGTCTGATCAGACAGTTCCAGCTCATTCTCTTTCAAGCCGTTAGCCTTGCGCTGCTTGGGCACCAAGTAACGTTGGGCAATATTGAGCTTCTCGTCCTCGGTATAACCGGGGATACGGATAACCTCCATGCGATCCAGGAGAGGACCGGGGATATTCATGGAGTTCGAGGTACATACGAACATCACGTCAGAAAGATCGTAATCCACCTCCAGGTAATGGTCGTTAAATGTCTTGTTCTGTTCCGGATCCAAGACTTCCAGCAGGGCGGACGCGGGATCCCCGCGCTGATCCATACCCATTTTGTCGACCTCATCAAGTAAAAAAAGGGGATTTTTGACCCCAACCTTAGAGATCTTTTGAACCAGCTTACCGGGCAGAGAACCTATATAGGTGCGGCGATGCCCGCGGATTTCTGCTTCATCGCGAACCCCGCCGAGTGCCATGCGCACATACTGGCGATTGGTCGCACGAGCAATGGACTGCCCGAGTGAGGTTTTACCCACCCCAGGCGGCCCAACCAAACACAAGATCGGCCCTTTAACTTTTTTCACGCGCTTTTGTACAGCCAGATACTCGAGGATCCGCTCCTTCACTTCATCAAGGCCATAGTGTTCCTTCTCGAGGATCTCCTCGGCCTTTTTCAGGTCGTGTCGTACACGGCTGGCCTTTTTCCAAGGGAGGCTCAGCATCCAGTCGATATAGCTGCGCAGTACCGATGCTTCAGCAGACATCGGGGACATCATCTTCAACTTACCCAGCTCAGCGCGGGTTTTCTTCTCAGCCTCAGCCGACATCCCAGATTCGGCGATTTTGTTCTCAAGCTCTTCAATTTCATTGGGTTCTTCGGTGATTTCGCCCAACTCTTTCTGAATCGCCTTCATCTGTTCATTGAGGTAATACTCGCGCTGGCTTTTCTCCATCTGCTTCTTCACGCGGCCGCGAATGCGCTTCTCGACCTGAATCAGATCGATCTCGGAGTCCATCAGGCCCAGCAGGTGCTCCAGGCGCTCTTTGACATTGGAGGTCTCTAAAAGCTCTTGCTTTTGCGCCAACTCAAGTGACATATGGGCAGAGATAGTATCTGCCAATCGTCCCGGCTCATCGATACCCGACAATGAGGTAATAACCTCATTCGGCACCTTTTTACTGACGGAGACATATTGCTCAAACTGGGTCATCACCGAGCGGACCAGGGCCTCTGTCTCACCTTCTGGGAGCTCTATAGTCTCCATAGGCTCAACACTGGCTTCAAAGTGATTATCACGCTCAGCAACATCGAGGATATTGACCCTCTCCCCCCCTTCTACCAGAACTTTAACGGTACCGTCCGGAAGTTTGAGAAGCTGCAGAACACTGGCAATCGTGCCAACGCGATAGATGTCTTCGGCACCAGGATCATCTTCTGATGCTTTTCTCTGGGCCACGAGTAACACTTGCTTATCCCTGCGCATGGCCTCTTCCAGAGCCTCAATGGATTTTTCCCTGCCGACAAACAGCGGAATCACCATATGGGGGTAAACAACAACATCGCGCAATGGCAATAACGGATATTCAAGCTTGGTGTCGGGTGACTGATCCATAGAACTCCTCTCGGCCCTATCACTGGGTATTTGGCGCGGCATCATGCTGCTGTTGAAATTGACAGCTTAATTTGGGCCACCGCCCTTCAGTTGCTAGAGATGGGGGGGGAGAGCCCGAAATACAAGTCTAATCTCGCGACCAATTTGTGCCGACTTCAACTGAGCACTCGGTAGATGTTAATGCCTCTACGGGCCAATTTGGCAGGATATCCGCTCTTTTAATTAAAAAACGGCATAAAAAAAGCCCCGGTTATGGGGCTTTCTTGAGTGAAGAGCAGCTACTCTTCAGGCGCAGCCTTTTGTGGCTGACTTTCACTTTCGTAAACAAGTAACGGGGCGGACTCTCCCTTGATCACAGCCTCATCAATAACAACTTTGGCAACATCATCAGAAGATGGAATGTCATACATCGTCTCCAGCAGCACCGACTCCATAATGGAGCGGAGCCCTCGGGCACCCGTCTTACGTTCCATCGCTTTCGTCGCCACGGCATCCAGGGCATCTGGACGGAAATCCAGCTCTACATCTTCCATCTCGAAGAGCTTCGCATACTGCTTTGTCAAGGCGTTGCGCGGCTCGGTGAGAATTTGCACCAGAGCTTCGCGATCGAGCTCTTCCAATGTCGCCGTAACCGGCAGGCGTCCAACGAACTCAGGTATCAGGCCGTAGCGGACCAAATCTTCGGGTTCCAGCTCGCGGAGAACCTCTCCGAAATTACTAGTAGCGTCCTTAGACTTCACCTCAGCACTAAAGCCGATGCCACCCTTCTCTGAGCGATCTCGGATGACCTTATCCAAACCGGCAAAGGCACCACCACAGATAAACAGAATGTTCGATGTATCCACCTGCAGGAATTCCTGCTGCGGATGCTTACGTCCGCCTTGAGGGGGAACAGAAGCGACGGTGCCTTCGATCAATTTCAGCAACGCCTGCTGTACACCCTCACCGGAAACATCCCGAGTGATAGAGGGGTTGTCAGATTTGCGTGAGATCTTGTCAATCTCATCGATGTAGACAATACCCTGCTGGGCTTTCTCGACATCATAGTCACACTTCTGCAGCAGCTTCTGAATGATATTCTCGACATCCTCACCAACATAACCAGCCTCGGTAAGGGTGGTAGCATCGGCGATGGTAAAAGGTACATTGAGCAGCCGTGCCAGGGTTTCAGCCAGCAGGGTTTTACCGCTACCGGTTGGCCCCACCAAAAGGATATTGGACTTGCTTAGCTCGACCTCATCCTTACCTTTTACGCCAGCCTTACTGCGCAGACGCTTATAGTGGTTGTATACCGCAACGGCCAGCACACGCTTGGCCCCCTCCTGACCAATCACATACTGATCGAGGATCTCAGTTATTTCGCGTGGTGTGGGCAGACGCCCTTCCGGGCCCTCCGCAGTCTCCTGGACCTCTTCGCGAATGATATCGGTACAGAGCTCGACACACTCATCGCAGATAAAGACTGACGGCCCAGCGATTAACTTCCGCACTTCCTGCTGGCTTTTGCCGCAGAAAGAGCAGTACAGCAACTTGCCGCTGTCTTCTCCGCTGCTTTTGTCGGTCATCAAAATACTCCGTGGTCACTGGCCTACCAGGGCCTTCAATTCAGCTATTACAGCAAGATGCTGCCTTTTGGCGTATTTTTCAAGCCCCCTTTGCCTGAGAAATCACATACAGGGAGCCTGGAATTCGATCAGGACGCCATCAGCAAATTATTTTCGTTGATTTGCTTACTTTTCCATCGCTTGGCGTCTGGAGAGCACATCATCTACCAAACCATACTCCTTGGCTTCATCGGCACTCAGGAAATGATCTCGCTCGGTATCTCTCTCAATATCACTGACCGGTCGACCAGAGTGATGGGCCATGAGCTCATTCAAACGATGGCGAATCTTAAGAATTTCCTGCGCCTGGATATGAATATCACTAGCCTGTCCTTGGGCGCCACCACTGGGTTGATGGATCATTACCCGAGAATTAGGTGTAGCAAAACGCTTTCCAGGTGCACCAGAGGTCAGCAAAAAAGCCCCCATGCTGCAGGCCTGACCGATACACATAGTGCTCACGTCCGGCTTGATAAACTGCATGGTGTCATAAATAGACATACCCGCCGTAACCGAGCCCCCAGGGGAGTTGATGTACAGGTGGATATCCTTATCGGGGTTCTCCGCTTCGAGGAACAACAACTGGGCAACCACCAGGTTGGCCATGTGGTCTTCGACTGGTCCAACCAGAAAAATAACCCGCTCTTTTAATAGACGGGAGTAAATGTCAAAAGAGCGCTCACCCCTGGCAGTTTGCTCTACCACCATGGGCACCAAACCAGTGGCTGAAGGGTCGATCGAGGCTAGAGGATTATCAATTCGTGCCATAGGTACCATTGCTTCCTTTTGTGGCGTATTCGACAGGCCAGCGTACAAGCGTCTCGCGCCTGTGCTGAAAATTTGGTTTTCAGAGCTTAACCGGTCAAGCAGGATAAAGCCAGCCGGTAAAAAGGAAGGAGATGCAAGGGCGCCCGACTAATGCGGGCGCCAATGCATTCTTATAAGGCCGGGTAATTAACCCTGCTTCTGCGGCTTGATTACGTCGTCGTAAGTGCTTTCCACTTCTTCAACTTTTGCAGACTTAAGAACAAAATCGACAACCTGGTCTTCCAGCACCACCGATTCAACTCCAGACAGCAGCTCACGATTGTTGTAATAGTATTCAACCACCTCTTCTGGTTGCTGGTACGTGGAGGCGAGCTCCTCAACCTTAGCCTTGACGAGGTCAGCATCAACCGACAGTTCGTTCTTCTTAACAATCTCACCTACAACAAGACCCAGAACGACACGGCGCTTGGCCTGTTCTTCAAACATGGTATCCGGGAGCATGCGCTCTGCATCTTCAGCCTTAATCTGGCCACCAAACTGCTGAATCATTTGACCACGCAGGGTGCGAACTTCGCCGGCAACCAGAGCTGAAGGCAAGTCAACCGGATGCTTTTCGAACAACTGATCCATTACCTGGGTCTTCACTTTGTTCAGCGCTGCATTTTTCAGCTCGCGACCCATGTTATTGCGTACTTCTTCGCGGAACTTCTCTTCTCCACCCTCTTGCACACCATAAGCAGCGAAGAACTCTTCGTTCAGCTCTGGCAACTCTGGCTTTTCAGAAGAGGTTACTTTGACATTGAAAGTTACCGCGGCACCGCGCAATTCTTCAGCCTGGTAGTCTTCCGGGAAGGTCAGGTCCAAATCTTTCTCTTCGCCGGGCTTCATACCCAGAATACCCTCTTCAAAGCCCGGGATCATCTGTCCAGAACCAAGGGTCAACTGATGATCTTCAGCCTTGCCACCTTCAAACTCTTCGCCACCTTTGCGACCGACAAAATTAATAGTCACTCGATCGCCTTTTTGCGCCTTGCGCTTAGTGTCTTTCCAGGAAGACTGCTGCTTGCGCAATACGTCGATCATATTCTCGACATCAGCATCGGTAACATTCGCAACTGGACGCTCTACACTGAGCCCTGCCAAGTCGGCCAGCTCTACCTCAGGGTAAACTTCAAAAGTGGCAACGTATTCCAGGTTTTCGCCAGTAGCTGTCTGCTTGGCTTCGATACTGGGCTGGCCAGCGGGCTTTACCTGCTCTTGTTGAACTGCGTCATAAAAAGAGCGGCTCATAACCTCACCAAGCACTTCCTGGCGAACGCCGGCACCAAAGCGCTGACGTACAACCTTCATTGGCACCTTGCCTTTACGGAAGCCGTTTACGCGAACAGTTTTGGCGGCCTGCTGGAGACGCTTGTCCACTTCTTTATCGACGATTTCCGCCGGCAAATTAACCGTTAAACGACGCTCCAGACCGGAAGTAGTTTCGATGGAAACCTGCATGTTTATCCTCGTGAGACTATCTCTGTAATCGCGCCGCAGCGCCAACGAATGCCGGGCCGCCGGGACTTAGCCGGCCACCTCGTAGGCACAACCATAAAAACTGCAGAGCAATTCCAGGCTTATGCCAAATGCACAAGAAGTCCGCACCCACCCTTCTGCAGGGCAAGTCACACGGACTTCAAAGCTCTTAATTTGGTGGGGACGGGGAGACTCGAACTCCCACACCTTTCGGCACCAGAACCTAAATCTGGCGTGTCTACCAATTTCACCACGTCCCCAAAAATTCTCTTATCGCTAACTCTTTGAAATACATAGAGTTTCAGGTCAAAAAAGACCCCATCGCGACAAGGGGTGCAGATTGTGCCACAGCATTTTGAAGGCATCAACACTTTAGTAGGCACATTCTTCACAAAATAAAAAAAGGCGCCACAAGGGCGCCTTTTTTATAGATGTGCAGCTACCTGGAGGAAAGCTTATACACGCTCTACGACGGTGGTAATACCTTGCCCCAAACCAATGCACATAGTGGAAACACCTAGATTTCCACCTTCATTCTGCATAACACTCAAGAGAGTGCCCGTGATCCGGACCCCGGAGCAACCGAAGGGGTGACCCAGAGCAATGGCACCACCGTACAGGTTGACCTTTTCATCCATTTTATCCAACAGGTCAAGGTCTTTCATTACCGGTAGCGCCTGCGCAGCAAACGCCTCGTTCAGCTCAAACTTATCGATATCGCCGAGAGTAAGGCCTGACTTCTTAAGCGCCTTCTTGGTGGAAGGCACTGGACCGTAACCCATGATCGAAGGATCAACGCCCGCCAAAGCCATTTCCTTAACGCGCGCAATCGGTGTCATACCCAGCGCCTGAGCGCGCTCAGCCGACATCACTAGCATAACTGAGGCGCCATCGGTAATCTGAGAAGAAGTCCCTGCGGTTACCTGACCGTGCTTCGGATCAAATGCCGGCTTCAGCTGGGCGAGACCTTCTACGGTAGTATCCGGGCGAATGGTTTGATCCGCCTCCACAAGGAAGGGGACGCCATCGTCATCATGCCCTTCAATCGCAATAATCTCGCGATTGAACTTACCTTCTTTAGTCGCTTCAGCCGCACGCTGATGTGAGCGCGCACCGAACTCATCCATCTGCTGGCGCTGAATACCGTGCATCATAGCCAAGTATTCAGCGGTCATGCCCATGGAACCAGCAGCTTTGGCCATGTAGCGGCCCAGCATAGGATTGGGGCTCACATGCTCCATCATATTCAGGTGGCCCATGTGCTCAACACCACCCACAACATACACATCACCCACGCCAGCCTGAATGTTGGCAGCAGCGGTATGCAGAGAGGACATAGAGGAGCCGCACAGACGGTTAACGGTCTGTGCAGGAATTGTGTGTGGCAGGCCGGCGCGCAGCAAAATAAAGCGGGCTACGTTAAAACCCTGCTCATCGCGCTGCATCACGCAACCCCAGATCAGGTCATCGATCTCAGCGGGGTCGAGTTTGTCGTTGCGCTGCAAAAACTTTTTCAACAGCTCAGCAGACATATCGTCGGCGCGCACATGGCGATACACACCATTCTTTGAGCGGCCCATGGCGGTACGCGCGTAGTCAACGATTACGGCATCTCTAGGATTTAAACTCATCGCTATTCTCCTCACTTATCGCCGTAGTAGGTTTTGCCACTTGCGGCCATTTCACGCATACGATCAGTCGGCTTGTACAACTCGCCCAGATCGGCGTACTTATCGGCAATCTTCACGAATTCATCCAGACCAATGCTATCCAGCCAGGCAAAAATGCCACCGCGGAACGGAGGGAATCCGATACCGTAAATCAGCGCCATATCGGCTTCAGCCGGGGAGTCAACGATCCCTTCTTCCAGGCAGCGAGCCAGCTCGGTGGCCATCGGCACCATCATGCGCTCGATCACCTCGTCCCTTTCGAACTCATGGCGCTCAGCAACCTGCGGCTTGAGTAACTGGTAGGCCTCTTCGGTAGCCACTTTCTTCGGGCGACCTTTCTTGTCTTGCTCGTAGTTATAGAAGCCCTTACCGTTCTTCTGACCGTAACGACCAGCTTCGTACATAACATCTGAGGCTGCAGTGAAGGTTTTTCCCATACGCTCAGGGAAGCCCTCAGCCATTACACCTTCCGCATGAACTCCGGTATCAATACCAACAACGTCCATCAGGTAGGCCGGACCCATAGGCCAACCCCAGCGCTCCATAACCTTATCAACGGCCTGGAAATCCGCACCATCGCGCACGAGCATAGAAAAACCGGCAAAGTAAGGGAACAGTACGCGGTTTACCAGAAATCCAGGGCAGTCGCGAACCACGATGGCCTTTTTGCCCATTTTGTTTGCGTAGGCTACAACGCGAGCAACTGCGGTATCGGAAGTCTTCTCCCCGCGGATCACCTCAACCAACGGCATTTTGTGCACCGGGTTAAAGAAGTGCATGCCCAGGAAGTTTTCAGGACGGGACAGAGGCTCAGCCAGCTGGTTAATAGAGATAGTGGAGGTGTTGGAGGCGATGACAGCGTCTTCGCTCACCTTGGTTTCCACTTCTTTAAGTACCGCGTGCTTGACTTTTGGGTTTTCAACAACCGCTTCCACAACAACATCGATATCCTCGAAGCCGTCATAGCTCAGGGTCGGCTCAATACGATTGAGCACTTCACCCATTTTTACCGGGGTGAGGCGTTTGCGGTCGACCAGCTTGGACAGCAGTTTATTCGCCTCATTCAAACCGAGATCGATACCCTTTTGATCAATATCTTTCATCTTGATCGGAGTATCTTTATAGGCAGACTGGTAAGCAATACCACCACCCATAATACCGGCACCGAGAACGGCAGCGCGCTCAATGGGCTTATCGGCTTTCTTTTCCCAACCCTTGGCAACCTTACTGATCGCCTGGTCCGCAAGGAACAGCCCTACCAGAGATTTAGCGGTGCCGGTCTGGGCGCAGAAAATAAATTTTTCCTGTTCAATCTTCAGAGCTTCATCGCGGGTCAACTTATAACCCTGCTCAATAGACTCAACGGCCGCAACCGGGGATGGGTAATTTTTGCCCGCCTGCTGACCAACAAACGCCTTGGTAGTAAAGAAGGCCATCAGGGCTTCGGTATCATTCAGCGGGATTGGAGACTTCTTGATCTCACGACCGGCCTTATAATCCAACTCACCTTTGATTGCGCGCTCAAGCAGCTTAATTGCTGCATCTTTGAGCTTATCGGTAGGCACTACAGTATCTACAGCATGAGCTTCCAGAGCCGCCGCTGGCTTCTGCTCTTTACCTGCGGCAATCCACTCGGCCGCCACATCCACACCCACTACCCGCGGTAAGCGTACCGTACCGCCCCAACCTGGGATAAGACCCAACTTAACTTCGGGCAGACCCACTTTGGCCTCTTCGCCCATCAAGCGGTAGTCACAGCCGAGGCAAACTTCGAAACCACCGCCCAGCGCATAGCCATTGATCGCCACAGCGGTCGGAACCGGCAGGTCTTCCAGGCGGTTAATATTTTCATTGTTCTGATTCATCAAATCAGCAACGCCCTCTGCGCCTGCAGAGAAAGCGTTACCAAATTCGGTGATATCGGCACCGACAATAAAGACACCCTTGCCACTGGTAAGCAGCACACCTTTAACGCCGTCTGTTGCTTCAATTGCATCCAGAGCCTGGGAGAATTCGGTAACCGTCTGACGGTTAAACTTGTTGACGGATTCGCCTTGCAGGTCGAATTTAAGCTCGGCAATGCCGTTATCCAGCATTTGTACCGTGAGCGCTTTGCCACTAAATAACATTGATTGACCTCTTTTATTCTGGGCCGCAATCCTGGACCCGGGGTCGGAATTTTTTTTGCAACCATGGACCGTCAGCTCTTGCGGTGACACTTTGGCCCAATACGGTCAGCCGTAGTATAGCCAGATTCAAACGATTGTTTGAATACCATTTCTTACAAAAACACTGGCACCAACAGCACCAAAGAACACAATATAGCCAGCCATAACTTGCTGGCCGGACGCTTTAAGCGGAGTCAGTCTATCGTGAATCAGTCCGCTTTTTCAGCTTGATGGCGCAAATCACCCTTTATCACGCCTCCTATTTGACTTACAGGTCCCCAAGACGCCTCAATGGCATGGGCCGGATTAACCGTACTAATCACCACGCAGTCCGTTTTACCTGGGTTGCGGAAACGGTGGGGTCGCCGGGTGCCGAAGTAATAACCATCCCCCGCCTCTAACAGGGCAAGATCGGATCCCGCAGATACTTCCAGCTCACCGGCAATAACTATCCCCCCAACCTCCCCATCGAAGATCAACGGGTTGGGGCCGGAATCCTGCCCTTCTGAAAACACGGTGCGCAAGATAGACATCGCACGCTGACTGCGGGAACCGCCGAGCAACTGACAAAAAAATCGGCCGTCACCGACATTTGGCATATCACTGGAGCGAAAGAAAATCGGATCCGACTCAACGAGCTCCAACGAAAAGAACTCAGACAGGGTCATAGGCACGCTACTCAATATTTTCTCAAGCGAACCTACAGAAGGGCTCACCCGCCCCTGCTCGATAAAGGAAATAGTGGCATTGGTGACACCCGCCTGCCGCGCCAACTGCCGCTGGGAAATGCCGTATATTTTTCGCACCAGTTTTAGACGGACCCCAAGATCTGCAGCATCTTTTTTTCCATCGCATACATCCATGTCTGCCATTGAAATCCTTACTCAGTTAACAGCGAATACGTGCTTTTGTGATAAGTTCAATCCAAAAGAAAAACTGGCCCCAGTGACGATAGGCAATGAAATACAACCTAAACCATATCATCAAATGGGTTGCCAACATCCAATTCTACTGGTGGGAATCCAGGGAGGGTGACGCTAGCAGCGGAGAGATTTATCTCCGCCTCATCTATGTGACCTTCACCAAAACGATAGATGGTTTGCAGGTCTCCCCTACTCGCTCTCACATCGTAAGCCACAGCTTGCTCGACAACTGCCTCGTTATCCCTATGGTGGGCGAGTATTGCTTTTGCTCCATGACGTTTTTCCAGCATGGAGCGGGTCAGGCGGGGGGAAAGCACCGCTGCCGTCGCATTGTTTCCTCCAAAACCTTTAGAATTCAGTAACGCCAGATCCAGTGAGCTTGGATCTCGCTCCACATGTTCAAGGGAAATCTGTAGATTTTTTTGATGAACATCGTCAGCCACTCGGTCAACCGTGGCAATACCCGGTATTATTCCCCTATCAAAAATACCCAGCGCAGAGATCAATTGATCCCCACTAGCCGCCGAAATGGAGTGCCCCACATAAGCTTTCACTGCACACACTGGCCACTCCTCCACTCCGAAAACAGAAGCCAATCTATCCAGTATCGCTGACTCAGTAACCCGATTTTGTGGTGTACTGGATCCGTGGGCCTGAACAAAACTGCGTCTCGTCAAACTCTCATCTCCAACTATCGCTCTCGACTCCGCCATAGCTCTGGCCATTGTCAAATAGTTACCAGGCCCCGGTGCGGAGATCGATTTTTTATAACCATCAGCGTTGATATAAACACCCGAAACTGAGCCATGGATGTTCGCACCCAGCTCAAGGGCCAGGGTATCATCCATTAGAATCGCCCACTGAGTACCCTCTCCCAAAGTAAATCCACAGTTTTCCCCAAATGGACGACTAGTACGGCGGAAATCGACCTCACCTGAAAAAATTTTGCGCAGGTTCTCAGTAGTTGCGAGCGCCCCCATGGTGGAATAACCATCGACAATTTCAGGAACAAGCGGTGCCTCAGCAGCTCCTATAACGGCCACTCTGGCTCGACCACTGCGAATGTCCTCAACACCTGAGCGCAGATTGTATAAATAACTGGCACAGGCTCCGGTCACGGCCCCGGTAGAACCGACATTACCCAGCACATAGGCGTTCACAAAGTCCGCAGGCATACTGTTTAAGCCCAATGCCAACTGCTTGGAGCTGACCCGGGAACCACGCAACCGGGATTGCATCAGCCCCCCGTTCCCAAAGGGGTCGAGCTGACTCATAGCTGATGAGGCGTAGACAGAGATATTGCCAGGACCAGCCGCGGCCACAACGGTTTCCCAGTCGATCCCCATAGAATGCACCGCATCAGAAGCTCCCAGCACTGCCAGCTGCAGCCCGCGGGGGTGAAAGCGCGAATTATATCGCTCACCGGGCTCGAAACCCGTAGGCAGCTGCCCCGCGGCACCAACCGGAATCTCACGAAAGCTATCCAACATGACAGAAAGGCTTGCCGTGGTCACACGAACCCTGCCACTGCCCACACTTTCTACTTGCCATTCATCGGGCAAAGGGTGGGGAAGCTGGCGGGTGGATATTTCAAAAGACATGCCACTGTGGTTAGCCAGGTCCGCAGCCTGGTGAAAATGGCACTTACGGTAGTCGTAAAAACGCGCCTCCAATTCTCGCACCAAGGTACCATCGAGCACACGCTGTTCCAGACCTAGACCCAAAGGACCAGTGGCATCGGACCCCGTGCGCAATCCCATGAGCGCAGCTAGGTCGGATAGCGTGTCAATCCGCTCCCTCCGAGAGAGCTTTTCCAGCACCGTGCGGGCATACCCCCGATGAAAGGAGCTGCGTCCTGCGGGATTAAAACCACCAAACGCGGTAATTACGGGAAGGCGCTGCATCCTGACCTCCAGCCAAGCTAAACACTATAAATTTGATGTCTGCGAGTGTAGGGGCTGGCGATTGCGCCCAGTTATGGGCATACTGGCCAGCAAAATTGAGTGTTTTAGCCAATGGCGCCAACGCGCCCGAGTATGTAATGCGTACGGTTACCTTTCTTCTGATTGATCAAATGTTAGCTACCGGGACAGTACTCCCCCTAGAGATGCTTCGCGGAGCCGAGAGCCGGGCGCGAGTGGAAGGACGAACAGAGCCCCTGCGCCTAGTGACAGCCAGCATGGATGGGCAGCCCGTGAAATCTCGTTGCGGCTTCACCTTTCAACCCGATATGGCATTAAGCGAGACGCCAAACAGCGATCTAGTCTACATTCCAGCACTTTGGCGTAATCCTCGCCCCGCTTTAAAACGCAGCGGACCGTTGCTGAAATGGCTGAGAGATCAGGCTGAATTAGGAGCATCTATTAGCGCAGTGGGAACCGGTGTTTGTTTCCTAGCAGAAGCGGGCCTACTCAATGGTAAACCCGCCACCACGCACTGGCATTATTTCGACCGCTTTAGCGCTGACTACCCCGAAGTCAAGTTAAAACGCCAGTACTTTATTACTCAGGCGGACAAGCTCTTTTGCGCCGCCAGTGTCAATGCCCTCGCAGACGTCACCGTACATATGATCCGCCAGCTCTACGGACCCGCAGTTGCCAGCCATGTAGAACGAAACTTCTCCCATGAGATCCGCAGACCCTTCGAGGAAATCGCCTATTCTGAAGGGGCAGTACGCCTGCACCCCGACGAAGATATTGTGCAAGCCCAGGCATGGCTGAAAGAACACTGCAATACGGAAGTACGCCTCAGCGAAGTGGCGCAAATGTTCGATATGAGTGTCCGCTCCTTTAATCGACGCTTCAAACTGGCGACAGGACAGACCCCCCTGCAATACTTGCAAAATGTGCGAGTGGACATGGCTAGAGAACTCTTGCAGTCAAGCAACTTATCCGTTAATGAAATTGCGGAAAAAGTGGGCTACCAAGACATGGGGCACTTCACGGCACTCTTTAAAAAATTCCTGTCCACAACCCCAAGTGAGTACCGAGCCACAGTGAGAGCAAAGTTATTCCGGGTAAACACCTGATTTCTTTAGAAAGATAACATCACTGTCGACAAACTGCAGTTCAGCGCCCAACTCCTGAGCGAGCCAACGTAAAGTCTCTGCACTGAAAAAGGAGATATGTGTTGGATCACGAATATAGTGCCAACTGGCAAAACGCTCGGGTGAAATAACTAGTTTTGTCATCAGTGCCATAAAACCGCCAGGGCGTAATTGCCGCCAAAGCCTTGTCAACTCATCTCCAGGGGCAGCCAAATGCTCTACAACTTCCGTCGCCACGATAAAGTCGTAGTCTTTTTTAATGGCGCCATATTCTGGGAAATAATAACGGTCAAACAATTCCACTCTGTGGCCGTTTTCCATCAAAATACGAGCTAATAGTGGGGCTGGCCCACAACCAAAGTCCAAACCTTCACTCGCTGGCGAGAGCTCTTTCAATAGGGGCGAAGCACATCGACTGAGGAAGCGGTGATAACCTTCATCTTCCATCCCGTTCTCGTGAAGGTCGTAATATGCATGCTCTTCTTTTGCAGAGAGGTGATGCTCAGAGGGAACAAACACCAGAGCGCAGCGGTTACATTGGTAGTAACTGCGAACCTTATCTCGATAGTAAAACTGTGCCGCGGAATAGCGGCACAGCGGGCAAGTTTGGGACAATTTATGCGGCTACCGAATCCGACTTTTTATCGGCTTCGTCCTTCACAGCTTCATTGTGATGCAGCAACTTACCTTCGCTAATTTCTATTTTACGCGACTTCATTGCCTCTGGTATTTCTCGTACCAGCTCAATGTGAAGCAAGCCATTGGCAAGTTTCGCATCGGTCACTTTTACATGATCCGCCAACTGAAAGCGCCGCTCAAAATTTCTCGCAGCGATCCCTCTATGCAAAAAGTTTCTTTGCGCAGGATCTTCAGGCTTCTTTCCATTTACGGTGAGGCGGTTTTGCTCTACCTGAATGTCGAGCTCAGACTGCTCGAAACCCGCCACTGCCATTGTAATCCTATAGCTATCCTCACCAGTCAATTCTATATCGTAAGGGGGGTAGGAAGGCTGTTTCTGCTCACTGGTGCTCATTGCATCCAGTAAGCTGGCCATACGGTCAAAGCCAATTGCGGAACGGTATAAAGGGGAAAAGTCAAAATTACGCATTGTTATATCCTCAATTCAGAGCAATATTAAATTCTGCTCGCCATTAAGCCCGAGCATTACCAGCGGCGGCACTTTTCGCTTTAAGCTACCACCCGCACTCCAGAGATAAGGACGACCACAAAAATTTCAAGGCGTGAAAGAAGAAAAATGCAAAAAGAAGAGAAACTGTCAGGACAAACTACTCCCCGCTTATTTATTGGCGTGAGGCCTGACAAAAAAACACAGGAATTCCTCGACAACTTAATAAAGCATTACCAAAAACAACTAGAGAACATAAAAAGCGACCATCTTCGCTGGACCACTCCAGCTAATCGGCACCTAACACTCGCGTTTCTGGGTAACACCCCAAGAAAAATAATTCCACCTCTTAGGCAAGGCCTTATTGCGCTCGCGCAAAAAAAACCCAGGTTTCAGGGATTGATTTACTCATTGAATCCATTCCCTAGGCTCAACCCGAAAGCCCTTGTCGTGGAACTGGCGACCAATCCCAGCCTGCTGGAGCTCCACCAAAACTGTAACCGAATTATTGGCGAGTTAGGTATAACACCTGAAAAGCGGACTTACCGGCCACATATCACCCTAGCACGCAGCAAAGAAGGGTTTGAACAATCCTCACCGTTCAGGCTGGACTTTTCGATATCAGTTGAAAACATCACTCTTTACGAGAGCACTCCAGAACCTCAGAGCAGTCATTACCACCCCCTACTCGAAGCTGCCCTTTGTGAAAGATAACGCCACAAAACATAAAAAAGCCCGCATTAAGCGGGCTCAAAGCGTTCTATTTTAAGGCATCTAAAGCGTACTCGGGGTACATCACTAAACGGGGGCGCGAAAGTCGGCGTGCATCAAAGACGAAAACATAACGGGTACCGTCATCCTCGGCGGGAATCGTACGACGAAACTTCCAGGTGTTGATCTTGTATGTCTGACGGCCAGCTTCAACAGTCGCCACCAACCGATATTGATTTTTTCCCAGGAACTCAAAAGACAAGCGCTCTCCGCCAGAGGGCTTAAGCATCAAATTACGGAAAGTCTGCTTGTTTTCCCCGTTTTTATCTGAAAGCAAGTTATCCAGGCGTTTTTGCTCACGCTTCACGTAAGCGAGTAGCTCTGGATCAATTTGCGTCTCAACAGTCGGGGCTGGCTCGGGTGGAACCTCACGCTTCTTCGGCTTTTCTATTGCCGCAGTCTTTAATTTCGGAGGCTTAGGCTTCTCAGCCCTTGCTTTTCTAGCCAGTGCGGCACGCCTTTCAGAAGCCTCCGCCTTGGCGACCATAGAATCCACCACTTCGCCAATCTTATCCTGCTGAGCAGAGATCTTAGTCTTGGTTTCGGCGATTGCCTGCCTCTCCGCCCCAAGCTTTGACAGAAGCTCCTCATGGTTTGCCTGAATAAACTCCAAGCGGCGACTGCGGCTATCCACACCTCGCTCTGCCATAGCAAAACTGTGCTTAGCCTTGGTCAGGCGGCGTTCAGAGTCCGAGGTTCCATTAGATTCATGTAACCGACGGGCCTCTTCGAGCTCAACGCGACTCTCCTCATACTCCTTGCGCAACTCATTAAGAGATTCCTGCGCTCGCTCAAGCTTGTACTCATACGAGAGCAGCTCGTTCTCGATATCCTCCAGCTCAACCTGCCTGTTTTCCAGAGACTGCTCCAGACGTGCCAGTCGGTTTTTTTCCACATTGAGAGCGGATTGCGCCTGCGCAACCGCCCCGCCAAAAACTACCAGGCCCGCCAAGAAGAGCGAGCAGTACCGCTTTACCGCCATTGTCCAGAACCCATTTCTCGATTTTTCGACACTCATAAGATAAAAGCCCAGAGGTTGTTTTTTGTTCAAGCTTCCCAAACCCCCAGTACAGCAACGTTAATTTTACGCAGTGCTGAGCTCGCGAGCAATGACCTCTCGTCCACCCTTTGTACCCATTCGATCAATCCGACACCAAAACTTGGCAATGAAAGTCGTCGCAATGACTCTTCAGAGAATTTTCTGTGACATTTTCCAGTGATAGCGCTTGATTTTTTTTTTAGCGGAAGCATTATGGGTAATAGGGAGACGATCGCTAGACACAGCGGAAACCCGACCCGGACGTAAAACACCCAGAGCTGTTCCGACAGCAATATTCGTTACGCTCCTGGTGAATCGGCGATTCTACTGCGGTCTCGACCCCTCCCTCTAGGGCGCCCTACCTTCTTTATTAGCAAACCGCAAAAGCGGCCTGCATGGTTTCCTATAACCGGAGGTATTTACCTATGAAATCAGCGTCCAACGATAACATTGTGTTCCGCGATATCGACAAATCCGCCGCCCTATCAGACACGGTATCTAGAAAGTTACACAAACTGGAACGTTATTGTGGCGAAATCATACACAGCCGTGTAGTTCTAGAAGCTCCCCACCAGCACAAAAGCAAAGGCAAACAATTTAAAGCCTCCCTCGAACTGGCCATCAGCGGCAATCCAGTGACCATCAGTAATGAAAACGAATCTATACACCGGGCTGTTAATGACACATTTGCTTCAGCAGAACGCTGCCTGAAAGAGCGTAGCGAACGCAAAAAAGCGCAGCGACACCAAGCACTTTGTGAAGCCGAGGAGACCGTGGAGGAGTAAGAACTAAATTAGCGAGCAAATCACAAAAACGGCGCAAATGCGCCGTTTTTACTTGAGCCCCGATAATGTAGGCAGTTCGTGAAAAACCCCTATTACATTCCAGGTCTCTCCAAACGAAAAAACCCATCAACCCCAAAGGCGACTGAAGCAATCTGCAAGGCAGGGGTTATAAGCCGCAAACTATCCACCTACGGGCGTACGCATTGTGACAAATTCCTCAGCGGCTGTTGGGTGAATGCCAATTGTCTCATCAAACGTTTGCTTGGTGGCGCCTGCCTTCAAGGCCACAGCCAAACCCTGGATAATCTCACCGGCATCATCACCAACCATGTGAACGCCAATCACCTTATCGGTCTCGGCATCTACCACCAGTTTCATCAGTGTCCGCTCGGTATTACCGCTCACTGTGTGGCGCATCGGGCGAAACTCTGACTTATAAATAGTGACAGAGATTCCAGAATCTCTAGCCTCCTCTTCAGAGAGCCCTACCGTGCCAATATTTGGCTGGCAAAATACCGCCGTCGGGATATTATTGTAATCAATTTCGGCTGTATTTCCCGTACGCCAGTGTTTCACCAAAGCCATCGCCTCCGCAAGGGCCACGGGTGTCAACTGCGGCTCACCAGTAACATCCCCAAGCGCGTAAATGGAGTGAATGTTGGTGCGGAAATTATCATCAACAGAGATGGTGCCATCCCTGTGCAGCACCACTCCCCGCTCTTTCAGGCCAAGCCCTTCAGTATTCGCAACTCGCCCAGTTGCATAGAGGACCATATCCACATTCAAGCTGGAACCATCCCCCGCATGCACAAGAAAACTACCATCCTGCAATTTCTCAATGGCACTCACCTGATGATTAAATTTTAAATCGATATTTTTCTTAACCATTTCATCGCGGACAAAATGGCGAATATCACGATCAAAACCTCGCAGGAATAGTTCCCGGCGATAAGAGAGGTGGGTTTCAGCCCCCAAGCCGGCAAATATCCCCGCAAACTCAACCGCGATATACCCACCTCCAACAACCAGTACGCGTTTCGGGAAAGCCTCCATGGAAAATACATCGTTAGAGGTCAAAATAAATTCTTTACCCGGAATATCAGGAACAAAAGGCCAACCACCTGTGGCGACCAAAATTCTCTGGGCAGTATATTCACGCTCATTTACCACCACGGTGTTAGCACCTGTGACCTTGGCCCGCCCATCAAAAACTGTCACACCGGAATTTACCAACAGATTGCGGTAAATATTATTAAGCCGGGTTATTTCCTTAGCATTGTTATCACGTAATGTTGGCCAGTTAAACTCCGCAACAGGAGCTTCCCAGCCATACGCTTTGGCATCGCTAAAGTCTTCACTAAAGCCACTGGCATAGACAAATAATTTTTTGGGGACACAGCCCACATTAACGCAAGTGCCGCCCATATAACGGTCTTCGGCCACAGCCACCTTCATCCCCTGAGCCGCAGCCATTCGCGCGGCTCGCACACCACCAGAGCCCGCCCCAATCACAAAAAGGTCAAATGCAAATTCTGCCAAAGCAAACCTCAATCTCTAATTTAGTTTCCGGACAAATATCGAAAATCATAATCTCCACAACACGCATTTTGCGTCAAAGCTGCCATTCCGCACTTAATAACCATTGACACTTTTTCACCTCTTCGATATTCATGTGATAACTGTCACAAAAAATGCTTCGCCAAACAAAGAGTTAAAACAACTGAGCAAGTTTGGCGGATAGAATAACGGCCACTGAAAAGAGTAACGCATGGGCAAGACAATGAACTCTCCTACTTCAGCCATTTTACGAGCCCTGGGGCTTCTGTCTCTGCTGATTGCAAGCACCTCAATCAGCGCCAAAACCCACCCTTCTTATCTCACAGAAGAGTATTGCAGCAGTGTGGTGGAACAATTTGTCGGCTCGGGCATGCGCAGCCTGGGCAAGTATGTTAATGAACACTTCAACCCCGAGTATAAGGGGGGCATTCGCAATACAATCCGCTTTCTTGAGCAGCGATCCGAGTGGCTGAATGAATGCAATGAGTACTTGGTAGACACCAATAACACTTACATTTTTCACAGCCAGGATGACACCCAAGACATCTTTATGGCGATCGATGAGTTAACCCGAGAGCTACAACATGTCCGCTCCGGGGTTGAATATCGGGATGATACGGGAAATAACAACCCCGCACCTTTCATCAAACGCCGCTTCACCACCCTGGCACAGTTGGTGGACCGCCACCATACGCGCCTATTAATGAAAAAGCAGTTTCAATAAGCCGTGATCTCACAAAGGTCCCTAGGGCCCGCATACTCAGCGGGCCCCTCCTCCTGGTGAAATTAACCCTTACGTGAATATTTCACTTCTGGTTTAGACGGAGAGTTAACTGTTCGGCGATTGAACCCCACCATCGAAAAGACTTCCGGCATACGCTCCTTCAACCCTGCCCCAATCCGTGATATCAACGCAGACAGCCTTGGGCGGCGCTTTTCAGCAAAGGGGACAGGCCTACAACTCTGCATAGCGGCAAGCCCGATACGCGCCACAAACAAGCTCGCCCCAACGCCCTGGCCTAGGCGTGCTGACACCGTACCAATTAAACTGTCGCCCACCAGATCCGGCCACATTTCACTAATCGCATATTCACTGGCTCCACTGTAAGCCACCAGCGCAAGCACCTTTTTGAACAAGCGCCAACGCACGACCAGGGACGGCTGCACTCCGTAAATTTGCGCCACATCATCAATCATTCGCAACGATTGGCGCAGAGCCACCAGGATGTCGAGACTAGCAAAGGGACTGAGGCCCACCAAAGCCCCTGTTGTTGTAGAGTGACGCACCACACGCCGCTTGGCCTCCTGATCGAGGGCATCGAGGAAAGTCACCTCTAGATGCTGTAGCAGCTCACTGCTATCGTAGTAATCCGGCGCCTCATCCAGCACTCGATTGAGCAGTACTCCCTGAGGTTTCCCTGCAAAGTGGTCCTGAAGTTGTTGGCGAAAAGGTTCAGCTTCCTCATGGCTGCGACTCTCCCGCATTTCTGCAGCCATCGTCTGGGTTCTTTGCAATTTCCGCAGGGGCCGCCCCGCACGAAAAAATTCCCATAGAGAGCTGGCAATTGCAAATACGAAGGTCGCGATCACCACTCCAGCGAGAACACCAAGGCCCCAATGTTTATCCGCCGCCCAGGTATACAGCTGGCGCAACTCCCACCCAAGCACGGCAACGATCAACGCAATTGTCGAAAATAGTGCCGGCTTCAACCATTTCAAGCGAAAAACAGGTAAGCGTAACTCCGAGAAAGCAATTCGGTCTGGCAGGGACTCTCCTGTGGTAATAGACCTGGGAATATCCCCATCCTCTTCTCGAAGAGCTTCTACCCGTGTGGTCTCTCTATGCGAAGCTTCCCGCTCTGGCTCCTGTAAGGACTCTATTCGCGTCGTACGACGCAGAGTTTCTTTGTCATCATCCCCCATCAGACCTTATCTCCAAGCAACAAATTCAGAAGCGCATCGACACGAATATGCGGAATGGAGCCCGAATCCATTCCCTGCGGGGGGCGTAACTGGGGCGGCGCCGCACCGGTATAGTGGCTCCAGTCCCGCTCCTCTCTCGGCAAATGAGAGGAAATCTCAGCATTCTCAAAGCCCAAATAACGCCCTTCTAGATCGTGCCCCACCAACATCCGCCGGCCATTACGCTGATCTTCACGAGAACATCGCACCGCAGCAATAGCCTCACTAAAAATCGGTAATCCACGATGCCGGGCTCCCGTGAAAGTTTGCTGTAATTGCTGCCCGAGTAACTGGCGCAAAGCATCGTGGTCGGCGGCCAGCACTTGATCGACCTTAGTAGCGGCAAATAACAGACGATTAACCTTTGGGCGCCACAACTTACTCAGTAAACCGGATTCCCCATAGCGAAAGGTATCGGCTATATGAGTGAATGCCAGGCGCATATCATCGAGGGCTTGCTCCCCAGCAAAAAGAGTACCGATCATATCCACCAACACTAATTGTCGATCGAGGTGCTTGAAGTGACTCTCCAAAAAGGGAGCCACCTGACCCTGCACATATGCTTCGTAATGACGGCGTAAAACCTGGTAGTTGCTCGTTTCTGGCAGCTGCTCCAACTCCCCGGCATTAAACCCGCGCAGATCAAGCAGGGGCAATAAGCTGTAATCCTCTTCATCGAGAAGCGCTCGTCCAGGCTGTAAATAACTGAGCTTGCGCTCACGGCGGCAGTCCAACAGGAAACCGCGGTAATCGTTCCACAACCTCGCCAGCTCAGACCCATTTGCTTCAGCTTGGGGCGATAGAGCCGCCAGGCGAGTTACCAGTTCCGGGGCCAATCCTGCACGGGTATCCGATTCGATAATATGGGCTTGATGTCTACACCACTCACGATAATCCATGCGTAGCATTGGCAGGTCCATCAACCATTCACCCGGATAGTCTCGCAACTCCAAAATCAGAGTCTTAGGGCTGCTGCCACGAAAACGGCCATGGCGCCGCAAGTGAATATGCAACTCCATAGCCGAAACATCGCGCGTGCCTTGTGGCCATTTGGGGGGGTGAGACATCAAGGCGGAGAGACAACTTTCATAGTCAAACACTGGCAGGCCGGAGTCTAGGGCTGGCTTTAACTCCGCGCCGAGCAGATCTCCGTTCAGCGCCGGCGCAAAACCGGGTAACTGTGCCTTTTGCGGGTGGCTCAGCTGGTAGATCAAACTGGTAAGTAGGGTTGATTTTCCCGCTCCACTCAGCCCCGTCACCCCCACACAAATACGACGGTCCATGAGTCGCTCGGCGACCCAATGAGATTTTTCCTGCGCGCCACGCCCCCAGTGGCGCAATTTTTCCTTGAGTCGTCGGCTCCGTTCGCCTCGACTACCTGAAGGGCGCTCCGAGCTCTCCTGCCCCGGCCCTGTCACCTGCGATTCCATCGGGAGTTTACTTCCAAAATAGAGAACAGGCCCGAAAAATGGGCCCCAAAAAAGGTCAGGCACTGCCGTTACTGGCAATGCCTGGCTATGTGCAGTTCGACAGGGAGGAGTTAGTCCACCAAGGCAACGTCGCCCGATCCCATTACGGTGAAAGAATCCCGCTGCGGACGCTTCAGAACAATATCCCCGGACCCCATCACAGAACCTGTCGCGTTATCTGCGCGCAAGCTGCGACCGACAAAGTCGCCAGAACCCATAATGCGGATATTGACATCGGCTACACGGCCGCCTACCCGCATATCACCAGAGCCTTTGATTTCGGCAGAAAGTTTCTCACCGGTGATGCCCCCCAAGAAAACGTCACCCGAGCCACTAATCGCAATTTCACTGGTGACTGATAAGGCCTTGTCTAAGATCAAGTCCCCAGAACCAGTGACATATGCGTTGAGGTTCTCAGCCGCTGCCTTGGCAATTCGCACGGTACCAGAGCCCGTGACTCCTAGGTCAAGACTCTCACTCTCGAGCGATTCCGCCACAGCTTGGCCGGATCCCAGAACCACAATAGCCTCAACCTTTGGCATGGTTACCGTAAACTGTACCTTTTGATCCAGATCGCGGGTGATGGTTATCACACCAAACCAGCGCTGAGTATTATCATCCACAGACAGCTCGAGCGTGTCGCCTTTCAGCTGGGCTTTGGCGTGGGCCATTACTTCAGCCGGGCCCGTAGCATTCACGGCAAAATGGGCCCCCTGTATCACCTCGACATGGGAACTGCCTTTGAGGGATACCCGGGTAAATCCATTGACATCGAAGCTTTTACTTTCCATTTCTTCTGCCTCAGCATGAGCACTGCCAACCGCAAAAAGGGTCAGTAGAGCAATCAGTGGGGCTAAAAAAGCTTTTTTAGTGGTTGCCATTGCAAAATTCTCATAATTATCACTGTCTCGTATTACTAGACTACCCGAGCAGGTGAACTGGATGCAGTGCCATCAGAAAAATTTCTGAGGCACTAAAAGCAAAGACTGGTCAGTCTTTACTCAATTTTAACAAGCCTAGCCTAAGCACACTCCGCCTCCGCGCAGCCCAACTTCTGCAGCGCACCGCGGATTTTCTCAGCTTCCATGGCCAGCTGCTCAGATGTTGCATTTTTCTGCAAGGAAAAGTCAAAGTCTGTCAATGCATCAACTGGAATCAGATGCATATGGGTGTGCGGCACTTCCAGCCCGGCAATCATCACTCCCACCCGCTTAGGTGAATAAACTGATTTCAAGCCTTTGGCGACTTTTTGGGCAACCAACATCAAGTGTGCGGCAAGCTCCGGGGGAACCTCATCCCAATGATTAATTTCTTCCACCGGAATTACCAGGCAATGGCCGGGCTTAATCGGGGAAATGGTCATAATCGCAATAGCTTTATCGTCTCGCCAGATAAAGTGCCCAGGTAAGTCCCCATTCAAAATCTGAGTAAAAATGCTTGCCATAATTTGTTCCAACCTGTTGCAATTTTATATTTGGTTCAATCGTGCAGTCTAACATCTACACTATTAAACACAGAGCAAAGTGATAAAAAACACTAATATAAATAGCAATTTTTTATTTGGCGTAGATAAAAGCAAAACCAATAACAACCTGTCGAACGGAATGACAATATTCTTAAAGCAAGTTGGCAGTCCAAGAAGATATGACTTACGCTGCACTGCAATTAATGCTGTACCGTAATTGAGCCAATGCATCCTGTGCATTTTTCGTTATCACAATATTTTTTCGGCTCTGCGGAATTTTATATTTCAGTACCAACTGCTCACCGGGGGGAGAGATATGGACAGCCTGTTAGATCAGGTCGGTGGTGCTAAATTTGTCTGTCATACAGTCAATGAATTTTACGAAACCATAGGCCGACACCTTTCCAATTACGAAACCTGCGATCATCGCAAACAACAAAGCCGCCAAGCACAATTCCTAAACCACGCCTTCTCCGAACAACCCGAGCCAGATCGCAGTAGCCGTGCCAGCTTCCTTGCCCGCGGCCTGAATCCAGCCCTGTTCGACGCACTCCTCGAATACCTTGAGGCCCGCCTGGAAGAGCTAGGCTTTCCCTGGCAGCTCAGTACAGACCTCGTACAAACGGCCAGTAGCCTTTATGGTGGTTGTGAACAGGACCTCTCCATCGCCTGCTGAACCACAGCGCGCCGCATCAGTTGCGGCGCGTGCAACCTCTCAATACAATTGCTCCCTCACAGCCTTTACCTCCCGTTTTCCAGCGCAACGGTAAGCGCTACTTCTATATCAGAATCAGAGACTATTCATGAAGATTGCCAACCACACAGTTGTGGAGATTAACTACACCCTGAAAGATGCAGACGGAACAGTCATTGACTCCTCCGCCAATGGGGAACCGCTCAAGTATCTGCAGGGCGTGGGCAATATCATTCCCGGCCTCGAGCGGGAAATGCTGGAAAAGGCACCCGGGGACAAATTCACTGCGGTAATCGCTCCTGAAGATGGCTACGGCCAGCAGAACCCCGAGCTGATCCAAACCATGCCGCGCAGCGCCTTCGGTGGCGTTGAAGACCTTGAGGTTGGCATGGCTTTTCACGCTCAAAGCACCGATGGCCATCCCATTGAAGTCGAAGTTGTCGATATCGATGGCGATGAAGTCACCATCAATGGCAACCATCCGCTGGCGGGAGTAGAGCTGCACTTTGATATTGAAGTTGTCTCTGTACGTGATGCGACTGAGGAAGAGATCGACCACGGTCACGTGCACTAAACTGCATAGCGGCCCATTTCGGGCCGCCTTCTCTCCCTCATGTCCTCTTCTTCCACAGAAAAAATTGTACTCTTCGACAGCCAGTGCAACCTGTGTAACGGCTGGAGTCGCCTACTTCTAAAGTATGATAAGCACTATCGCTTTACCCTTTGCCGGGTGCAGTCACCGGCTGGACAGTACTATTTAAAGAAACTGGGCTTACCCCGGCATACCTTTGAAAGCGTTATTTTGTTGGAGCGCAACGGGGGGGCTTTGTGCCAATATCACAAGAGCGATGCCGTCTTGCGCATCACAAACGACCTGGGTAGCTACTGGCGCTATATTGCCTTTTTGCGTTACATTCCACGCCCAGTGCGAAACTGGCTATACGATCTGGTCGCGCGCAACCGCTACCGCTGGTTTGGTCGGCGCAGTAGCTGCCTGCTGCCCTCTGCCGCAGACAAACATCGTTTTCTGGAAGAAGTATCGGAAAAGAATCCCAATGAGCCTGTCTGAACAATACCTGCAACGCTTTGGTGGTATCGGCCGCCTCTATGGTAATCACGCCCTGGAAATATTGAACCGAGCCCATATGGTGGTCATCGGTATCGGGGGGGTGGGCACCTGGACCGCAGAAGCCCTTGCCCGCAGCGGGGTGGGTGCTTTAACGCTAATCGATCTCGACGATATCTGTATCACCAATACCAACCGTCAGTGCCATGCGCTGGCGTCTACCATCGGCCGTATGAAGATCGAGGTTATGGCTGAGCGCCTGAAACAAATCAATCCCGAGATAAAGATCACTCCTGCTGAAGACTTTATCGCCACCGATAACTTAGCAGAGCTTATCGACCCGGATTCGGCGCCAATAGATGTAGTGATCGACGCTATAGATAATGCGCGAGTCAAAGCCGCCCTAGTGGCCTATTGTAAAGCACGCAAATTGCGCTTGATCACGGTGGGTTCCGCCGGAGGAAAGCGCTCCCCACAAGCGATTGAATGTGTGGACCTAGGTCGCACGATCAACGATCCCATGCTGGCGAAAGTGCGTCAGCATCTCTATCGTCACCACAACTTCCAAAAAAGTAGCAACCGACAATTCGGCGTAGATGCGATCTACTCCAGTGAGGCCATGGTTTACCCAAAACCCGACGGTGGGGTTTGTCAGCAGAAAAGCGCTATGCAGGATGGGGTTAAACTGGACTGCAGTGGCGGCTTTGGCGCCGCCACCATGGTCACGGGTACCTTCGGTTTTACAACAGCCACCCGCGCTATTGAACGACTCCTGCAGTCAAAAAATTAGGCAGGCGCCAGTTGAGCCCTAAGCTGATCCCTGTATCGACGACTCACAGGGATCTGCCGGCCACCCTTCAAATAAACACGTGCATCACCACTGTCCAGGGGTTCAATCTCAGCAATTGAATCCAACCGCACAATAAATGACCGGTGAACACGCACAAAGGCCTCCGGATCCAGGCGCTCCAATAACTTTGTCATGGTATCCCGCAAAGGATAGATCCTGTCACCCAGATGCAGGTTCACATAATTGCCGGCAGCTTCCACCCACTCAATATCCCTCACATTCACCAAAAACTCTTTTCCCAGTTTTTTCACCAACAGGCGCTCAGGGCGTTCAACCGGTTCTACCGGCTGCCCCTCATCGGGAAGCTGTAACATACGTGCCTCTCCCTGCATACGAATGAGCAGGAAGCGGTATAGATAGACTGCGCTTAAGAGAGATCCATACGTGCGGAAGTCTTTGAGGTACTCGTAAAAAAACTCAACTGGCCAATTGCCAAAATCGTAGGTACCGCCCCTCAGCTGATAGATCCCAGTTCGCATGGCCACCATGCTAATAACATGTAGCAGTGACCACGGCAGGGTGAGCTGTAGATGTATTGCCAGATGGCGCCATACCCTGCCTTGGCTCAAGGGGAAGCGACGGTCCCAAACCAATAATAGAGGGAGCAACATAGCCACCGACAAAATACTGGTGCCCTCCCAAACCAGAAATTCCCAAGCTTCAAAGCCCGACTCCCCATTGCGGTGCTCGAGGTACACCACGGTAAACTGCGCCCACCACTGCACCAGAAAAAACAGTGCCCAAAAGCCCATTTCGAACCATCGTCTGTGCGCCAGGTACATCTGCACCGTCATCAATTCCCGTCCTGTATAAAATTTCAGCAGCAACTGCTTGCCATTCACCCCCCAAAACCACCACTGATACCTAAAGCAGTGCCGATTGGCCCTTTATAGTGGCGGGCGGTATCTCCGAGGGGGAGCATAACGGCAACTCAATTCATAAGATAAGAGGGAAAAATGGAAAAAGTGACCGAACGCCGCCACGATATCGACGCCTTGCGTGTACTGGCCTTTGCCCTTCTGATCCTGTACCACCAGGGCATGGCCTATGTGGCCGAGTGGGGCTGGCATGTAAAAAGTGTCCACCAGAGTGAGGCGCTTCAATTAGCCATGCTGGCCGTAAACCAGTGGCGTATGCCTCTGCTATTTCTGATTTCAGGCGCCGCGACTTACTTCCTATTCCGCAAGTTAGGAAGTGGTCGATTCCTAATGCGCAGATTGCGACAGTTACTTATTCCCCTGGTGTTTGGCATGCTTGTCATAGTGCCGCCGCAAGCCTACTACGAAGCACTCAGCAACGGAGTAATTGAACCAGGCTATCTAAATTTCCTGTGGGATTATTTCTCCTTTCGACCCTGGCCAGCCGACAGCTTTGCCGGCAGTCATATCGGCATCACTTGGAATCATCTCTGGTACCTGCCCTACCTACTCTGCTACACCCTGGCCGTGATACCAGTCGCCTGGTTACTACAAACTGTATGGGGTAGCCTGGAAAGCTGGGTAAGCGGTATTCAGGCTTGGCAACTCCTGCTTCTCCCGCTACTGCCCCTCACTCTCTATGGCCTGTACCTATTCCCACTTTTTGGCGGTATTAATCACTCCGTGGTTGGCGACTGGTATACCCATGCACAGTTTTTTACCTTCTTTTTAATCGGCTACTTACTTGTCAGTGTTGAAGCCCCCTGGGGACTACTGAAGCGTCTGCGCATCTACCTGTTGGTTGCCGCACCACTGAGCTTTGGCCTATACCTACTGTTCAACCGAGTATTGGAGGATGGCTCCTTCGCCGGACAAACTCGGATTAACCTAATTATTATTTATGCCAACCGTTGGCTATGGCTACTGGCCGTTTTGGCTTGGGGGTATCACTACCTCAACCGCCCTTTCACCTGGTTACCCTACGCCACGGAAGCCGTTTACCCTTGGTATATTCTGCACCAGACCATCACCGTCACTGCAATATTTGAGCTGGGAAGTCTACCGCTGGGACCAGTTATCGAGCCTTTGCTAGTATTCACCATCACTGTCGTAGGATGCTTAATCATTCACGAGCTGTTAGTTCGGCGGCAGCCTCTGCTGCGCGTGTTATTTGGCCTCAAGCCCATGAAACCCAGCAGTGCAAGGAACACGAGCCCCCAGGCCCAGAGTGCCTCACCTCATCTGGATTCAGGTTCACCCCCATCAACCTGATGAAAGGCACGGCGCATTAAAGCGTAGAACCCGTTGCTGCGGGATTGGCTAAGGTGTTTGCTCAATCCCAGCTCCTGGAAAAGCAGAGGCAAATCTAGGGCTTGAATCTCCCCGACAGTACAGCCGTCAATTTGCGAAAGCAGGAGTGCTCCAAGCCCTTTGACTACCCGGCTATCGCTGTCGAGCCCAAAGAAATGGCGCCCGCCCATTTCTCTGTGCACCAACCAAGCCTCGGACTCACAACCTCGAACTAGGTTTTCCGGATTGCGAATACCTGGCTTGCGGGTAACCACCTTACTCCACAGCAATAACTCGCGGTAGCGCCCCTGCCAGTTGCGGTGAGAAGCCAAGCGCTCCAGCTGCAGTTGGGAAAAATCATCACTCGCCCAACGATTCGATGCACTTTCCTGCCCGGACCCCACCAGCTGCTGAACTTCACAATATTCATCCAGAGCCTGTAAAAATGCTTGTATATCGCTGTCGGTATTGTAGGCCGCCACAGATGCACGAACTGTCACCTGATGACCACTGGTCTGCCCGAGCAATTGCGCACAGTGATGTCCCACCCTCACCGCGATATCCCGCTCATCCAGCCAGTGCATTAAATCGGCAGCACTGCCATGGATCGGTACAAAGGCAACTATGCCCAGGTTGTGGCGCTCCTGGCTAATCAGGCGAAAGTTCGGTGAGGCACTTAATTCCCGGTGCAACCAACGCGTCAACCGTTGCTCGTGCTCAACCATAGCGGTACGGTCCTGCCTGGCGAGGAAATCCAATGCAGCCCCCAAACCGGCAAGGGCAGCCAGCGGAGATGTGCCGGCCTCAAACTTATGTGGTAAATCGGCATAGCGACTCTGCTGAAATTCCACTTCAGCAATCATTTCACCACCACCGTGCCAGGGGGGCATCGACTGCAAAAGTGCTTCCCGCCCATAGAGAAAACCGACTCCACTTGGCCCATAAAATTTATGCGCAGAGCACACAAAAAAATCACAGCCAATTTTCTGCACATCAATTTTTTCATGAGCTGCCAACTGGGCACCGTCCACAATCCACAGAACCTGCATTCGCCGTAATAATTGACGAATTACCGATAGATCCGGGCGAAGGCCTATTGCGTTGGAGCCCCCCGTCAGGGATACCACCCGAGTTCGCTCGTTCAATACCTCTTCAAGTTGATCAAACTGGGGGATCCCGGCTATGTGTGGCACATAACGCAGAGTCAAGTTATGGCGCGCGGCCGCCATCTGCCAGGGCACGATATTCGCGTGGTGTTCGGCCGTGGAAATAACAATTTCATCACCCGGCTGTAATTCACAGCAGAGGCAATGAGCGAGTAGATTGAGTGCCTCCGTTGCGCCGCGGCAGAAAATAATTTCTCTTGTACTGGCAGCACTTACAAACTGTTTGGCTTTATCGCGCACCTGCTCGACCATATCGGTCGACCTGCGCGCGAGCCTGTGGCTGGATCTATGCGTATTGGCACTGCTATGCATATAGTAATCACGCACCGCGTTAATTACCGGTAACGGTTTTTGGGTAGTGGCTGCATTATCCAGATAAACTAAGTTCGCATTTTCCTCTTGAGCAAAAAGGGGAAATTGCTTTTTAAATTGTTCCGCAGAAAAACTCATAGGGAAAATAAAATCTCAGTATTTTTTCTTGTTGCAGCGGCAACTTCTTGCAGGGATGCATCTCGCAATGCCGCTAACTCAGCCGCGATTAACGGTAGATTTTCCGGGCTGTTTCTTTGCCCTTGTCGGCCCGATAGGGGCATATCCGGCGCATCGGATTCCAGCACTAAACTCTCTAGCGGCATCTGTGCAAAGGTTCGACGGGTTTTGACTGCACGCGCATAGGTAATAGTGCCCCCAACCCCCAAATAAAAGCCCATTTTCCAATAGTCCATAGCCATCTGCTCACTGCCACTAAATGCATGAACCACACCTCCCCCCGGGAGATGGTATTGCTTCAGTAGCTTTAGCACTTCATTGTGAGCCCGATGCACATGCAAAATCAGTGGTAAGCGCAGCTCGCTGGCAATCTCTAACTGAATCTTAAATACAGCCACCTGTAATTCCAACGGGGTATCAATGGCAGCATCCAACCCACACTCCCCAATCGCAACACATGGATTCTGACTGAGATGCTCGGTAAGCCCCTTACCCAATTGGGTCGTGCTCGTAGAACCAGCGACTTGTACAAGATTTTTTTTCACCCACCAGGGATGAATGCCTACAGCGGCAGACCATTGCGGCTGGCTATTGACCAAAAGCGCGAGTGGTCGCCACTGTGAAGCACTAACACCAGGAATAACCAGACGGCAGACCCCGGCATCAACACAGCGCTGCCAAACCTGAGCCCGATCATGATTAAAAATCTCAAAATCAAAATGACAGTGGCTATCAATCAATTTCACGAATGCTTCTCTGGTTTTGCCTGTATCTTAGCACGAAGCTCGCAACGGACTCCGAAACTGCTTTTCTAGAAACCTGGCTATTCACCGCTCGTTTTGTCTTTTCCTCCAATACCACCCCCGCCCCCAACAACCCGTTGATTGCACCCTCTTTAGGACAGTAGTGCCCACCCCAATTTAATATCCGCATGGGTTTATACTGGCGCTTAGCCTAATTCCATTAGCGTAAGAAAATCTGTAATAAAGAAGATGGGTGGTAGGTGGTAGGTGGTAGGTGGTAGGTGGTAGGTGGTAGGTGGTAGGAAGCGTCAAAAGTTGAGCCACCTTTATTCAATCGGTGGCTCTTAAAGGTCGAAAATAAACTAGAGCTGGGCTTAGCGGGACACCGTCTGTCTCGCAGTGGCAGCCCTTAGAGCCGCCGAATTCTGCAGCCATATAATATCGCCAGCCTCGATCTGGCTTTCGGTGACATCAGACAGAGTGGCACTGAGGCCCTGCAGGCTCTTTTCTTTTGAATCGGGAGTGCCTATCGGCACCTCAAGCCAAGCCTGACCTTCCTCATCGACCACTTGGCGCACTGCGCCTTTATCCAGAGTGGTTAAGTGCCGGTCAACCGCAGAACTACTGCCCGGCGGCAAGTAAATAGTGCCATTGGTAATATCCACGGCGAAAGCGACAACCCCAGGAATAATACCAAATAGTAGGGCTGCCCCATCCAATAACACTACAGCCGGATCAACACGACCTCCTCCCTGCCCCTTGCGCTCCGGGTATAGAAAATAACCGCAAGCAGTCATATTGATCATCACTGTCAGCAAGCCGCTGAACACAATGCCACGCTTGATATTTCTATTCATGGCCAAACTCTTCTATCTTGATTGAAAATATTTCCCGGCTGCCCGCAAACCCACGAATGCGCTCGACCAGCCCTGCGAACTCCCGCCTAAACATCAGCCCCTAATTAAGCTGTAGCGAAAGATAACCAAATTTACGCCTATCTGCACAAACGTACAACATTTGGCCAGCCGGACTGCCTAAACTTTAACCAGCACTTGTTGCGGTATGTCAAGGAGATGTAGTCTATTTCTGACAGTGTGGAATGACGCACTTGTGATCAGGCCGGGCAGTGAGCAGTCGCCAGGGGTCCGACACCGGAAATTTCAGGGAGCAGTAGTCGTAGTGGGTGCAGCCAGGGAATGGCGAAAGCACGGTATCGAATTCGGTACCGTGCTTTTTTAATTTTGTAAGCGCGAAATTGCACCCAATAGTGGCGAAATCCCCCCCTTTCCACCTGAAAAAATCCCCCCAGAGCTGTATCCTGCGCCCAACAACAAGCGTGGAGCTCTCTACATGTATATCACCAGTGCCTTTGACAGCGGCAATATCGAAGTAGTCAATGCTGACAGCAGCCCTATCGAGCTGGCCATACGCCAGGACAACAACTCCGATTTCTATCAGTGGTTTCACTTTCGACTAGAGGGTGAGGTTGGGGCCAGCTACCCGCTGAGCATCGTCAATGCCGGCAAATCCGCCTACCCGGAGGGCTGGGAAAACTACCGTGTATGCGCCTCCTACGACCGCCAGAATTGGTTCCGAATCGGCGCTAACTACGACGGTAAATCACTCGATTTCACCGTGACCCTCGACGAGCCCAGTATTTACCTGGCTTACTTCGCCCCCTACTCCTGGGAGCGCCACCTAGACCTTTTGGCCTGGGCTCAAAGTAATGACCGAGTCAACATGCAAACCCTCGGCAAAACCCTGGATCAGCGCGACATGACCCTGCTGACCATCGGCGATGCCGAAACGGCAAAGCACCGTGTTTGGATGATCGCCCGTCAACACCCTGGGGAAACCATGGCCGAATGGTTTGTGGAGGGCTTCCTGGAAACGCTACTGGATGACGCCAATCCCCTGGCTCAACAACTGCTGGCGGACACCGTGTTCTATGTGGTGCCCAATATGAACCCTGACGGCAGTGTACGTGGGAACCTGCGCACCAATGCCGCCGGCGCCAACCTCAACCGGGAATGGCTCAACCCCACCATGGAGCGCAGCCCAGAGGTTTTCCTGGTCAGGGAGAAGATGCTAGCGCTGGGTGGGGATATCTTCCTCGATATCCATGGCGATGAAGCCCTACCCTACAACTTTGTCGCCGCTTGCGAAGGAGTACCAGGGTATGATGAACGTCATGCCAAACTAGAAGAGGCCTTTAAGCAGGCTTATGAGACGATTAGCCCCGACTTCCAAACCGAGCACGGCTATGAACTGGATAAGCCCGGCGAAGCCAATCTCACTATTGGTACCGCCTGGGCTGGTCATCAATTCCGCACCCTGGCGTTAACTCTGGAAATGCCGTTTAAGGATAATGATAACCTGCCAGATCCCGTGGAAGGTTGGTCGCCGGCCCGCAGCCAGCAGTTGGCACGCGATATCCTGTTCCCTATCCGCGAAGTGTTAAAGAATATTAAATAAATAAAACGAATAGCGCGCAGTGGCCGCCTCCAAGTGTTAACTTCAGAGGTGGCCATGAGGATGCAACCTAATTCCGGACATAAAAGTCCAATGACCAGCCAAGCCTATAGAGGATTGAGAAAATTTTTCTATTTACGCAGGCATTGGGGTACAAACACCTTACCTATCGAAACCCATAATTGACCAGTAGAGAGGGCAGCACCCTGATAAACCAATGGCCTAAAAGCCACTTGATCACAAAAAAAATTCCTGCCCCCTAAAAAATACCAACTACGTATTTATTAATACGACTTACCTCCAACAATTCCCCAAGCACAGCTGAATCACGTGAAATGCCGACAAGCCGTCTTGAGCCACAACAATCATTGACACTTTCACTGGCGATCACCCCTGCGAGCCTCCACTCAACACACCCTTAACTTTAAGCGTAACCAATCACTGATCGTGCGATGTAAAGCTGCGCATAAGAATCTGAAAAACCGCCACCCCCACATCGATAAATTTCTTCTCGGACAAACCCAAAGAGAAAAACGGTCAATTACGTAAAAACGTTCTTAACGTAATATTTGAACTTCCCACCCCAAAAACCAGCAAAAAACCAACGAAACCCACAAAAACCTGCGGCGCGACCCGCCACCTATAGACAGAACCAGCAACTCATAGTAAAAACCAAAAAAAAAAAAACAATAAAAATCCACCCCTGCATCAAAACATAAAAAAAACTAAATCAAAAAAAATCAACTGACTCCCCTCGCAATTCAAATTTCTGAATTTAAGGGGCAGCCATTCCTCACAAAAACCTCTCCGGAGAATAATAATGACACGCCCTATCAAGCAGTTTACTCAGGCAATAGCATTCGCCCTATTATTTTTCAGTGTTCCTCTCTTAGCCGACAGCGTTTCCGATTTTCAAAACAGCTGGGCAGGCCGAGCTTTGGACTTACAGCGCCAAATCGATAACCACACTCCTATGAGTGAGAACAATATTCTTGGCACTCACAACTCCTACAATTCTGAAGTCTATCGCGCCTGTAATTTTTCCGTAGGCTGTCGCTATCTTGACCCTCAACAGGAATACTCCATCAAGGATCAATTGCGGATGGGGGCAAGATTTATCGAACTGGATGTCCACTGGACGGCAAAAATGGAGAACCTTTTCTCCTACCCCAAACGCCTGCTACTTTGCCATGGCTTCTGCAGCCTGAATGACAAATATGCGACAGAAGGTTTCAATGAGGTGAAAGACTGGCTAAATGACAGTGCCAATCGAGATGAAGTCATCATCTTATACATAGAGGACCATTCGGATGGTCGCCATCAGGATCTCTATGACCAAATCACCAGCCGCTTTGGAGACAAAATTTTCTACAGCGGCGGCTGTCAGAATATTCCCAGCACTTTGACAAAAAACATGGTTCTAGCGGCAGGCAAGCAGGTCGTCGTCTGGAAAGATGGCGGCTGCTCGGGAAACGTCAGCATACAAAATATGGCTTTTACTGGGCTCGGCGACATTGGCCGGGTGTGGGAAGACAGCACCACCATCGGCACCATTGGCGAAATTTTCAGTGGCGGTATCGAGAGAATTACCACCAATGATGTGCGCAACGGCTTTGCCCTGGGTCACAACATTATCAATCTGGACAACATGAACACGAGTGACGGCCGCATTGCTGCCGCCATCTGGTCCTGGGATCAAAACGAACCCAATAACCTCAACAATGAAGATTGTGCAATGCAGCGGGGGAATGGACGTTGGAACGATGCCAATTGCAGCAACCAATACAGTTTCGCCTGTAAGAATGTCGTTAATGGCAGCTGGGTAGTCACCGCCTCCGCTGGGCCTTGGGCCTACGGTAGCGCCAATTGCCAAGCCCTCGGCAGCCAATATGCCTTTGAAGTTCCCACCAATAGCAAAGACAACCAAGCCTTGAAAACTGCAAAAGAAACCACCGGTTACGATAAGGTGTGGGTCAACTACCAAGATCAATCCAACGAGGGCCAGTGGCTACGCAGCGAGTAACCCTTCCGAGCGGAAAGATCGTAGACCCAGTAAGAGCCCGCCTGCGACAGCAGCGGGCTCAGCACTCTCTATCATCTCACCCTTCGCCACCTGTCCAATAGTCGTTAGTTTGCACCAGATCGGGCATAATCCCTCTATGGGCAAGACTCACAGGACATAATTATGCGAACCCCCTCCCTTTGGCGCCGCCTCGGCCTCACTATTGCCGTCAGCAGCGCACTGACCGCTTGTGGTAAAGACAATCCCGAAACTAACAAGCCGGAAGCAGAACATAGCGCTACTCATGCCGAGCATCAGCATACTGCCGATAGCAAGCTGTATCTGAGCGATGCTGAGCAGGCACAGGTCGATGCCATAGCCGCTGATCTGCACAAACACATTGCAATCCTCGCCTCCGACGAATTCGAAGGGCGCGCACCCGCCACCAAAGGCGAGGAGCTCACCGTTAATTATCTAGCGGATCAATTTAAGGCTCTGGGCCTAGTGCCCGGCGCAGTTGATGATGCGGGCGAGCCCAGCTGGTTCCAACAGGTGCCTATCGTAGAGATGGAAATAGAAACCACTCCCCTCAAACTCGCCGGAAAAGGATTCGAGCAACAGCTACAGCCAATCGAAGATATGGTGACCTTCACGCAAAGGCAGACAGGCGCCTCCTCCCTGGATAACAGCGAACTGGTCTTTGTTGGCTACGGCATTGTCGCCCCAGAGAATAACTGGAATGACTATGCCGGCCTGGATATGAAAGGCAAAACGGCGGTCATCCTAGTCAACGACCCCGGCTACGCAAGCAAAGATAAGGCTCTGTTCAATGGCAATGCCATGACCTACTACGGTCGCTGGAGCTACAAGTTTGAAGAAGCCGCCCGCCAGGGGGCCGACGGTGCGATTATCATCCACGAGACCGGTGCCGCCGGCTATCCATGGGAAGTGGTTAGTGGCTCATGGTCCGGGGCACAAGTCAGCCTTGAGGCCGAGAACAAAAATGCCGACCGTGTTGCCGTTGAAGCCTGGATAACCAGCCAAGCGGCAAGCGAACTATTTAACGCTGCAGGCCTGAATTTGCAGCAGGAAATGGATGCGGCCAAAACCCAGGGTTTCAAACCAAAAGCTCTTGGAACCACTGCCAGCGTACAGCTGAAAAACAGCCTTAAAAAATCCAATTCACGCAATGTGGTCGCCAAACTAGCGGGTAAAAAGTACCCGGATGAGGTGGTCGTTTACACTGCACACTGGGATCACCTGGGCGTAAACAAGAATGCGGAAGGGGAAGACCGTATTTTTAACGGCGCTGTGGATAATGCCACTGGCACTGCCGGGCTTATCGCCATGGCAGCCGAGGCCGTGAAGCTGGATCGCCCCGAGCGCTCATTGCTGTTCGTTGCCGTAACCGCAGAAGAATCTGGCTTACTCGGCTCCAAATACTATGCGGAAAAACCGGTAGTCCCCCTGGAAAAAACCGTCGCCGGCATTAATTTTGATGCCATGAATGTTCTGGGGCCCGCCCGTGACATTACGGTGATCGGTTATGGCAGCAGCGAGCTGGAACAGCTGTTGGAAGCCTCAGCCAAAGGACAGGGCCGCTACCTGGCTCCAGAGGAGCACCCCGAGCGCGGCTACTTCTACCGCTCAGATCACTTCAGCCTCGCCAAAAAAGGCGTTCCCATGCTGTATTTCGATTCCGGAACCGACAACTTTGAGCACGGCCGTGAATGGGCTCAGACAAAGGGCGCTGAGTACGTCAGCCAGCACTATCACAAGCCGGGTGATGAGTACGACCCATCCTGGAACCTGAAGGGTTCGGCAATGGACTTGCAGCTAGGCCTGAAACTTGGCCTGCAATTAGCCAACGGCCGCGACTGGCCCAACTGGTACGAGGGCAATGAGTTCCGTGCGATTCGCGACGCCAGTGCCGAATCCCGCAAATAACTCCAACTACGCAACAATCTGCCGCGGCGATGGGCCTCCAATCGTCGCGGCAGAATCTCAAACGCCCAATTTCCCCCTACCTCAACCAGCCAAAGCCCTTGTACAGCGCCGTAAAACCGCCTGCAATTTATCAACTGCGTTATCGAGTCCACTTCTGGCGCCCACTAAAAAGCCCGGCTGTTTCCAGCCGGGCTTTTTAGTGGGGCAACCCTCGTGGGGGGGGGTGGCACCAAGATAGATTTTAGTGTGCAGAGCATTGACCAACTGCAGCACATCCCTGTGCCAAGTTACACAACCAACTTATTTGCTGGTCGGGTTAACCGTTGATCAGGCGCCGATCGCGTCCTTCTTCTTCAGCTCTTCATTGCGCAGTTCACGACGCAGAATTTTGCCAACATTGGTCTTCGGCAGGTCCTCCCGGAATTCCACCTGTCTCGGCACCTTGTAAGCGGTCATATTTTCACGACAGAAGGCAATGACTTCTTTCTCAGTCAAAGAGGGGTCGGCCTTAATGACAAAAAGTTTAACCTGCTCACCGCTCTTGTCATCGGGGATACCAATCGCCGCAGCCTCTGTCACTTTTGGATGGGCGCTGACAATGTCCTCAATCTCATTGGGATAAACATTGAAGCCCGACACGATAATCATGTCCTTCTTGCGATCCACAATTTTGATGTAACCATCATCCTGAATCACCGCCATATCGCCAGTATTCAACCAGCCATCACTATCGAGGGTGTCCGCAGTGGCTTCAGGGCGCTGCCAATAACCCTTCATTACTTGAGGGCCTCGTACACACAGCTCGCCGGGAGAATTATTCGGCAGATCATTGCCGTTCTCATCCACGACTTTGACTTCAGTGCCGGGAACAGGAATACCCACGGTACCCAGCTGTACGCCATCGGCAGGGTTGAAAGATACAACCGGAGAGGTCTCGGTCATACCGTAACCTTCCATAACCACACAACCGGTCAGTTCTTCCCAGCGCTTGGCGGTATCCCGTGTTAGCGCCATGCCGCCAGATGCGGTTGAGTGCAGCTTGCTAAAATCCAGCTCGCCGAAATCTTTGTTGAGCATCAAGCCATTAAACAGGGTGTTCAGACCAACAAACCCGGTAAAACGCTGTCCCTTGAGGGCCTTAACAAAACCCGGAATATCCCGCGGGTTGGGGATCAACAGCGAGTGGTTTCCGGTGGAGAACAGACACATACAGTGAATGGTGAAAGCATAAATATGATAGAGCGGCAGCGGGGCAATATAAAACTCCTCACCCTCTTTCATACCGCTGCCAAACGCTTCGAGAACCTGCTGCATATTCGCAACCAGATTGCGATTAGTCAGCATCGCGCCCTTGGCTACGCCGGTCGTGCCGCCAGTGTATTGCAGTACGGCAATATCTTCGGAAGCTCGTTCAACATCTTTGAGGGGCTGCTGTGCGCCAAGAGCGAGAACTTCACGAAAACTCACCTGTTGGGCAAAGGAGAACTCCGGCACCATTTTCTTGATGTATTTTGCGACGCTATTGATAAGAACCCGCTTGAATGGGCTGTGCAGATCCGCAATCTCGGTAACGATCACTTTCTCGACGCTGGTCTCTGCAACGATTGAGGCAGCGGTGTCGGCGATATTCGCCAAGACGATCAACGCCTTGGCCCCGGAATCATTCAACTGGTGCTTTAATTCACGCTGTGTATACAACGGGTTGGTATTTACCACCACAAGTCCAGCCCGCATAGCGCCAAATACAACTACAGGGTACTGCAGTACATTAGGCAGCTGAATAGCAACGCGATCGCCGGGCTTCAAATTGGTGTGATTTTGCAGATATGATGCAAACTTTGCACTCAGGGTGTCGATATCACCGACCGTTAGAGTGCGCCCCAGGCAGGTGAAAGCCGGTCGGTCACCAAACTTGGCGCAAGCGCCTTTAAATATTTCGAGAATGCTGCGATCAATATCCAACTCTCTTCTCCCATTCCTGATTGTTGTTATCGCTTGCCCGCACCTCCCGTCTTTATAGACGAAACCTGCCATTTTTCGGAGCCAGCGAGAATTTATTTATTGTTTGTAGTATGTTGCGAGACAATAAAAAAGAGGCTTATTTATGCCTCTCCAAACAAATCTCCCTCTTTACTCTGCGCAGGGAATAAACCTGCCAATGCAGCGGCCAACTCTCTATCTCCAGAGTATTGGACATCTCCCAACAAAAAAGCGTGCCGAGCGTTTAAATGACCCTCTAGAATCGCGCTCAACGTGTGATTGGCCATTACCAATATTAGTGCCGGTTCTTCCGTTTGCCCGAACTCAGAAACCACTTCGAGGGTATTCGGAGCTCCCTTTACGTAAACATAAAAGTCACAGGCATCCGGCAGGCGAAACTGTACCCGAGCGAGTGGGTGCAAACAAGCTATGCGCTGCAGGCGCTCCTGAACTGAATCCGGCAATTGCATCGGAATCTCTCCGTCATTGGCCACTTCGGCGCCGGTAAAAAAAACCGCCGGTGATAACCGGCGGTTTTTTAGTGGGATTGGAGTTAGAACGCGAAGTGATCAGCGTCCAGATCCATTAGGTTGGCCGCACCACTCTGCATGGTCGCAGCATGGGTTGCAGTACGCGGAAGGATGCGCTCAAAGTAGAAACGGGCAGTCTTCAGTTTGGCCTGATAGAAATCTTCTTCGGCAGTGCCTTCGGCCAGTTTTTCGTTGGCGACTTTAGCAGCGCGCGCCCACAGGTAACCCAGCACGGTGTAGCCGGAGAACATCAGGTAGTCCACAGAAGCCGCGCCGACTTCATCTGGATTTTCCATTGCCTTGCCACCCACGTGCAGAGTGAGGTCACCCCACTGCTTGTTCAGCTCCTGCAGTTTGCTAACGAAAGGCGCCAGCGCTTCGTTATCGATTTCGGCCTGGCAGAATTTGTGTACTTTCTTGGTGAAGCGACGCAGCAGTTCACCTTGGCTCATCAGTACCTTACGCCCCAGCAGGTCTAGAGCCTGGATACCAGTGGTGCCTTCATAGATGGTGGAAATACGCGCATCACGCACATTTTGTTCCATGCCCCACTCGGCGATGTAGCCGTGGCCACCAAAGCACTGCAGACCCAGGTTGGCAGATTCAAGACCGGCTTCGGTAATAAATGCCTTGGCAATCGGAGTGAGGAATGCCAGCGTATCTTCCGCTTCTTTCTTGGCCTCTTCATCGCCCTTATGGGTGATGTCCACCAGCTGCGCACAAGTGAAAACCAGCATGCGGCTACCTTCCGCGATGGCCTTTTGGGTCATCAGCATGCGGCGTACATCGGGGTGAACGATGATTGGGTCAGCGGGGCCTTCCGGATTTTTGGTGCCGGATAAAGAGCGCATTTGCAGGCGATCTTTGGTGTAGGCCAGAGACTTCTGGAAACCAATTTCAGAGTGGGCCACCCCCTGCAGAGCGGTACCCAGGCGCGCGGTATTCATAAAGGTGAACATGTAGTTCAGACCTTTGTTGGGCTCACCGATTAGGAAGCCTTTGGCGCCGTCAAAGTTGAGTACTGCTGTGGCGTTACCGTGAATACCCATTTTGTGCTCCAGAGAGCCACAAACTACACCGTTGCGCTCGCCCAGGGAGCCATCGGCATTAGGGACAAACTTGGGCACGATAAACAGAGAGATACCCTTGGTGCCTGCGGGTGCGTCCGGCAGGCGCGCGAGTACGATGTGCACGATGTTATCCGTCATATCGTGCTCACCAGCGGAGATAAAGATCTTGGTGCCGGTAACCGCATAGGAGCCGTCTGCATTAGGCTCAGCTTTAGTACGCAGGATACCCAAGTCAGTGCCACAGTGCGGCTCGGTCAGACACATGGTGCCAGTCCAGCTACCCTCTACCAGCTTGGTCAGGTAAACGCTTTTCTGTTCTTCTGTACCGTGCTCTTCCAGGGTGTTCATAGCGCCGTGGGATAGGCCCGGGTACATACCCCAGGACCAGTTAGCGATGCCCACCATCTCGCTCATGATGGTACCCAGTGAGGCTGGTAAGCCCTGGCCGCCGTACTCAGGGTCGTGAGGCAGTGCCGGCCAACCGGCTTCTACAAACTGCTGGTAGGCTTCTTTAAAACCTTCGGGAGTGGTGACCTCACCATCTTTCCAGGTACAACCCTGTTGATCGCCAATCTGATTCAGCGGAGCCAATACGTTTTCACAAAACTTGGCACCCTCTTCCAGGATGGCATCCACGACATCAGGAGTTGCCTCCTCAAATCCCAGTGATTCGTAATGCTTATCTGTGTCGAGCATTTCGCGCATAACGAAACGCATATCACGCAGTGGCACTTTGATATCGGTCATCCTGATACCCTCAATTCGGTTATGTTTAGGACCAGCCAGAAACCAGCCAGTCATATTTGTGACTAATTACTAAGATTGGTTCATCATAGTAGTAAGGCTGTCGCACCCTCTATGGCGAAATCCGTCCAAAGCGGTGACAAATCGAGGCGGGAATTCAAAAAAATGTGACCAACCTAGTCAAATATCCAGACCGGCAGCGGCGCGGCCACCCCGGCGGTATTCGCCTGGCGTGATCCCCGTCCACTTCTTGAATGCGCGGAAAAAAGCGCTGGACTCGTCGAACCCGAGCATCTCGGCAATCTGCCCATTGGAGAGATCCGGACAGCTCAGATAGTGGAACGCGGCCTCCATGCGGCATTCATCTTTCAACTTTTGATAGGAGGTGCCTTCCTGCTGTAGGCGGCGACGCAGGGTTGTCACCGACATATTGAGACGCTCCGCCACGGCTTCGGCAGCGGGCATGGACTCACTGACGTCCCGATTCAAAATCGTCTTGACCTTGGTCTTGATGCTGTTTGCACTACCGTCACTGATCACCAGGTGATAGGGCGCAGTACGGATAAAGTCCTCGACCATCTGGGGGCTCTGTACCACCGGATAATCGAGATAGCGCGCATCGTATTCGAGAGCATTAAAAGGCTGCTCGAATGACAGTTCACCGGCTTCGCTCTGAGCCAAACTGCGAAACTCTTCCGGGCAGGCAAAGGAAAAGTGCAACCGAGCCAGGGGAATCTCGCGCCCCGCCAGCCAGCAGTAAAAACGGTGCCAAACCGCCAACGTGGTGCGCACAACACTGGGGCTGGTTGAGGCCAGCAACCTTTCAAATTCCCCCTCGTCCAGGGAACTGATTCCACGAATCTCCACCCGCACCCGACCACGATCTCCATCCTCGAGCTCCGGCTTCACCTTAAAGCCGCGACAGATTTCCATGAACTCGGCACAGAGAGTAATCGCCTGGCGAAGTGTCGCGCAATTGACCACCGCCATGCAGAGTAGCCGGAAAGAGCCCGAACGAACACGCCCTCCGCTGAGCATGCCAAACCACTCGTTCTGCGCCAGCCACATGACCCGCTGATACAGACGACCGTACCTAATCGCCGAGAATGCGGCGACCCCATCCAACTCTCGCTCATCGATGCCGACCGACTCAAGTAATTCCTTGCGGTCACAGCCGTGACGTGTCGCTTCCTGTAGCAGTCGCTCCAGGTAGGCAATCGGTATGCGAATATCCTCTGTTGTTGACGCCATCTGTCTACTTTCGCCTGCGCAACCAGCTCAACACAGCCCCAAACCCCATCGCAGCTGCAATAATGACAAACAGCGCTACCAGCAAAAGGGCTAGGTAATAAAGGACATCCTTGACAGGCAGGTCCCAGCTAAAGATCGCCGCCGCAATAAATGCGACACAGGCGAGCACACTGGTAATAAAGGAGCGGCGACTTTTATTGGCCATGGTGATCTGGATACATTGATTTCAAAACAGGTGAGATAGCCACTTTGTGTAGCACTACCATTGTATGGTCGGCACTAAAAAACCTCTGAGTAATTCCGCAAGAGCCCTGGCTTTCAGAGGGTGAGCCGCTCTAAAAGCCTCACCCGGTGGGTCTTTTAGAACCACATCCTCTGCGCCGCAACAGCCGCAAAGGACCAGAGCCATTCGCTTGAGCTGCGCCTGAAGCCTGCAGTTTCAAGCCCCGCAGAGACATTACGGGATTACTCAGAAGTTCCCTAGGTACCGACGCGGCGTCGAATCGTGAGGGATCGGCAGGTATCTGTCAACGCCGCAGGAGGCGTGAATGCCCAGAAGAATGCTGGAACCTGAGGATCAGGCCACCCTGCTGCGCCTATTCCGCGGGATGATGTTCATGACAGCAATAATTACCCTGATCATGCTGGGCGTTGCGATCTTTGCCTGAATTTAGGCTATTCGCCCACAATTCCCCCCTTGGATAGCTGTGCCGGGTCCAGCAGTTCCTGCAGTGCTTTGCGGTCGAGATCCGTCATTTCAAGCGCCACATCCAGTACTGGCCTGCCACTTTTGTAGGCGGCTTTGGCAATTTCAGCAGCCTTGAGATAACCAATTACTGGATTCAGGGCCGTGACAAGAATCGGGTTCCGCCCCAGGGTCTCCTCAATGTGGGCACGGTTCACCGTGAAACTCGCAATTGCCTTGTCCGCCAGCAATTGCGCGGCATTGGCGAGAAGGTGAATACTCTCGAGCAGTGTGCTGGCCACCAGCGGTAGCATCACGTTTAGCTGAAAGTTGCCACTCTGTCCGGCCACGGTGATTGTCGTGTCATTTCCCATCACCCTAGCCGCCACCATCGCAGCGGACTCCGCGATGACCGGGTTGACCTTGCCCGGCATAATACTACTCCCCGGCTGCAGAGCCTTGAGCTCAATTTCCTTCAGCCCGGCCAGAGGGCCGCTGTTCATCCAGCGCAGATCGTTGGCAATCTTCATGGTCGCCACGGCCAAAACCTTTAGCTGCCCGGAAAGCTCCACAGAAGTGTCCTGACTGGAGAGCGCTTCAAAGAAATTATCCGCAGGCCGAAACTGTTGGGAGGTATGTGCGCTCAACTTCTGAGCAAACAGTTCTGCAAAATTCTCGTGGGCGTTGAGGCCTGTCCCCACCGCCGTGCCCCCCTGAGCTAACTGGGCCAGGCGAGGCATACAGCCGCGAATGCGCTCACGACAGCTCTCTATCTGTGCCGCCCAACCGCCCAACTCCTGCGCCATGGTCATGGGGACCGCATCCATCAGATGGGTGCGACCGGTTTTGACAACGCTCTCCAGCTCCACACCTTTTTCGCACAGGCCAGTATGCAAATGGCGCAGTGCCGGCAACAACTGATCGCGCACAGCAAGTAGCGAGGCCACATGGATCGCAGTAGGGATCACATCATTACTGCTCTGGCTCATATTGACATGATCATTGGGGCTAATGGATAGACCATTGCCCTCTGCCGCGAGGTGCGCAAGCACCTCATTCACGTTCATATTGGTGCTGGTGCCGGAACCGGTCTGGTAGATATCCACCGGAAAATGGTGCGCAAACTCCTCATCGCCGAGACGGTCGCAGGCACTGATAATCGCCGTAGCGCGCGCCTTATCCAGTAATTCCAGATCCCTATTGGCCTCCGCCGCCGACTTTTTAATCAGCACTATGGCCCGAAGAAATTCAGTTGGCAGGCGATTGCCACTGACCGGGAAATTCTCTACGGCACGCTGGGTCTGGGGTCCGTAAAGCGCCTTTTGTGGCACCTGGATTTCGCCGAGACTGTCCTTTTCAATGCGGAATTTGTCGCCCATTTGTGTCTCTCAGGGTGCACCCCTGTGCACCATTTAGAAGTGTGGAATGTGTCGGAAACTATTCGACTTCAACGGTGATTTTTTTCGACACTATCGGATTTTCGTGCGGCACATGCATATAGTTGCCGAGCACCAATTGCAACGTATGCTTACCGGGCGGCAAAGTCACTTGAGTTTGGGTCTGACCACCACCGAAGTGAATAATATTTTTAGTCGCAGGCAGGGGTTTACTCAGGTCCGGCATTTTGTCCACATCAATCAACAAGTGATGATGCCCGGTATTCTCGCGTTCTACGCCCGCAGGAGCTATCCCCATGCCAGACAGGCCAAACTTCACGGTAAAGGTCTGCGGCACCTTTTCACCATCTTTTGGGGAAATAATGTACAGCTTGGTTTCCTGCTGGGCCTTATTTACAGCGTCAGCCTTACTATCGTGCTCTGCAGCGTGCAGCAGCGGAGACAGCATCAGGGCGCTGGCGAAAAGTAGTGAGTTTACTTTGATCATAATCATTCCTTCCTGATAGGGCACCCGCGGTGCCAATTCTTATCATCTGGCTGAACAGCCAACCAACCCCACATTCTGTGGCGGGGAGGCAAACAGCACTTTACCAGACCAAGTTCCCACTGAAAGGGGTTTCCAGGGAATATAGTTGCCGAATGGTAGTTCAGCCCTGAAATCTGTGACTGACGCCTCCAGAAATACCAACGGGCAGCAACGAGTAAGGGAGGTGGATGGGGGGGATGGAAAAGCTGTGGGGATATTTAGGTACTTTATGGGCGGGAGACCGTGCCGTCAGACACTCACCCGGCCCTCCTGGGTCCACTCACAGCGCACCTGCATATCGCCGCTACCCGGTTCGTGATAGAGGCCGGCTGCTTCCCAGCTGAAGGAGTGCAAACCGGAAAGCTCGGTCTCTAAGTGTACCGTGGCGGAGACCCAGTACATGCTTTTCAGCAACTCCTCAAATTTCTGAATCCACAGATCCCATTCGTACTCTACCGCCCGATAGGATGCGCCAAAATGAATAACATCGGTTTGGTACTGGGACTGTTTCATCTTGATGGTCGGAATGGAAAACATGTCGCGACAGAGAAAAGGCCACTCGTCGGCACTGGGCAGGGCGAGCACCGCATTGCGGTTTATTCGACGGCGTTCACTGCCTCCGGCGAGGCTGTTGCTGTCTTTGATACAACCGTAGACTATGGATTCCTGATCGCCCTGAAGCATTAATTCCATTCCTTACCGCAGCGCCGCCGGACATCAGGTACCCAGGGCAAAAAAGATCTAGGAGATGCACTTTAACGGCGAAGCAGACAGAAAGCCATAACTCCACGGGCGATCACCGACATTGCATGGAAATTCAGCGCTTTACCCATAATTTTATTGCGGGGTTTAACGGCTAAAACGGGCACCACCTCACAGTGCCCGCGGACCTGAGATTAAATTTCGAAACCCCGCTCGCGCAACATTTCCATCAGACCCTCTTCATCCATCACCGGAATTTCCAACTCCCGCGCCTTATTTAATTTCGAACCAGCTCCAGGGCCCGCCACAACATGGTGGGTTTTTGCCGAGACACTGCCCGCCACCTTAGCGCCAAGTTGCTGTAAATAATCCTTGGCCTCGCTGCGGGATAGGGTCTCGAGCTTACCGGTGAGTACCCAGGTCTGGCCCGACAGAGGCTGCTCTTCACCGGCACTTTCCTCCGCCAGCCAGTGCACGCCCGCCTGACGCAGGGCCTCAATCTCCTCTTGAGCGTGGGATTGTTGGAAAAACTCTGCGACAAAGTGCGCCACGACCGGGCCCACATCTTCCACGTCTTGCAGTGCTTCCTCCGTGGCCCCCGCAAGAGATTCCAACTTTCCAAAATAGCGCGCCAGGTTGCGCGCCGTGGCCTCTCCCACCTCGCGAATACCAAGCGCATAGAGGAACTTTGGCAAGGTCGTATCTTTACTGTGCTCTAGAGCATCGAGCAGGTTTTGCGCGGATTTTTGCCCCATACGCTCCAACCCCACCAACGCCTCAAAATTGAGATGGTAAAGACCGGAAACTGAGTGCAACAGGCCCTCATCTACCAGCTGCTCCACCAGTTTATCCCCCAGGCCATCAATATCCATGGCCTTGCGTGAAGCGAAATGTTTGATCGCCTGCTTGCGCTGGGCACTGCAGATCAAACCGCCGCTACAGCGGGCCACAGCCTCTCCGGGAGTTGATTCCACCGGCGAATCACACACCGGGCAATGGGTGGGGAACTCAATTGCACGGGCATTTTGTGGACGCTTACTCTCCACTACGGAGACAACCTGGGGAATCACATCGCCCGCGCGACGAATAATCACGGTATCGCCAATCATCACACCTAGGCGCTCAATTTCATCGCGGTTGTGCAAGGTTGCATTGGAGACAGTCACGCCGCCGACAAATACCGGCTTGAGCCGGGCTACCGGAGTCACCGCACCGGTGCGCCCCACCTGAAACTCCACATCTTCAAGCTGTGTCATTTCCTCCTGGGCGGGAAACTTGTAAGCCATGGCCCAGCGCGGTGCCCTGGCAACAAAGCCCAGGCGGCGCTGCAGGGCAATACTGTTGACCTTAAAAACAATGCCATCAATATCGTAGGGCAACGCCGCGCGCTTCTCTCCGAGCGCGCGGTGATACTCAATACAGGCCTGAATATCCGCCGCCACATGCATTTCGCTATTGATGCGAAACCCCCACTGCCCCAGCAACTCGAGTATTGCCACATGTTCTGCCGGCAGGGAAGCCCCCTCCACCAGACCGGTTCCGTAAACACAGAGTTCCAAAGGGCGCTGCGCAGTGATGCGGGAGTCCAGCTGACGTAAACTGCCCGCGGCCGCATTGCGCGGGTTGACAAATATCTTTTCGCCGGCTGCAGCCGCTTTGCGATTCAATTCGGCAAAGCCCGCCTTGGGCATATAGATTTCGCCACGCACTTCCAGCACTGCCGGGGGCTTGGGAATGCTCTTATCCCGGCGCAATCGCAAAGGCACCGAACCGATAGTGCGCACATTTTGAGTAATGTCCTCACCCGTGGCGCCATCGCCGCGCGTGGCCGCACGCTCGAGAATACCATCGCGGTAAAGCAGACTGATCGCAATGCCATCCAGCTTCGGCTCACAGGCATATTGAATCGGCTCTCGGCTATTCAGGCGCTCGCCAACACGGCGATCAAACTCGAGCAGTTCCTCATCGCTGAAGGCGTTGTCTAGGGACAACATAGGCACCTCGTGACGCACCTCGGCAAAAGAGGACAGCGGCTCGGCACCAACCCGCTGACTGGGGGAGTCCGGGCTCAGCAGCTCGGGATACTGCCGCTCGATATCCTGTAACTCCCTCAGACGACGGTCGTATTCCGCATCCGGTAACTCGGGGTTATCCAGTACATAATATTGATAATTAGCGCGGAGAAGCAGCTCGTGCAACGCCTGCACCCGTTCGCGTACCGATTCGGGAATAACTTGATTGGTCATCGATTGTTCAAGTGAAAATAAATCAAAAAATAGAGTTCAGATGCAACAGCGGCCCCAGCTCGCGGAAAGCCCCCTTGGGCTCAACCGCGGCCTGGGGCCGCTATTACGTTGCTGCAAATATCAGGACTGTCAGCTTTGCGCCTGGCTCAGGGCACGGCGGCGCTGGTATTCCACCACGCGCTGACGGTAATGCTCGGCAGTCTGTGCCGTAAAAACACTACGATTTTCATCCTTTAGCTCACCACCGAGCAGTTCGGAAATTTTGTAAGCGGTGGAGAGCAACTGATCGAAAGCTTGTATCGCCTCACCCTCAACTGGCAGCGCCAGGAATAGACTGACCCCCGGAGTGGCAAACTCCTCCATTTGTGCGAGATCGAAAACCCCCGGCACAACAATGTTCGCCAGACTGAAAATTACCGCACCATCGGCACCGCCACCCTCGTGATAGTGGAAGATATTCATCTCACCAAAGCGCATGCCCGAGGCCACCATCACCCGAAGAAGGTCATTGCCTTCGAAAAAATCTCCCTCGGGGGCCATAACATTTATCACCAGCACCTCATCGCGCACCGGCATTTTTTCTGCTGAGGGGCCTGCGCCAGGGGATACCTGTGCAGCGGACTCGCGAAAGTACTCAGGCTCCTCACTCTGTACAGCGTGCTCCGCTCCGAACACATCGAGGCTTTGGGACTCATTCAGCTCGGGCTCAAAGCGAGACTCCTCGCCTACAGAATCCATCAGGGTGGGCACCTGCTCATCCAGATCCAGCATCCCCTGTTCCTGTGCACTGCGCTGCGGCGCACTTCCGGCCAGAGGTTTGCGCGAGGAAATAAAACTCTCCTGTACCTGGCGATTCACATGCAGCGCATCCTCCAGGGCACGCCGCTGCACAACCCGCACCTGCCCCGGCAACTCACTGGTTGCCGCCCGTGGTTTGGGCTCCTCTTCAAAATCGTCGCTACTCTCACTCACCTCGGGCGAGTGCTTCGGCTCCCGGATAAGGGGGTCCGCATCGGCCCCGATATCGGATTGCATAGCCTTGGATAGATTCCGGGATACCTTCACTGCAGCTTTCTGCCGCAAGATTGCGCGGCGTATGCCATCGAGCACCACCACAAGCAGCACCACAACGAGGATTGTAACCAGCCAGTTATCCATTTAAGCGCCCCTCCTTTTACGCCTTATGCAGAAGCCAGCTCTGCAGCTTCTTCCACATTGACCGACACCAGGCGAGATACACCCGGCTCATGCATGGTTACACCCAACAGCTGATCCGCCATCTCCATTGCAATCTTGTTGTGAGTAATATAGATGAACTGAACATGTTCTGACATTTCTTTAACCATTCGTGCGTAGCGACCTACGTTAGCGTCATCGAGAGGAGCATCCACCTCGTCCAGCATACAGAAAGGTGCTGGATTCAAGCGGAAAATCGAAAATACCAGGGCAATCGCGGTCAGCGCTTTTTCCCCACCGGAAAGCAGGTGAATCGTGCTATTGCGCTTGCCCGGCGGGCGCGCCATGATCGCGATACCAGTATCGAGCAGGTCTTCACCCGTTAGCTCCAAGTAGGCATTACCGCCCCCGAAGACTTTCGGGAAGAGCTCCTGCAAACCCGCATTGACCTGATCGAAGGTCTCTTTAAAGCGGCTTCTCGTCTCTTTGTCGATTTTCTTAATTGCATTTTCCAGAGTCTCCAGCGCCTCCATCAGATCGCCATGCTGGCGGTCTAAGTAGTTTTTGCGCTCAGACTCCTGTTTGTATTCATCAATGGCCGCGAGGTTGATCGGCCCCAGGCGAGAGATACGTGCGGCGACCAGCTCCAGATCTTCCTGTACCTGGGCGATGCTCAGATCCTGCGGAAGTTGCTCGAGTAGTTGGTCCACATCGTGGTCACTCTCGCGCAGCTGCTCCACCAGACCGTTGCGCTGCACATCGAGCGTCTGTGCGGAGAGGCGCTCCTGCTCCAACTGGACACGCACCCCCTGCAGGGCCGCCTCCACTTTGTGTCGCTCCTGCTCCTGCTCACGCAGGCCGGTTTCCACCTCTTCAAGTTTTTTACGCGCCTCGACCAGCTCTGTTTCCACCTCGATACGCTCACCCAGTTTTTCCTCCAGCTCCATCTGGAAATCCTGGGAGGGATCCTGGGTTTCGGCCATCTGCTCCTGCAGCTGTGTACGGCGGGTGCGCAGGCGCTCGAGCTGCTCACTCATCACCTGTAGGGTGCGCTCCAGGGAAACCATTTGAGTGCGCACCGACTGCTCGCGCATAGCCAGTTCGTGGGCGCGATCCTTGTCTTCGCGGGCACGCAGCCGCGCGGCATCCAGGGCCTCGCGCAATTCTTCGCGCCGCGCCATAAGCGTTTCACGGCGATCGGTATCATCGCTCATGGCTTCAACAGCTTCTTGTAGCATCAGGCGCGCCTCCGAAAGAGACTCGCCTTCAAGTTCCTGCTGCTCGCGCACCTCGGCAATTTCCTGCTCAATCCGATGGCGACGCTCACTCATCTGCTCGGCGCGAGCGCGGCGGGCAGAGAGTTGGCTGCGCATTTCAGCTTCGCGGCGAGCGAGTTGTTCGGAATCATTGCGCGCCTGCTCAATCGCGCGCTCCAGGTCAGTGACCTGATTGCGCAGTGTCTCACGCTGCTCGGTACTCTGCTCTATCTGTTCTTCACACAGGGAGATCTCTCTGTCCAGGATTTCCAGCTCCTGCTTGCGAGCCAAGACGCCGGACTCCGCGTCGCTGGCGCGACTCACCCGCAGCCAGTTGGGGCCGAGCCAGAGTCCGTCACGAGTCACTATGGACTCATGGGACTGCAGAGCACTGCGCTGTGTCAGAGCCTCATTGAGAGTTTCCGTTGTGTAAATGCCGGCGAGCAGGCCGGTGAGAGATGCCGGCCCCTGCACCACACGGGTCAAAGATGGCAGCTGTCCGACAGCCGTGGGGTTTACGGCACTGCCATCGATAAAGATCGCCTGACCACTTTGCAGTTGATCCAAACCCTCGGCCAAATTTTCCAACTGCTCGATACAAACCGCCTGCAACTGCTGGCCCAGTACCGTTTCCACGGCAGTCTCCCAGCCGGCTTCCGCCTGGATCTGGTCGGCGAGTCGGGGCCTATCGGCCAGCGACTGTTGCTGCAGCCAATTCTCTACGGCTTTGCCCTGCCCCAACGCGGCCTGCTGCAGTGCCTCAAGGGATGCCTGGCGGCCCCGGCTGGTTTGTAACTGAAGGCGCAGCTGGTCCAGCTCGCTAGCCAGTTCCCGCTCTCGACTGCGCCGTTCTTGCAGAGATTCACCGCGCTCAGCAGTTTCTTCGCGGCGCTCCTGCACCTGCATTTCCAGTTCGGCGAGTTGCTCATTTAATTGCAGGGTTTCCTCATCATCTTCGGAGACCTGCAGGCCAGATTGCTCTGCGACAAGCTTGTTAATTCGTTCTAGCAGTCTCTGCCCAGAGGTTTCCAGGTGCTGGATACGCGACTGCTGTACCTCCGCCATTTGGCGCGAGCGGGAGGCCCCCTGGTTAAACTGATCCCACTCGTTTTGCCAGTTGCGCATCTGCTCCTCGGCTTCGAGCAGACCACTGGCGGAGTCTTCCTCCGCAGCGAGCACCATCTCAAGATCCGGCACGATAATTTCCAGCTCTTCCTCAAACTGGGCGGCTTTCTCGCGATCCACCTCCAGGTTGGTTTCCGCCTCGCGGAATTCCTGTTCCGTCTGTCCCAGGTCTGATTGCAGGCGGGTCGAGCGCTCGCGAGCGTGAGCAATGCTCTGTTCGAGGCGGGCAATATCCGCGCCCACAGCATAGAAGCGCCCCTGTACCTCATTAAAACTGTCGGATAACTCGTGATAGCCAACGCGTTTTTGCTCAATGCCCGTATCACAGTTCACCTGCCGGGTTACCAGCTCCTCCACGGTCAGCTCCAGCTCGCCGATCTGTTGCTGCTTGGCGGAGGATTTTTCATTGAGTTCGCGGTATTTCAGCGCCTGCAGATTTGCTTTGTGACTGCGCTCTTCTCCTTTAAACCGACTGTATTTCTCGGCTGCGGCAGATTGACGCTCCAAACGCGACAATTGTCTCTCCAGCTCATCGCGAATATCGGTGAGTCGCTCCAGGTTTTCCGAAGTCCGACGCATGCGATTTTCTGTATCGCGACGACGCTCCTTGTATTTGGAAATACCGGCGGCTTCTTCGATAAAAACCCTGAGTTCTTCTGGCTTGGCCTCAATCAACTTTGAGATCATGCCCTGTTCGATAATCGCGTAGCTGCGCGGTCCGAGGCCAGTTCCAAGGAACAGGTCGGTCACATCGCGGCGCCGGCACTTCTCTCCATTAAGGTAGTAATTGTTCTGCCCTTCGCGGGTCACTTTGCGCTTCACAGAGACTTCGGTGAAAGCGGCATAAGCGCCTGTTAATTTTCCGGCAGAATTATCGAATACCAATTCAATAGAGGCCTGGCCAACGGGTTTGCGCCCGCTGGAGCCATTAAATATCACATCGGTCATCGAATCGCCGCGCAGGTTTTTTGCCGACGACTCCCCCATCACCCAGCGCACGGCATCAATCGTATTGGATTTGCCGCACCCGTTGGGACCAACCACCGAGTTGAGGTTTGTCGGGAAATAAACAGTGGTGGGGTCAACAAAGGACTTGAAACCCGCAAGCTTGATGCACTTCAGACGCATGTATTCTTAAACTCGGTATTTTTTATCTTTGCCGGCCCGATCACCAAACGCTCAATTGTACATGGCGCCACCAGGGCTTTCAGCGCGATTCTTCACAGTATCGTTGCAGGCGGATTATCGGCCGGAATGGCCGATGGTCAAGTCAAGATCGCACAACCGCCGCAACTGGTACCCAATGCCAACATCTCAAGCTGTATGAAATCGCCAGCGGCAGGGAAAGAAAAACCTCAATTTTTGCCGCGCGCGCCTGTGACCACCAACGCGTAAAATAGTTCTCAGGGCACTATATCCTTTAGAATATTGGCCCTGAACGGCGCGGTTTGTATTTACCGAAAAGCCTAGAGTTCCCGGTCAATCACGATGGACTGCTGATCACCCCAGCGCGACTTGGGCAGAGTTTTAATGGTGCCCTGCCAGTCGCCCGATGCGGGGCGCGCGTCACCGCGCAAAGCCAAACGCGCAACCAACTGCACAGAGTCCACCGTAGAAATTGAACGACCCGGCATCATCGCCCGTGATTCATCCAGCACCACCTCCGCCGGCAGCTGTCCCGCAGTCAATCGCACAATCGCCAAAGGCATCGGGCTATCAGCACTGCGAGCGTAAATAAAGACTGGAGTCGAAGGATCCGCGGTAACGTTGCCACTCAAGCTCACCGCAATGCGAATCTGCGCTCCTTCCTGGACCTCAACTGCGGTCTCGGCAACGACCGGTTCACCGCGCTCTGCCAGGGCCTTTTCTGCACGGGCCACCCCCGCCGCCAAAGCCTCGGCCGCGGCCGTTCCCGGAGCCAATTGCACCAGGGCACCCTGCCAATGATCGCGTGCCTGGCGATAATTTTTGTCTTCATAAGCGGCGATGCCTGCTAGACCCAAAGCAGTGCCGTTGTTGGGCTGAGCCTCTAGTACCTGATGGATCAGCGTGCGAATCTCGTCCGTGATTTTGGAACCACCCGCAAAGAACAGGGCCTGGGCCAGCTCGGCTTTGACCGACACCGCCTCGGGTTCACGCTCCAACACAAAGCGATAGCCATCCACGGCACCGGCTATATCGCCACTGACCAGGAGCCTCTGTGCCAATACGAAGCGACTACTCAAATCCTCTGGGTGAGACTCAGCACGCTGTTTCAGTTGCTGGGTGATACGCTCTTCACTCGACGGGTCTGTCTGCCCCTGCTGACTGGCCATCATCTCGCGATACAGAGACACCTCTGCAGGGCGCTCGGATAGAACATAGGCGCCCACCGCCATCGCTGGGAACAAAACAGCCAAGCTTATTAGCAGACCTGCGCCGCGCCGTGATGGAGCCGCAGCAGCGGTTTCCGTTTCGGCACTGAGGAGCTCACGAGTCATTTCCGCCTCAAGCTGGTTAAACTGCTGCTCATCGATAGCGCCACTTTGCATTGCGGCGCGCAACTCACGGGAACGCTCGCGATAAATCTCCGCCAATGCCGCGCGCTTATCTACACCCGCACGGCGTGCCCCCGCAGCCCGCAGGCCCGGCAAAAGAAAAACAAGAGCCAGCAATAACAGCAGGATCGCCAAACCAAACCAAATATCAGTCATTTGCTTTTCTTCCCACGCTCAGTCAAATCATCCCCGTCATCGCCCAGGAGTTTTTTCAGGCGACGCTTTTCATCTTCCGTCAACTCGCCACTGGCATCGTCCTGCCCGGCGCCGGTCCCGCTGCGGGAGCGCACCACAATCACAATAAGGGCCAACAGACCCAGCAAGGCAAAAACGCCGGGGGCCAACCACAATGCCAAAGTGTTGCGCTGTACCGGGGGCCTATAGAGTACAAAGTCCCCATAACGGGCCACCATGTAGTCGACTATTTCTTGGTCCGTAAACCCCTCTTCCAGCAGGCGACGGATCTCCCGGCGCAGGTCTGCGGAAATTGACGCATCCGAGCCAGCCAAGTTTTGGTTCTGGCATTTTGGACAACGCATTTCCTCAATCAGCACCCGATAGCGTGCTTCCAATTCTGGAGAGGACAGCTTTTCCGTCTCCACTACGGCCTGCACGACCACAGACAGGCACAACGCACTAAGTGCAAGTAGAAATTGCCCCAGCCAACGCTTTTCTTTCACGGCTTGTTCCACGCTTATACCCTGGAAATTTTCGCGATTATAGCAGTGTCACCTCCCGCCGGACACGCCCAACTACACCTGCGTAAATGCCTTAACTCATTGAAAGACAAAAAAAAATTCAAAAAAGGCGTTGACGCAGCAAAGAATATCATTAAGATACGCAGCTCCTGACACGGGGTGGTTAGCTCAGTTGGGAGAGCGACGGCCTTACAAGCCGTAGGTCACAGGTTC
>NZ_JBGMEL010000015.1:0-109243 GCF_041447225.1 Microbulbifer echini | reverse complement strand
CCGGAGTTATGCACAGCTCTATCCATGGTTTCTGTTGGTAACCACCGGGAAAATAAAAGTGGACAGGGAAATTGAAGATAAGCTGACGGTCGACTTGTGGGTAAGTGGAAGGTTGGCGTAAATTTAAGAGCGGTGAGTAGGTTATCAAAAGCCCCAAAAAGGGGCTTTGCCGGCGGCTGAACTCGGAGGGCTATTCCTGTTGCTCGTAGGCATTGTCTGGAACCAAGTCGTAGTGCATCTCTTTCAAGCTCAGCTCATCGAGGGGCACAAGCGCGGAAGGGAGAGAGAAGCGGCGGATTGGGTGGTTACCACAGCAATCCATTACTTCAATGTCTTCCAGAGTTTCCTGTAGGTTATGTAATAACCCCTTTAGGTATGCGGTACTGGCAGAGGTGAGAGATAGGTATTCGTGTGAGCCACCGAGTTTAACAAAACGGGCTTCACTATCGGCCTCTTCAATTCGAAGCCAGGCCTCACCGTTATCGATATCTGGCTCGCCAAGAATCATAGGGCCGAGAGGGTCTTCATGGATAGGGGTCAGTCTTGTATCTGCTGGAGAAAGCAGTGAGCCTACCCAGACCCAACCTGAAAGACTGATCCGGCTTAGTTGCCATTCACACAACCAAACCGTTTGATCCTCATCGATACGAAACTCCCGATAGTCTCGTTGGCTGAGGTAGTTGTCGAAACTGACCTGGGCGCTGGGATTATCTCTGCGAAAGCTCTGCAGTTGCTGGGTCATTTCATAGTTAACTTCCCAGTGCTTTTTGAGACGCCACTGCATGGGGTATTGCCCCCATTCGACAATATACTCCTCTCGCTCAGAGATGGTTTCTACCACGCGCCAGAAAGCACCATCAATCAGGATACAGGTTTCACCTATTTTACATCCGGGGGCGATGATACTAGATTCCGGGGAAGCGTCGGAGGCACTGACAATATGTTCAGGACGCCCTTCAATTACTTCATACCAGGGGAAACCATGCCGTAGCGGGGGAGGAAAAGCTAGTGCTGGCCGGCCGCCGAGTAAGCGGCGGAAAAGTACCGACTTCTCAATTTCCAGGTCAGAAAGTGTATAACCCTCCTGTTGAGTGATCTGGCCCCAAGTAAAAGCGGCTCGAATTAAATGTTTTTCACGGTCTGAAAAGCTCATGGGTGCAATCATGGGCAAACTAAAACGGAAACCTTACCACTGTGGGAGGGCGGGTGCTAATGCAATTCTGTGACTCTAGCTAGCCAAGGACAGGAATGTCTGAAGTTGGATACACTGTCATGCTCGACGTTATAGGTTAAGGAGAATACTGTCGTGATAGGGTTTAGGGGACTACTTTATGGTGCAGTCATGTTATGGGGCTTGTTGACTACCCCCCTGTTGATCTCGGAGGAAATAACTGACTTACAGGATTGCTACTTGGATGGTTGGGGTCAACCATTACGATGCACACGAATTCCTGTAGGTGAGGGGGATGCCGAAGTGACTCTGGCCGTGTTCGTATCACCGGCTATGAATAAAGTACAACGGGAACCTTTGTATCTCCTTGCTGGGGGGCCGGGCCAAGCGGCGAGTGACTTAGCACCATTTCTGCACAAGTTTCGAAAAATTAATCAAAACCATGCAATCGTCATGGTGGATCGTCGAGGAACTGGGCTCTCCCGCTCATTTGACTGTGGTATTGATCGGGATACACCGATGGATTTGGAGTTTATATCCAAAGCTCTTGAGAAGTGTTATTTGCAGCAGGCGAATTTTGCGAATTCATTGAGTAGCCGGCAGTCTGTTGAAGACCTGGAACGAGTGCGAAAGCACCTCAATCATCAGCGTATATCCCTCTGGGGCGGTTCTTGGGGGACTCGTACAGCACTTCTTTATCAACAATGGTATCCCAATAGTTTAAAAGCCCTGGTGTTGGATGCGGTAGCGCCAATCGATTCAAAAGTATTTTTGAGCGCGACAGCAGCCGAAGACGCATTAAAAATATTGGTGCGTGACTGCCTATCTGATGTGAGCTGTTCTAAATTTGGGAACTGGAGAACTGTACTGGATCAACTATTAAATGATTGGAATAAATCTATAGCGGTCGACTTCCCTGATCCCAATACGGGGAAGCCAATGGCGCATCCGATGTCTCGTTGGGTTTTACAAAATGCGATACGTACTGCACTTTACTCTCCAGAGGCGGCTGCACAAATACCATTTGCTATACAGCAGGCCGGTCTGGGTAATTATTATCCGCTATCGGGAATTCTAGGTTTATTTCCCGATGGCACTTCAGGAATGTCACTTGGTTTAACGCTCTCCATCGCCTGTGCAGAGGAGTTATCCCGGCTTAGCGAGGAGGAAATTGCTGCGGATATCCGGGGTACTTTTGTAGGAGATGCTTTCTTCGGGATATTCGAAAGTGGCTGCGAAGTTTGGCCGGTACCTGATAGAGCTTATGAGCAGCCTGAGTTGCGCAAGCACCCGGTACTTTTGATTTCAGGTGAAGCCGATCCGATTACTCCCCCAGCGTACGCTGAAAAACAGCTTGGGTATTTAGTGAATAAACAGCACTTGGTCGTTAGTAGCGGTGGCCATATCAATTCAATGAGAGGGTGTATACCTCGGTTGATTAAAGAGTTTCTTGAGTCGCCAGAAAAAAAACTCGAGCAGACTTGTATTACTGATATAAATAGGCCTCCTTTTACGGCGGGAATTTATGGGCCCGCAATAGAAGGACCTAAACGAAAGCACTTAGAGGAAAAAGGACTGTGATCAGGGTTGATTCTGTCTATAAGAAATTCGCGGCGAAACCTATATTGCGAAATCTTAGTTTTTCTGCGGCCGATGGCCAGGTCACGGCTTTGCTCGGGGCGAATGGGGCGGGGAAGACCACTTGCTTGCGGATTATTGCTGGTCTGCTGAAAGCGGATCGCGGAAAGGTTTTCGTTGGGGGGCTAGAGCCCAGTCAGCATCCAAAAGATGTACGGCGGCAGCTGGGTATTGTCGGCGATAGGGAGGGACTTTACGAGCGTCTCACCGTTGCAGAGTACCTATCCTTTTTTGCTAGTGCACAGGGACTGGCTGGGACGGAGCTTGAAGAGGCATTATTGGCGGTAAAGGGTGAGCTGGAATTATCGGATCTTTGGAATCGCCGCACAAAGGGGTTTTCCCAGGGGGAGCGAATGAAAGTCTCCCTGGCCCGGGCATTGGTCCACCGCCCTGCACATTTGATTCTTGATGAGCCGACACGGGGGCTGGATGTACTCGCGGCCCGCTTGTTACGCAAAACACTACTGCGCTTGCGCTCGGAAGGGAGCACAATTTTATTTTCCAGCCATATTATGGCGGAGGTTCTTGAACTATCCGATAGCGTTCTGGTGATGGCGGATGGCGCAATAGTTGGCAGCGGAACACCCGATGAGCTTATGGCACAAACCGGCTGCGGCAACCTTGAGGACAGTTTTGTGCGCCTTGCTTATGGAGACTTGAGGGAGGGGAGCCGGCATGAGTATTTTTAGGAATATGCGATCTCGGCAAATGCGGGGGCTGCTTCTTAAGGAGTTTCGAGAGGTCTGGCGTGATCGGCGGGCTTTAGGGATCACACTGGGTTTTACCCTGCTATTTCCTTTGCTGATGATTGGCAGTGGCGCTTTATCTTACAAGGTAATGTCGGAAACCTCCTTTGCCGTAGCTGTTGTCGGCGGAGAACATGCTCCTTTATTGGAGGAGCAGTTACGTGGGGGAGACTTGCGTATTGAGCCACTGCAGGGCGGGGTGCCGCAGGAACTTTTGCAGGGTAAATATGATGTGGTTTTACAAATAGGCAAAAATTTTGCGGAAGATTATCGCGACTTGCTGTCCCCTACGGTGTATTTATATGTGGATAGCGCAGACAAGTCCGGAGGGCGCGGAGCACAGCGGGTTCAAGAGCAGTTGGCGCGGCTTCAGCAAACGATCATGCAGCAGCGGTTAGCGGTTCGAGGTATTGCCGCCCAGACTTTGTCCCCCTGGCAACTTGAGGTGCGGGATGTCAGTACTCCGTCTAGTCGTGGAGTAGCCATTTTGGGGCTGATGGTTCCGGTACTATTGATCATGGGGTTAATGGTATGCAGCACTGCTCCCTCTATTGATACCTCGGCGGGGGAGCGTGAACGCATGAGCGTCGAAATTTTATTGCAGCAACCTTTAAGCGGCTGGCAGGTTGTTGTGGCAAAAGTTTTGGCGGTTACTAGTATTGCTTGGTTTGGTGCACTCCTGTCTCTCGCAGTGTTGACGATATCTTTTAGTTTGCTCCCGTTAGCGGAGATTGGAGTACGCTTTTCTGCAGGTCTCTCTGAGTTGATAGCGATGAGCATAATATTGTTGCCCCTTGCGCTCTTGGTTGCCGTATTGCAAATCTTACTGTCGTTGCGTTCCCGCTCCTTCAAGGATGCTCAGGTTCAGCTGAGTATTTTGCAGGCTCTTCCTGTCACACTGTTAGTTGGATTAAAACTGTCCAATATTGAGCTGGATGCTCCCATTTGGCAGCTGGTCCCACTGATTGGGCAGCAACAGTGGCTGAGCGCGCTCATGGCTGGGGAGCCAATTTCGACACGCCTGGCCCTGGCTGGCTCTGTGGTCACCCTTTCTTTGGTTGGGCTGTGTATATTAGTAGGTGCCCGTGCTTTACGACGTGAAAGCTTACTCGGGGCAACCTAGCTGGTGAACTAAGAGTTGTGATGGCATGAACGATTTCCGCGAAGGGTTGCTGAGCATTAATTTGCAGTCCATTGCTGGTAACTACCTGGACCTGAATAAACGTCTGAGGAGCGGTGCCAAGTGTGGCGCTGTGGTCAAAGCAGATGCTTATGGCCTCGGGATGAGTCAAGTGGTACCAGCGCTCTTTCGGCAGGGGTGCCGTGACTTCTTCGTTGCTACTCAAGCGGAAGGGGAGCGTTTGCGTAAGGAGTTGGGTGATAGTGTCCAGATCGTCATCCTCACAGGGGTCCGCGCTGGTGCAGAGTTGGAGTGCGCAAAGGCGGGGCTGATGCCCACGCTTTTTACTCTGGAGCAGCTGCGCCACTGGGTCGATATTTGTGCTCAAGCAGAAATCGAAGGCCCCTGTGCGGTAAAAATCGATTCGGGGATGACTCGCTTGGGGATGGGCCCGGAGGAATTCGACCTGCTGTTGCGTGACAGGCAGCTATTAGCCTCGGCAGATATCCGTATCCTACTGAGTCATCTAGCCTGCGCAGACGAGCCGCAGCATCCACAAAATGACATTCAGTTGCGTAGCTTTAAGGAGGCGGGTGAAAAGTTACGGGTTCTATGTCCGGAGGTGCAGCTCAGTCTTGCTAACTCATCGGGTATTTTTCTCGGAGAGGATTATCACTTTGATATTGCGCGCCCGGGTTCCGCACTCTACGGCGTTAACCCCATTCCCGGCACCCCCAATCCGATGCGTCCAACAGTGACGTTGAGCCTGCCCATTGTGCAGAAACGTCTGGTTAGTCGCAAACAGTCGGTGGGTTATGGTGCGACCCAGCAGGTGACGGCGGGGAGCTGGCTGGCGGTGGCCCGCGGTGGTTACGCCGACGGTATAATTCGCGCTCAAGGAGGCCGGGGCTGCGGTTGGGCCTGTGGGCGCCAGCTACCGATAATCGGACGTATCTCCATGGATTCCACCACGTTTGATATTTCTGCATTGTCCCACGAGGAGCGAGACTCTCTTCAGTCGATTGAGATCCTCAACAGTAACCTGACGGTGGATGCCGTGGCTGAGCACGCCGGTACAATCGGTTATGAAGTGCTGACAAGCCTGGGGCACCGCTATTTTCGTCGCTACATAAAAAGTTGATCACCTTGCAAGACACTATCGCAAAATATCCACTGGAGCCGTTGCGTCCGGTACTGGAATTATTGGCTGATGGCGAGATGCACTCTGGCGAGTCTCTCGGCGAAGCCTTGGGAGTTAGCCGCGCAGCGGTATGGAAACAAATACAGAAACTAGAACAGTACGGTCTGCAGTTGGAGTCCATCAAGGGGCGCGGATATCGTATGCCTGGTGGGCTGGATCTTCTCTGTGCGAAAAAAATTAACAGCACACTCGATGATAAGGCGGAGGCTCTATTACGCGAACTGATTCTCTTTGATGAAGTGGACTCTACAAATGCACAATTGTTGTCTCTGATGGAAGAGGGCAGTGGGCATGCCATCGCCATACTCTCCGAGCGCCAGAGTGCGGGTCGCGGGCGCCGAGGCCGCCGTTGGATCAGCCCGTATGCGTCCGGTATCAGCCTCTCTGTTGGATGGGAATTTAATGGCGGCGTTCAGTGTCTTGAAGGACTGAGCCTTGCCGTTGGGGTGGCAATTGCTCGGGCTTTGAACCGCTTCTCGGTACCGGATATACGTCTTAAATGGCCTAACGATGTGTGGTGTCGTGGTCGCAAGCTCGCGGGGGTTTTGCTGGAGCTCAAGGGTGATCTTACCGACCGTTGTGCCGTGGTGATCGGTATAGGGTTGAACAGCGGCCTGCGTGATAGTTGCGCGAGTGCGATCGACCAGCCCTGGGCTGACTTGCAGCAGGTTAAGCCTGGGATCCCCCGCAATCAATTGGCGGCGGCTCTTTTAACAGAGTTACTGCCGGTATTAGATAGCTACACAGAACTGGGCTTTGGTGCCTATCGAGATGCTTGGATGCAGCTAGATCAGTTTGCCGGACGAGAGGTCACACTACAGGCCGGTAATCAGACCTGGAAGGGAGTGGCGGCAGGGGTAAGCCGTGGAGGCGCTTTGATTTTGAATATGGATGGTGAATTACGACATTTTCACGGTGGCGAAATCTCTTTACGGGGGCAGCTTTGATTCTCGAATTGGATATAGGTAATACCCGCGGCAAGTGGCGCTTGTTGAGTAAGGGGCAGGTAAAGACCAGGGGTAGTTTTCAAACTGCTGATCTACGTGCCGGAGACCTGCCTAAAGGGTGGGATCTACTTAATCCCAAAAGAGTACGTGTAGTCAATGTGGCGGGCCCGGTCGTTGCCGATACTCTGCAGGGGCATATCCAGGCGTTGTTTTCCTTGGAGGTAGAGTTTTCGCAGGTGTTAGAGGAGTGTGCTGGTGTTGCCTGTGGTTATGAAAACCATCGTCTTCTTGGGGCCGATCGCTGGCTGGCCATGTTGGCGGCGTTTGACCGAGATCGCCGGGCGGCTCTAATTGTGGACTGTGGCAGCGCAGTAACTTTGGATTTATTGGACAATAATGGACGTCACCTGGGGGGGTATATTGTCCCAGGTATCGGCCTGATGCAGCGATCGCTGTATCTCGATACCCATGCGGCTAAAAGTGCGCAGGAAGTTGCCTTCATAGAATCCCTTGAGGCTGGCCGCAATACCGACGAAGCGATTAATCGCGGGTTGCTGCTAATGGTACTGGGGGCTATTGATCGCGCGCTGGAGGAATTGTGCGAATTCTGTGACGGGGAGCCTCTTTTGTGGCTAACCGGCGGTGATGCTCCGCTGCTGTCAGCTCTTTACCAGCAAGATCATCGTCTGGCGCCTGAACTGGTAATGGATGGGCTGGCGTTAAGTAATCCTTGATGAAATAACACACTATGCGCTGGATAGCTCTTTTTTTACTGTTGTTGAATGTTGGAATCTTTGCTTGGTTCGCTTTGGGCTCCGGCGCTCAAGAGGAGGCGGTAAGGGTTACAGAAGAAAAAGTGGGGGTGCAAAACAAGCGTATTATTCTGGTTGGCGAAGTGTCGCCACAGACGCTCCCCCCTTTGACCGACTCCCCTGCGCGGTCGCCTGTCGATCACTCCGCAGAGCAGCTCTGCACCTTATTAGGACCTTTTTCAGAAGAGCATCAGGGGGAAGCGATCGTGCAACGCCTAAAGGCTTTGCAGGCCTCGGCTGAGCTGCGCGATATCGAAATGCAAGGGCCAATGCGTTATTGGGTCTTTTTGCCGCCGTTGAACTCCCGGCGGGAAGCCTTTAACCGATTGCGTGAATTGCAGGCCCAGGGGATAGACAGCTACGTAATTCCAAAGGGAGCGCTCGCTGATGGTATCTCGTTTGGTATTTTTAGTGAGCGCAAGCGGGCCGAGACTCTGACAGATAATCTGGTGGGGCGGGGGGTTCGTGCCCAGCTCCGCGAAGAACCTCAGACACATAGAGAGCGATGGGTGGTCTTAGCCCCTGGCGCCTCAGATTATTTGGCCCCCGAATTTTGGCATCGGTTGCAGCAGGAATATCCAGAGTTGGACCGGCGTCGAAACCTCTGTGCTGAGGTGGCGGGCTGAAGGGCCGCCGGGCGATAGGTCTAGATCCTAACCAATTAATTATTTAAAGCCCGTATTCTTTGAGAGAAGTATTAGGCGACACAAAAATTCTGATTTATCTGCAAAAAGGGTGTTGCGTGTCGGGATAACATCCCATAGAATCCCGCCTCCACTGACAGGGCAGATTTATCGGTCTTGACAGTGTACGGGATAGTGCTGGCGTAGCTCAGTTGGTAGAGCAGCTGACTTGTAATCAGCCGGTCGGGGGTTCGACTCCTCTCGCCAGCTCCATTTTATCCCGGTGTTGTTCAGCATTGGTTTTTGCAGCTAAGTCTGTGAATTTTAAAGAAAAAGTGTTGACAGCGCGGCGGAAGGTGTAGAGAATGCACCCCGCATTGAGGCAGGGGTTCCCGAGTGGCCAAAGGGATCAGACTGTAAATCTGACGCGAAAGCTTCGGTGGTTCGAATCCACCCCCCTGCACCATTTTTTACACCGTAAGGTGTTGCCGGCAAAACAGGTTGTTTTGTCTGGAGGCTCCCGCAAGCGGGCATAGTTCAATGGTAGAACCTCAGCCTTCCAAGCTGATGATGCGGGTTCGATCCCCGCTGCCCGCTCCAGTTTTGGGTTTGGTTGGAAAGTCCTTCGGGTCGGCAGGCCTTGTGGTCGCCTAAGAGGCGATAATTTGCTCATGTAGCTCAGGGGTAGAGCACACCCTTGGTAAGGGTGAGGTCGGCGGTTCAAATCCGCCCATGAGCTCCATTTTTTAATAGCCGCGAGGGTGAAAGCTCTTGCGGTTGTTTGTGTCCGGGGTCGGGCTTTTCCGGGTCGGATGCGCATGTTCTGGACATAGATGATGTCATTGAGGGCTCATCTATATTAGGAGGCTGCAATGGCAAAAGAAAAGTTTGAACGTTCCAAGCCCCACGTGAACGTGGGCACCATCGGTCACGTTGACCACGGTAAAACCACTCTGACCGCTGCTCTGACCCGTGTATGTGCGGAAGTTTGGGGCGGTGACGCAGTTGCTTTCGACGGCATCGATAATGCCCCGGAAGAGCGTGAGCGCGGTATCACCATCGCTACCTCCCACGTTGAGTATGAGTCCCCGACTCGTCACTACGCGCACGTAGACTGCCCGGGACACGCCGACTACGTTAAGAATATGATCACCGGTGCTGCTCAGATGGACGGCGCTATCCTGGTATGTTCCGCAGCTGACGGCCCCATGCCGCAGACTCGTGAGCACATCCTGCTGTCTCGCCAGGTCGGTGTACCGTACATCGTGGTATTCCTGAACAAGGCGGACATGGTAGACGACGAAGAGCTGCTCGAGCTGGTAGAGATGGAAGTTCGTGAGCTTCTCGATCAGTACGAGTTCCCGGGTGACGACACTCCGATCATCGTTGGTTCTGCCCTGATGGCCCTGAACGGCGAAGATGACAACGAAATGGGTACCACCGCTGTTAAGAAGCTGGTTGAGACCCTGGACGAGTACATTCCGGAGCCTGAGCGCGCGGTAGACCTGCCGTTCCTGATGCCGATCGAAGACGTATTCTCCATCTCTGGCCGCGGTACCGTAGTAACCGGTCGTGTAGAGCGTGGCGTGATCAATACTGGCGACGAAGTTGAGATCGTTGGTATCAAGGACACCACCACTACTACCTGTACTGGTGTTGAGATGTTCCGCAAGCTGCTCGACGAAGGTCGTGCTGGTGAGAACATTGGTGCGCTGCTGCGTGGTACTAAGCGTGACGAAGTTGAGCGTGGTCAGGTTCTGGCTAAGCCGGGCTCCATCACCCCGCACACCAAGTTCGAAGCGGAAGTGTACATCCTGTCCAAGGACGAAGGTGGTCGTCACACCCCGTTCTTTAAAGGCTACCGTCCACAGTTCTACTTCCGTACCACCGATGTAACTGGTGCGTGTGAACTGCCTGAAGGTACTGAAATGGTAATGCCGGGCGACAACATTCAAATGGTTGTTACCCTGATCGCTCCGATCGCCATGGAAGACGGTCTGCGCTTCGCTATCCGCGAAGGTGGTCGTACCGTTGGTGCGGGCGTTGTTGCTAAGATCATTGAGTAATCTTTGATCTTCGTGCCGCCGGGATTCACCGGTGGTGCACCAGATGAGAGGGTGAGCTATAGCCCTCTCTATCTTCGAGGGCCAAGGCGCTCGTGATGTACAGGCCAGTAGTTCAATTGGTAGAGCACCGGTCTCCAAAACCGGGTGTTGGGGGTTCGAGTCCCTCCTGGCCTGCCATTTTAAACACTCCACTTGAAATAAGTTTAGGGGTGTCGCAAGACCCTACTTGTCAGTGGGGCTTTTGTGTTTTTGAGCACTAAGGGCTTATCTATAGTGCGCTAAGGGCTTCATATATGAATGCTAAAGCAGAAGCGAAAACCTTTCGTCTTGACGGCCTGAAGTGGCTGCTGATTGTGCTGCTGGTTGGTGGTGCTGTCGCGGGCAATTCTTATTATGCCGAATTCCCTCTGATTTACCGCGTACTGGCAGTGACTGCAATCTGCCTGGCTGCCCTGGTTGTCGCGGTGAATACTGCGAAGGGTAATGCACTCTGGCAGCTGTTGCGCGAAGCGCAAACGGAAGTCAGGCGCGTGGTTTGGCCGACTCGTCAAGAGGCCACCCAGACGACTGTGATTGTGGTGGTTTTTGTGTTGATTATGGCGCTAATTCTCTGGGCGCTGGACTCCGCTTTAGGTTGGGCGGCATCCAAACTCATCGGCTAAAGGTTGATACATGTCAAAGCATTGGTATGTGGTCCAGGCTTACTCGGGTTATGAGAAGCGTGTAGCCAGCTCTTTAAAAGAGCGTATTGAGCTACATGAAATGGATCATCTGTTTGGTGAAGTGCTGGTTCCCACCGAAGAAGTGGTGGAGATGCGAGCAGGACAAAAACGGAAAAGTGAGCGTAAATTTTTCCCCGGCTATGTTCTGGTGGAAATGGAGCTGAACGACGATACTTGGCACTTGGTAAAAGAAACTCCTCGAGTGCTGGGCTTTATTGGCGGTAAGGCAGATAGGCCGGCCCCAATTACCGACCGCGAGGCGCAGGCCATTCTGAATCGTATTGACGATTCCGTTGATAAGCCCAAGCCTAAGACATTGTTCGAACCAGGTGAAATGGTTCGGGTCATTGACGGTCCGTTTAATGATTTCAATGGCGTAGTTGAAGAAGTCAACTATGAGAAGAGTCGCCTGAGAGTGGCGGTGTTGATTTTCGGGCGTTCCACCCCTGTTGAGCTGGAGTTTGGTCAGGTAGAAAAGACCTGATTCCAGTCTGAATTTTTGCCCTCTTTCGCCGCAAGGTGGAAGGGGGTTTTCGCGTCCCCGGAAAATAGATTTTATTGGTCGGGGCGGGGAGCCAGTTCTTATAGCCGTATTGGTTAGCTGCAGCTGGCGTTACCACCCATCTAGAGGAGAGCTGTAATGGCTAAGAAAGTAGAAGCTTACATCAAGCTACAAGTTAAGGCCGGTCAGGCCAACCCGAGTCCACCCGTTGGTCCCGCATTGGGCCAGCACGGTGTGAACATCATGGAATTCTGTAAGGCGTTCAACGCCCAGACTCAGAGCCTAGAGCCTGGTCTGCCGGTGCCAGTTGTGATTTCTGTATACAGTGATCGCTCCTTCACCTTCATCATGAAGTCTCCGCCCGCCGCTGTACTGCTGCGCAAGGCCGCTAAGATCAAAAGTGGCTCTGGTCGCCCGAACACTGAGAAGGTGGGTAAGGTTACCCGCGCTCAGCTGGAAGAGATCGTAGAAATGAAGAAGGCCGATCTGACTGCATCCGATATGGACGCGGCCGTGCGCACTATCGCCGGTTCCGCACGCAGTGCTGGTATCGAAGTGGAGGGTCTCTAAGTGGCTAAGTTGAGCAAGCGTCAGCGCGCTATCGCTGAAAAAGTGGAAACTGGCAAAGCGTATGGCTTCGATGAAGCTGTGGCTCTGCTGAAAGAGTTGTCCAAGGTTAAGTTTGCCGAGACCGTAGACGCCTCTGTGAATCTGGGTATCGATCCACGTAAATCCGACCAGGCTGTTCGTGGTGCAACTACTCTGCCGCACGGCACTGGTAAAGACGTTCGCGTAGCTGTTTTCACCCAGGGTGCAAACGCTGAAGCCGCTAAAGAAGCGGGCGCTGACCTGATCGGTATGGACGAACTGGCTGCCGACGTTAAAGCCGGCAAGATGGACTTCGACGTGGTTATTGCTTCTCCCGATGCAATGCGCGTTGTGGGTCAGCTGGGTCAAATCCTCGGCCCGCGCGGCCTGATGCCGAACCCGAAGACTGGCACCGTAACTCCAGACGTTGCGACTGCGGTTAAAAATGCCAAAGCGGGTCAGGTGCGTTTCCGCGCTGACAAAGGCGGCATCATCCACGGTGGCATTGGTAAAGTTGCTTTCGATGCGAATGCACTGAAAGAAAACCTGGAAGCCCTGGTGGCAGACCTGAAGAAAGCCAAACCGGCTTCTGCGAAAGGTGTATTCCTGAAGAAAATCACCCTGAGCACCACTATGGGCCCAGGTCTGGTTATCGACCAGTCTTCACTGAATATCTAATTATGGCTGTGCAGCCCCTGAGGGCTGTGCGCCGAAATGAACTTTGGGGTCCACCCTATGCTTCGGCAGATGAGTGGGCCGTCAAAGACCGTAGGTGCCCGGTGCGTTGAGGTTTAACGTATCTGGCTTAATCCGAACTTCGGCCAGGTTGGCCAAGAAGAGGTTTGAGCCTACGCAGACGGTGTCGCCCAAACCAGTATTTTGTACTGGATTTGAGCTTTATGCACCGGAACGGATCGGACGTTTAAGTCCGGTTTTTTTCAAATCCAGGAGTGACACTATGGCTATTGGACTCGAAGACAAGAAAGCGATTGTCGCAGATGTCCAGCAAGCTGCTGAGGGTGCCTTGTCGGCGGTAGTTGCGGATTCCCGCGGCGTTACCGTAAATGACATGACCGCCCTGCGCAAAGAGGCTCGCGAGAACGGCGTTTGGTTGAAAGTCGTCCGCAATACTCTGGCGCGTCGCGCTCTGGCAGGAACCGATTACGAATGTCTGACTGACAAATTCGTAGGTCCCAGCATTCTTGCATTTTCTAACGAACACCCAGGTGCCGGTGCGCGCATCCTGAGCCAGTTCGCTAAGGGCAATGACAAGCTGGAACTGAAAGGTGCTGCCTTCGAAGGCGCGATCACCGACGTCGCACTGTTGGCAAGCCTGCCGACATACGACGAGGCGATCGCCAAGCTGATGAGCGTGTTGAAAGAAGCATCTGCTGGCAAGCTGGTCCGCACTATTGCGGCCGTTCGCGACCAAAAAGAGCAGGAAGCTGCGTAATACATTCGCATTGGCGAATCGCGGTTTCAAAACGAAATACGAGCAGTTACTGCTCAAACCAATTCAGGTAATGACTCATGTCTCTGACTAAAGAAGATATCATCAACGCTGTTGCCGAAATGTCTGTTAAGGACGTTGTTGAACTGATCGAAGCAATGGAAGAGAAGTTCGGTGTAACTGCTGCAGCAGCAGTTGTAGCCGGTCCGGCTGCTGCTGAAGCCGCAGAAGAGAAGGATTCTTTCGACGTAATCCTGACTTCCGCTGGCGACAAGAAAGTGAACGTGATCAAAGCTGTTCGCGGCCTCACTGGCCTGGGCTTGAAAGAAGCCAAGGCACTGGTTGACAGCGCTCCGAGCCCGATGAAAGAAGGCGCAACCAAAGACGAAGCTGAAGCCGCTAAGAAAGAGCTGGAAGAAGCTGGCGCAACTGTAGAACTGAAGTAATTCGGTTGTTGCGATTCCCGCTATTGGTCGCCTAAAACGACATATAGCGGTAAGGCTGGTGGACTTTTGTCCGCCGGCCTTTTTGCCGTTTGCGGTACTGAGGTTTTAGCGGTGCCGGCGGGATAAAACCGTGGCAAACCTCATTTAACCATAGCGCAGTTGCGCTGCTCGAAAGCAAGCGGAGAGGTTTCTGAACAGGACAGCCAAGCTGTGTTGTTCAGAGGCTTCTCGCCCGGAGGGGCTCCCGAATGGAGTCCCACGAAGTCTTGTCACTGATCAAGCTGGGGAATTTGAATGGCTTACTCATATACTGAGAAAAAACGTATCCGCAAGGATTTTGGCAAACTGCCTAAGGTCATGGATGTGCCCTTCCTGCTTGCGATACAGCTGGATTCATATCGCAATTTTACACAGGCCGATAAGCGCCCCGACGACCGCTTGGACGTTGGCCTGCAGGCGGCGTTTAAATCTGTATTTCCGATTGTCAGCTATTCCGGCAATGCCGCCCTGGAGTACGTGAGCTATACGCTGGGTAAGCCCGCTTTCGATGTGAAAGAATGCACCCTGCGCGGCGTCACTTACGCCTGTCCGCTGCGCGTACGTGTGCGCCTGATTATTTACGATAAAGAATCTGCGAATAAGTCCATTAAGGACATTAAAGAGCAGGAAGTGTACATGGGCGAGATTCCGCTCATGACCGATAACGGTACCTTCGTCATTAATGGTACCGAGCGTGTAATCGTTTCCCAGCTGCACCGCTCCCCAGGTGTTTTCTTCGATCACGACAAAGGCAAGACCCACTCCTCCGGTAAGCTGTTGTACGCTGCGCGCGTAATCCCCTACCGTGGTTCCTGGTTGGACTTCGAATTCGATCCAAAAGACCTGGTCTTCGTGCGAATCGATCGCCGCCGCAAGCTGCCGGCCACCATTTTGTTGCGTGCTCTGGGTTACAGCTCCCAGGAAATGCTCGAAATGTTCTTCGAGACCAGTAACTTTGAGCTGCAGGAAGACAGTGTCAGCCTGGAGCTGATCCCCTCCCGCCTGCGCGGTGATGTCGCTTCCTTCGATATCAAAGACGGGCAGGGCAAGGTGATTGTGGAAGAGGGGCGTCGTATCACCCCGCGCCACATCCGCCAGCTGGAAAAAGCCGGTGTTGAAAAACTGGAAGCGCCCCTGGAGTACCTGTTTGGTCGTATCCTGGCTCAGGATATTATCGATGAGTCCACCGGTGAGATCGCGGTTGAGTGTAATACGGAAATTACCGCTGAGGTGGTTGCTCAGTTACGTGTACTGAACGTCAAGCACTTCGAGACCCTGTACACCAACGACCTGGACCGCGGACCGTTTATTTCCGATACCCTGCGCGCCGAACCTTCCCGCACTCAGCTGGAAGCGCTGGTTGAGATCTACCGTATGATGCGCCCGGGCGAGCCGCCCACCAAAGAGTCTGCAGAATCCCTGTTTGAAAACCTGTTCTTCACCGATGAGCGCTACGATCTGTCGGCCGTTGGCCGTATGAAGTTCAACCGTCGCCTCGGCCGCGAAGATGAAAAAGGTCAGGGTACTCTGAGCAAAGAAGATATCGTCGATGTACTGAAAACATTGATCGATATCCGCAATGGCCAAGGCATGGTCGATGACATCGACCACCTGGGTAACCGTCGCGTGCGCTCTGTGGGTGAAATGGCAGAAAACCAGTTCCGTGTCGGTCTGGTGCGTGTAGAGCGCGCTGTGAAAGAGCGCCTGTCCATGGCCGAGTCTGAAGGCCTGATGCCGCAGGATCTGATTAATGCCAAGCCGGTGGCCGCCGCAGTGAAGGAATTCTTCGGTTCCTCGCAGCTGTCCCAGTTTATGGATCAGAACAACCCGCTGTCGGAAGTGACTCATAAGCGTCGTGTTTCCGCACTGGGCCCGGGCGGTCTGACCCGTGAGCGCGCCGGCTTTGAAGTCCGTGACGTACACCCGACGCATTACGGTCGTGTTTGCCCGATTGAGACGCCGGAAGGACCGAACATCGGTCTGATTAACTCGCTGGCGACCTATGCCCGTGCCAACCACTACGGCTTCCTCGAGAGCGCCTACCGCAAAGTGGTTGACGGCAAGGTTACCGACGAAATCGAGTACTTATCTGCGATTAATGAAGCCAACTATGTTATCGCCCAGGCCTCCGCGGCGGTTGACGATAACGGCAACTTTGTCGATGACCTGGTGAGCGTGCGTCACCACAATGAATTCGCTTTGAAAAATCCGGGCGAAATCCAGTATATGGATGTCTCCGCCAAGCAGGTGGTATCTGTCGCCGCGGCAATGATTCCGTTCCTCGAGCACGACGATGCCAACCGCGCATTGATGGGCTCGAACATGCAGCGTCAGGCCGTGCCGACTCTGCGCGCTGAGAAGCCGCTGGTGGGTACTGGAATGGAGCGCACTGTAGCGCGCGACTCCGGCGTCTGTGTGGTGGCCAAGCGTGGTGGTGTAATTGAGCGTGTAGATTCCAGCCGGGTAGTGGTTCGTGTAGCGGACGCTGAAGTCGAAGCCGGTGATGCCGGTGTCGATATCTACAACCTGACTAAGTACATCCGCTCAAACCAGAATACCTGTATCAACCAGCGTCCGATCGTGAGTACCGGTGACCGCGTTGCCCGTGGCGATATTCTCGCCGACGGTCCTTCTGTAGACCTGGGCGAGTTGGCGCTGGGACAGAATATGCGCATCGCATTCATGCCCTGGAACGGTTACAACTTTGAGGATTCCATCCTTATTAGTGAACGCGTTGTACAGGAAGATCGCTTCACCACTATCCACATTCAGGAACTGACCTGTATTGCCCGCGACACCAAGTTGGGCAGTGAGGAAATTACTGCGGATATCCCCAACGTCGGTGAGTCTGCGCTGAACAAGCTGGATGAGTCCGGCATTGTGTACATCGGTGCCGAAGTCGGTGCTGGCGATATCCTCGTGGGTAAAGTCACTCCGAAAGGCGAAGCCCAACTGACCCCGGAAGAGAAACTGCTGCGTGCGATCTTTGGTGAAAAGGCGTCCGACGTAAAAGACACCTCCCTGCGTGCGCCAAGTGGCACCCGCGGTACCGTGATCGACGTGCAGGTGTTCACTCGCGACGGCCTGCAGAAAGACCAGCGCTCCATCGATATCGAGAAGGCGCAGCTCGATGAGGTTCGCAAGGACCTGAATGAGGAATACCGCATTGTTGAAGGTGCGACCTTCGAGCGTCTGCAACAAGCACTGCAGGGCCAGAAGGCTGCCGGCGGTAAGGGTATTGGAAAAGGCCAGGAGCTGAACGCTGAGGTACTCGCCGCTCTGCCCCGTGAAGACTGGTTCAAGCTGCGCATGGAAGACGAGAGTCTGAATGAGCAGCTGGAGAAGGCGGAAGCGCAGCTGAAAGAGCGCCGTAAACTGCTCGACGAAGCCTTCGAAGATAAGAAGAAGAAACTGGAGTCCGGTGATGACCTGGCTCCGGGCGTACTCAAAATCGTCAAGGTATACCTGGCGATCAAGCGTCGTATCCAACCGGGTGACAAAATGGCCGGTCGCCACGGTAACAAGGGTGTGATCTCTGTGATCAAGCCGGTTGAGGATATGCCATACGACCAAAACGGCGAGCCGGTAGATATCGTTCTGAACCCGCTGGGTGTTCCCTCGCGGATGAACGTTGGTCAGGTTCTGGAAATGCACTTGGGCATGGCCGCTAAGGGCCTTGGTGTAAAAATCGACAAGATGATCAAAGATCAGCAGGAAATCGCCAAGGTACGCGGCTTCCTGGAAGAGGTGTACAACTCCACTGGTGGCCGTAAAGAAGAGCTGGATACGTTCTCTGACGAGGAAGTGATGGCTATGGCGCACAACCTGCGTCGCGGTGTACCTATGGCGACCCCGGTGTTTGATGGCGCCGATGAAAGCGAGATCAAGCATTTGCTACGCCTCGCTGACATTCCAGATTCCGGCCAGATTACTCTGCACGACGGTCGTACCGGTGATGCTTTCGAGCGTCCGGTAACCGTGGGCTACATGTACATGCTGAAACTGAACCACCTGGTGGACGACAAAATGCACGCGCGTTCTACCGGTTCCTACAGCCTCGTTACTCAGCAGCCGCTGGGTGGTAAGGCGCAGTTCGGTGGTCAGCGCTTCGGGGAGATGGAAGTATGGGCGCTGGAAGCTTACGGCGCCGCCTACACCCTGCAGGAAATGCTCACGGTTAAATCTGACGACGTGGAAGGGCGGACCAAGATGTATAAAAACATCGTCGATTCCGACCACCGTATGGAGCCCGGCATGCCGGAGTCCTTCAACGTACTGGTCAAGGAAATCCGCTCTCTCGGCATGAACTTCGAGCTCGAACACGAGTAAGACCGATTGGTGCAGAAGCCTGTTCGCAGGTGAATTGAGACAAGCGCCGACACCCCTGAAAACACTAGGGTTGTCGGCCTGCCCGGCCCGGCGTAACGGCCGGGTTGACTACCCCCTAGTGGAGGAAAGGCCTTGAAAGATTTATTAAATCTGGTGAAGTCCCAGGAGCACCTGGAAGAGTTTGATGCGATTCGTATCGGTTTGGCTTCGCCGGACATGATCCGCTCCTGGTCCTACGGCGAAGTAAAGAAGCCGGAGACCATCAACTACCGTACCTTCAAGCCTGAACGTGAAGGCTTGTTCTGCGCCAAGATTTTTGGCCCGGTAAAAGATTACGAGTGCCTGTGCGGCAAGTACAAGCGCATGAAGCACCGCGGCATTATCTGTGAGAAGTGTGGCGTTGAAGTGACCAAGGCCAAGGTGCGTCGTGAGCGCATGGGGCACATCGAGCTGGCCAGCCCGGTTGCACACATCTGGTTCCTGAAGTCCCTGCCGTCCCGTATCGGCCTGCTGCTGGATATGACCCTGCGCGATATCGAGCGCGTGCTGTACTTCGAATCTTACGTAGTGACCGAGCCGGGCATGACCACCCTGGAGCGCGGACAGCTGCTCAACGATGAGCAGTACTTCGAAGCGATGGAAGAGTTCGCTGATGAGTTCGAAGCGAAAATGGGCGCCGAGGCGATCCAGGAGCTGATGAGCGACATCGAATTGCCCGCGGAAATCCAGCGCCTGCGCGAAGAGATTCCGGCCACCAACTCCGAAACCAAGATCAAGAAACTGTCCAAGCGCCTGAAGCTGCTGGAAGCCTTCTACAAGTCCGGCAACAACCCGGAGTGGATGGTAATGAAGGCCCTGCCGGTTCTGCCGCCGGATCTGCGTCCGCTGGTACCGCTGGATGGCGGCCGCTTCGCGACCTCCGATCTGAACGACCTCTACCGTCGCGTGATCAACCGTAACAACCGTCTGAAGCGTCTGCTCGAGCTGAACGCGCCGGACATTATCGTGCGCAACGAAAAGCGCATGCTGCAGGAATCTGTGGACGCACTGCTGGATAACGGTCGCCGTGGCCGCGCCATCACCGGCTCTAATAAGCGCCCACTGAAGTCCCTGGCAGACATGATCAAAGGTAAGCAGGGTCGATTCCGTCAGAACCTGCTGGGTAAGCGTGTGGACTACTCCGGTCGTTCCGTGATCGTAGTTGGCCCGACCCTGCGTCTGCACCAGTGTGGACTGCCCAAGAAAATGGCTCTGGAGCTGTTCAAGCCGTTTATCTTCGGCAAGCTCGAGACCCGTGGCCTGGCCACTACCATCAAAGCCGCCAAGAAAATGGTTGAGCGTGAGGAAGCGGTCGTTTGGGATATCCTCGATGAGGTGATCCGCGAGCACCCGGTATTGCTTAACCGTGCGCCGACCCTTCACCGTTTGGGTATTCAGGCGTTCGAGCCGGTGCTGATTGAAGGTAAGGCGATCCAGCTGCACCCGCTGGTATGTGCGGCCTATAACGCCGACTTCGACGGTGACCAAATGGCGGTACACGTGCCGCTGACCATTGAAGCGCAGCTGGAATCCCGCGCGCTGATGATGTCCACCAACAACATCCTGTCGCCTGCTAACGGTGAGCCGATCATCGTACCGTCCCAGGACGTGGTACTGGGTCTCTACTGGATGACCCGTGAGCGTGTGAATGATAAAGGCGAGGGCATGTCCTTCTCCGATATCAAGGAAGTGAGCCGCGCTTTCTACGCCAAGCAGGTGGGTCTACAGGCGAGAATCAAGGTGCGTATCCGCGAGATGATCGTGGGCGAAGATGGTGAGAAGCACGAGACGATCTCGATTCAAGACACTACCGTCGGTCGCGCGCTGCTGTGGAATATCGTACCGGATGGCCTGCCGTTCTCGCTGGTCAACCAACCGATGAAGAAGAAGTCCATCTCCCGTGTGCTGAATGAGTGTTACCGTAAGGTGGGCCTGAAGGCGACCGTAATCTTTGCCGACCAGCTGATGTACACCGGATTCGATTTCTCCACCAAGTCCGGCTCCTCGATCGGTGTGAACGACTTTGAGATTCCCGCAGAGAAGGCGGAATTGATCGATACCGCTGAGGCTGAAGTGAAGGAAATTGAAACCCAGTTTGCTTCCGGCCTGGTAACTCAGGGTGAGAAATACAACAAGGTTATCGACGTTTGGTCCCGTACCAACGATAAGGTAACCCAGGCGATGATGGCTGGTATCAAGAAAGAGGCGGTGATCGATCGCGAGGGTAATGAGACCAAGCAGGACTCCTTTAACTCTGTCTTCATGTATGCCGACTCCGGCGCACGGGGCTCCGAAGCGCAGATTCGTCAGCTCGCCGGTATGCGTGGTCTGATGGCCCGTCCAGATGGCTCCATTATCGAGAATGCCATTACGGCAAACTTCCGTGAAGGTTTGACCGTACAGCAGTACTTCATCTCGACCCACGGTGCTCGTAAAGGTCTGGCGGATACCGCACTGAAAACCGCAAACTCCGGTTACCTGACTCGCCGTCTGGTGGACGTTGCCCAGGACGTGGTAATTACCGAAGTGGATTGTGGCACCGATGATGGCCTGACCATGGCGCCGGTGATCGAGGGTGGTGATGTTATTGAGTCACTCGGTGACCGTATTCTCGGTCGTGTGGTGGCGCGCGATGTATTGAAGCCCGGCAGCGATGAAATCGCCGTTTCCGCCGGCACCATGATTGACGAGAAGTGGGTAGAGCGCATCGAAGCCATGGGTATCGATGAAGTTCTGGTTCGCTCCCCCATCAGCTGTGAAACCGCACACGGCATTTGTGCCCAGTGTTACGGTCGTGACCTGGCCCGTGGCCACCGCGCCAACTCCGGTGAGTCTGTCGGTGTTGTCGCCGCTCAGTCCATCGGTGAGCCGGGCACCCAGCTGACCATGCGTACCTTCCACATTGGTGGTGCAGCAAGTCGTGCTTCTGCAGCCGACAGTATTCAGATCAAACAGTCCGGTACCGTACGTCTGCACAACTTGAAGACTGTGAAGACTGAGGTTGGCACTCTGGTAGCGGTATCCCGCTCCGGGGAACTGGCTATTGCCGACAGCGCTGGCCGTGAACGTGAGCGTTACAAACTACCTTACGGTGCGGTAATCAGCGTTTATGACGGTGCTGAAGTAAACGGTGGCCAGGTTGTGGCTAAGTGGGACCCACACACCCACCCGATCATTACTGAGGTGGCCGGTTGGGTGAAGCTGTCCGGCATGGAAGACGGTCTCTCTATCCGCAAGCAGACCGATGAAATTACCGGCCTGTCCTCTATCGAAGTCATTGATCCGGCTGAGCGCCCGGCCGCGGGTAAAGACCTGCGCCCGGCGGTGACTCTGGTCGATGAAAACGGTGAAGAGCTGACTCTGGCTGATAGTAATGCGCCTGCGCACTACGCACTACCTCCGCGCGCGATTCTGAGCCTGGCCGATGGCAACAAGGTGAATGTGGGTGATGTTATCGCGCGTATTCCACAGGAATCTGGCGGCACCAAGGACATCACCGGTGGTCTGCCGCGTGTTGCCGACCTGTTCGAAGCGCGTAAGCCGAAAGAGCCTTCCATCCTGGCGGAAATCTCCGGTACCGTTTCCTTCGGTAAAGAGACCAAAGGCAAGGTTCGTCTGCAGATTACTCCGCGTGACGGCAAGCCGCTGGCCAACGGTAAGGACCACTACGAGGTTCTGATTCCGAAGCATCGCCAGCTGACCGTGTTCGAAGGTGAAACGGTAGAGAAGGGTGAGGTGATCTCCGATGGCCCGTCCAACCCGCACGACATCCTGCGCCTGAAAGGTGTTGAAGAGCTCGCTCGCTACATCACCAACGAAATCCAGGAAGTTTACCGTCTCCAGGGTGTAGGTATTAACGATAAGCACATCGAGACCATCGTGCGTCAGATGCTGCGTAAGGTTGAAATCACCGAAATGGGTGACTCCGGCTTCATTAAGGGCGACCAGGTTGAATACCAGCGCGTGATCGAAGAGAACGAGCAGCTGCGTGCAGAGAACAAGCAGCCCGCCCAGTTCGAGCGCCTGCTGCTGGGTATCACCAAAGCGTCTCTGGCCACCGAATCCTTCTTATCCGCGGCCTCCTTCCAGGAGACCACCCGTGTTCTGACGGAAGCGGCGGTCACCGGCAAGGAAGATAAGTTGCGCGGTCTGAAGGAAAACGTGGTGGTAGGCCGCCTGATTCCGGCCGGTACCGGCCTTGCCTACCACGCGGAGCGCAAACGCAAGCGCAGCCTGAAACTGGAGGAGAGCTTCGGTGAAGGTCCTTCCGCAGCAGAGGTAGAAGCGGCGCTGACTGAGGCACTTAAGTCCTCTGGCGAATAAGGTATACCTCCACTTCGCCACGAGGGTGGAGTGGAGGATGCCCAGGCACTTAGGTGCCAAAATGATATTGGCGACTGTCTGTGGTGTAAGCACGTACTTCCGTCGCCGATTGACTAGGCGGGTTGTCGCTTATAGAATGCGGCCCCCCGCTTATGTGGGGTGTTTCGTCCGACCTAAGGGTTGGCGCTACACACAGACGATAGGCCCTCACTTTTAGAGGTGGGGGCATTTTATTTTTGGAGTGATTTTTAATGGCAACGATCAACCAGTTGGTTCGTAAGCCGAGAAAACGCAAAGTCGAAAAAAGCGACGTTCCCGCTCTGCAGGCTAGCCCTCAGCGTCGTGGAGTTTGCACTCGTGTGTACACCACTACACCGAAAAAGCCGAACTCCGCACTGCGCAAGGTTTGCCGTGTGCGTTTGACCAACGGTTACGAAGTAACTTCGTACATCGGTGGTGAAGGCCACAATCTGCAAGAGCACAGCGTGGTGCTGATTCGCGGCGGTCGTGTAAAAGACCTGCCGGGTGTGCGCTACCACACTGTACGCGGTGCACTGGACTGTGCCGGCGTAAACGACCGCAAGCAGGGCCGTTCTAAGTACGGTGCCAAGCGTCCTAAAGGTTAATCGCCTTTAACGATTTGCGTTTCGGTTTCCAACCGGAGTAAGGCTGAGCTCGCCGGATTGTAAGGTTTTACGGCGGCGTCTCAGAATAACCCTGAAGAGAGGCAATACCCATGCCAAGAAGACGAGTAGTCGCTAAACGCGAAGTACTACCCGACCCCAAGTTCGGGAACGTCACCCTGGCCAAGTTCATGAACCACGTCATGATCAGCGGCAAGAAATCAGTAGCAGAGCGTATCGTATACGGTGCTCTCGATACTATTTCTGAAAAAATGAACAAAGACCCGATCGAAGTATTTGAAGAGTCTTTGGAAAATATCGCGCCTATGGTGGAAGTAAAGTCCCGCCGTGTTGGTGGTGCGACTTATCAGGTGCCTGTAGAAGTGCGTCCCTCGCGCCGTACGGCTCTGGCAATGCGTTGGCTGGTAGAGTTCTCCCGTAAGCGCGGTGAGAAGTCCATGGCCCAGCGCCTAGCCAATGAAATGATTGATGCAGCCCAGAACAAGGGCGGCGCGGTCAAGAAGCGTGAAGACGTACACCGTATGGCGGAAGCCAACAAGGCGTTCTCTCACTACCGCTTCTAAGTCTGATGATTACCAACATCGGAAATTAATACCGAAAGGCAGCACGGAAATTTCCAGGCTGCCTTTTGCCGTTATATCGAGGATACAACTGTGGCACGTAAAACGCCTATCACACGTTACCGCAATATCGGTATCGTCGCCCACGTAGACGCTGGTAAAACCACCACTACGGAACGCGTACTCTTCTACACCGGCTTGTCCCACAAAATTGGTGAGGTGCACGAAGGTGCCGCCACCATGGATTGGATGGAGCAGGAGCAAGAGCGCGGTATTACCATCACTTCCGCTGCAACCACCTGTTTCTGGTCTGGTATGCAGCAGCAGTTCGATCAGCACCGTGTAAACATCATTGACACTCCGGGACACGTTGACTTCACCATTGAAGTTGAGCGTTCCCTGCGTGTACTCGACGGCGCTGTTGTTGTGCTGTGTGGCTCCTCTGGTGTTCAGCCGCAAACTGAGACCGTTTGGCGCCAGGCGAACAAATACGAAGTACCGCGCATGGTATTCGTCAACAAAATGGACCGCGCCGGAGCAGACTTCCGTAGGGTTGTAAGCCAGCTGAAAGACCGTCTGAACGCGAACGCTGTCCCTCTGCAAATGACTATCGGTGCTGAGGACGAGTTTAAAGGCGTTGTCGACCTGGTGAAGATGAAGGCCATTCTGTGGAATGAAGCCGACCAGGGCATGACGTTCGAATACGCTGACATTCCCGCTGAGATGCAGGATGAGTGTGACGAGATGCGCGAGCACCTGCTGGAGGCTGCGGCCGAAGCCAGCGAAGAGTTGATGGAGAAGTACCTGGAAGAGGGTGAGCTGACTGAAGAAGAGGTCAAGGCAGCTATTCGTCAGCTTACTTTGGCCAACGAGATCGTACCGGTCCTGGGCGGCTCTGCGTTTAAGAACAAGGGTGTACAGGCTGTTCTGGACGCTGTAATTGAATACCTGCCGGCGCCGACTGAAGTTAAGGCGATCGAAGGTACTCTGGACGACGATGAAACTGTTGAGACTCGTGAGGCTGACGACAATGCTCCGTTCGCTGCACTGGCCTTCAAAATTGCCACTGACCCCTTCGTTGGTACTCTAACTTTCTTCCGCGTTTACTCCGGCAAGCTGGAGAGCGGCACTGCGGTGTACAACTCCGTAAAAATGAAGAAAGAGCGTGTTGGTCGTATGGTGCAGATGCACTCTAACGATCGCAAAGAGATTAAAGAGGTTCTGGCGGGCGACATCGCAGCTGCGATCGGTCTGAAAGATGTAACCACTGGTGACACTCTGTGTGCCGAAAACGCCAAGATCGTTCTCGAGCGCATGGAGTTTCCTGAGCCCGTAATTCACGTTGCTGTTGAGCCCAAGTCCAAGCCGGACCAGGAAAAAATGGGTATCGCATTGGGCAAATTGGCCCAGGAAGACCCGTCTTTTCGCGTGAAGACCGACGAAGAAACTGGCCAGACCATCATTGGTGGTATGGGTGAACTACACCTGGACATCATCGTTGACCGCATGCGTCGCGAGTTCAATGTTGAAGCGAACATCGGTAAGCCTCAGGTGGCCTACCGCGAGACCATTCGCAACACCTCTGAGATCGAAGGTAAGTTCGTTCGTCAGTCTGGTGGCCGTGGTCAGTACGGTCACGTATGGGTGAAGTTCGAGCCCGCAGAAGACGAGTCTCAGGAAGGTCTGGAATTCGTTAACGAAATTGTGGGCGGTGCGGTACCGAAGGAATATATTCCGGCGGTGCAGAAAGGTATCGAAGAGCAGATGAAGAACGGTGTTCTGGCTGGCTACCCGCTGCTGGGCCTGAAGGCGACTCTGTACGACGGTTCCTTCCACGATGTGGACTCCAACGAGATGGCGTTTAAAATCGCCGGCTCCATGGCGACCAAGAAACTGTCCAGTCATGGCGGCGCAGTGCTGCTCGAGCCGATGATGAAGGTGGAAGTGGTAACGCCAGAAGAGAACATGGGTGATGTGGTTGGCGACCTCAACCGTCGCCGTGGCCTCATCCAGGGTATGGAAGATAACCCCGCGGGTAAGGTTATTAACGCGGAAGTACCTTTGGCGGAGATGTTCGGTTATGCAACCGATCTTCGCTCTGCTACCCAGGGTCGTGCTACCTACACCATGGAGTTCCTGAAGTACGCCGAAGCGCCGAAAAATGTTGCCGATGAGATCGTGGCAAAGAACAAGGCCTAATTAACTTCTGCACAAAAGGGCTCCGGACGATGTTTGGAGTCCTTTGGCAAACTTTTAGCTAGAGGACATCGAAGATGGCAAAAGAAAAATTTGAACGTTCCAAGCCCCACGTGAATGTGGGCACCATCGGTCACGTTGACCACGGTAAAACCACTCTGACCGCTGCTCTGACCCGCGTATGTGCGGAAGTTTGGGGCGGTGACGCAGTTGCTTTCGACGGCATCGATAATGCCCCGGAAGAGCGTGAGCGCGGTATCACCATCGCTACCTCCCACGTTGAGTATGAGTCCCCGACTCGTCACTACGCGCACGTAGACTGCCCGGGACACGCCGACTACGTTAAGAATATGATCACCGGTGCTGCTCAGATGGACGGCGCTATCCTGGTATGTTCCGCAGCTGACGGCCCCATGCCGCAGACTCGTGAGCACATCCTGCTGTCTCGCCAGGTCGGTGTACCGTACATCGTGGTATTCCTGAACAAGGCGGACATGGTAGACGACGAAGAGCTGCTCGAGCTGGTAGAGATGGAAGTTCGTGAGCTTCTCGATCAGTACGAGTTCCCGGGTGACGACACTCCGATCATCGTTGGTTCTGCCCTGATGGCCCTGAACGGCGAAGATGACAACGAAATGGGTACCACCGCTGTTAAGAAGCTGGTTGAGACCCTGGACGAGTACATTCCGGAGCCTGAGCGCGCGGTAGACCTGCCGTTCCTGATGCCGATCGAAGACGTATTCTCCATCTCTGGCCGCGGTACCGTAGTAACCGGTCGTGTAGAGCGTGGCGTGATCAATACTGGCGACGAAGTTGAGATCGTTGGTATCAAGGACACCACCACTACTACCTGTACTGGTGTTGAGATGTTCCGCAAGCTGCTCGACGAAGGTCGTGCTGGTGAGAACATTGGTGCGCTGCTGCGTGGTACTAAGCGTGACGAAGTTGAGCGTGGTCAGGTTCTGGCTAAGCCGGGCTCCATCACCCCGCACACCAAGTTCGAAGCGGAAGTGTACATCCTGTCCAAGGACGAAGGTGGTCGTCACACCCCGTTCTTTAAAGGCTACCGTCCACAGTTCTACTTCCGTACCACCGATGTAACTGGTGCGTGTGAACTGCCTGAAGGTACTGAAATGGTAATGCCGGGCGACAACATTCAAATGGTTGTTACCCTGATCGCTCCGATCGCCATGGAAGACGGTCTGCGCTTCGCTATCCGCGAAGGTGGTCGTACCGTTGGTGCAGGCGTTGTTGCCAAGATCATTGAGTAATAACTACTCTTGATCTGGGAAAAACCGCAGCGGACGCGCTGCGGTTTTTTTTTGCCTTCCTGTTTCCAGTTGCCGTCTTCCCGCTTCAATTTTCTCGTTGAATGATTCTTTGTGACAGTCTCGTACCCTACTAGGAGTCCTAGAGTTTGGCTCCTCGGTTGTCGATGGTAAATTTTAAGTGATCAAGTGGGGGCTTCTAGCTTGTTGGTTCGGAGAGTGGCATATCAAATCGCACCCACAGTGGGGTTTGCAGGCCGAGTGGTGGCGGGTAAGGGGCGGTGGCCTAAGCGTAAGTAGGGGAGCCTGTTCAAGGGCGCGGTGTGCGAATGATGCACACCGCTGATCAGGGCTTGCGGGCTTTACAGTTCCGGGTTGTTATATCGGGTTGTTTTAACTTGGTTGTTGCTTATGGCCAGTCTTTACTAAGGTCGGCGCTGCGGCACCCCGCAAACAGTTTGTTGAATTGTGGTCCATTCATTTCAACCAATTCTTCGTGATCACCCGCTTCAAAAAAGATGGTTTCGCAGTGGCTCAGCCCGCTATCCAGTAAGGTTGTAATGCCGTAGGCCTGCCCAATCGGGGGGAGGGCACCCAATTCACAGTCCGGGAATACTGAGCCCAATTCATTCTCTGCGACCATCGTGAGACCGTTGCGGCCGGTTTCCATATGCACCGCGCGTAAATCAAGGCTGCTGCTGGCGGGAATCACCGCCATAACGAAGCCCTCTTTATCCCGCAGAAGAATGGCTTTGGCCAGCTGGTCCTCACGCACATGAGCTGCATGCGCGCTCTCCCGGCTAGTGCGGGTATGAGGGTGTTGGATAAGGTGGTAGTCGACCGATTGGTCGTTAAGGTATTGACTCAACCTGGCGGCAATAGTCATAGCGGTGCCCTCGTTTTACCTAAGGTACTTCATTGTAGTTTGCGCAGACTGAAATTTGATCAGGCTGTACAGTTGACAGCCTCTTGCACGCCTCGTAGAATTCGCGCTCCTTTTCGCCCGCCCTCGGGGCTGCGGAAAAGGACGTTCTTTAGTTCACAAGTTGGAGTTTGATTCCATGCAGGGTCAACGTATCCGAATTCGCCTGAAGGCGTTCGACCATAAATTGATCGACGCGTCTACCCAGGAGATCGTAGAGACGGCTAAGCGCACTGGCGCGCAAGTTCGCGGTCCAATCCCGCTGCCGACTCGCAAAGAGAAGTACACCGTACTGATTTCCCCGCACGTTAATAAAGACGCTCGCGACCAGTACGAGATCCGTACTCACAAGCGTTTGCTGGACATCGTTGAACCTACCGAAAAAACCGTCGACGCGCTGATGAAGCTTGATCTGGCGGCCGGTGTTGAGGTCCAAATTAGTCTCGGCTAACACTTTTACTAACTACCGAACCCCGGGCGAAAAAGGTCTGGGTAGTGTAACGCTCTGAAACTGGGCGGCCGCAGTGGGTTAAAGCCCCGTGCACTGAGAGGTTAATAAGATGACTATAGGTATTGTCGGCCGCAAGAGCGGCATGACTCGCGTCTTCACCGAAGATGGCGTGTCCATTCCGGTAACTGTTGTTGAGGTTACTCCGAATCGCGTCACCCAGGTGAAAACTGTGGAAACCGATGGCTATACCGCTGTTCAAGTAGCAGTGGGTAACCGTAAGGCTTCCCGTGTCTCCAAGCCCGAAGCGGGCCACTTCGCCAAAGCCAATGTAGAGGCTGGCACCAATCTTTTCGAACTGCGCACTGACGGTTCTGAAGAGACTTTCGAAATCGGTTCTGAAATCACTGTAAGCAGCTTCGAAGCTGGACAAATAATCGACGTAACCGGCACTTCCAAGGGTAAAGGCTTCCAGGGCGGCATTAAGCGCTGGAACTTCAGCATGCAAGACGCAACCCACGGCAACTCCCTGTCTCACCGCGCTCCCGGTTCTATCGGTCAGTGCCAGACTCCTGGCCGCGTATGGAAAGGCAAGAAGATGGCTGGACATATGGGTGCTGAGCGTGTGACCGTGCAGAACCTGGAAGTAGTTCGTGTCGATGTCGAGCGTAACCTATTGCTGGTTAAAGGCGCTGTACCCGGTGCTCCCGGTGGCAACGTTATCGTTCGTCCGGCAGTAAAAGCCTAAGTCTGAGGGGAATTAGATATGGAACTGAATATCGCTACTCCCGAAGGCGCTAAAGGCACAGTAGCTGTCTCTGAAGTGACTTTCGGACGTGAGTTCAACCAAGATCTGGTACACCAGGCCGTCGTCGCCTATATGGCTGGCGCTCGTCAGGGTACCAAGGCGCAGAAGAATCGTTCTGATGTTTCCGGTGGCGGTAAAAAGCCCTGGCGCCAAAAAGGTACTGGGCGTGCTCGTGCCGGTACTATTCGCAGCCCGCTGTGGCGCTCCGGTGGTGTAACGTTCGCCGCCGACCCGCGCGATCACAGCGTTAAGCTGAACAAAAAGATGTACCGCGCTGCGCTGCGTTGCATCCTGTCTGAGCTGGCTCGCCAAGAGCGACTGGTCGTGGTTGAGTCCTTCGATGTGGACGCTCCCAAAACCAAGCAACTGGTTAGCAAACTGGCTCAGTTTGACCTGTCCGACGCGCTGATCGTGACTGAAGAGGTTAGTGAAAACCTCTACCTTGCCTCACGCAACTTGCACAAGATCGATGTTCGCGATGTACAGGCGATCGATCCCGTAAGCTTGATTCGCTTTGATAAGGTCGTGGTTACCGTTTCTGCGCTCAAGAAAATTGAAGAGGTGCTGGGATGAACCAAGAGCGACTCTACAAAGTATTGCTGGGCCCGGTAATTTCCGAAAAAGCTGCAGGGCTGGCCGATAGCGCCAATCAAGTGGTTTTTAAGGTATCCACCGATGCTGAAAAAGCCGAGATCAAGGCTGCGGTTGAAAAGCTGTTTAACGTTTCCGTTGAACAGGTTCGCACCGTGAACGTAAAGGGCAAAACCAAGCGCACCCGCAACGGCATGGGCCGTCGCAGCGACTGGAAAAAAGCCTACGTTCGCCTGGCTGAAGGCAGCGACATCAACTTTGAAGCTGCTGAGTAAAGGGGACTGTTACAATGGCAATTGTAAAAACAAAACCGACCTCTGCCGGCCGTCGCCACCTAGTTAAGATTGTTAACTCCGATCTACATAAAGGTGCTCCTTACGCTCCATTGCTGGAGAGTAAAAGCAAAAGCGGTGGCCGTAACAACAATGGTCGTATCACTACCCGTCATATCGGTGGTGGTCACAAGCAGCACTATCGTGTAATCGACTTCAAGCGCAACAAAGACGGTATTCCGGCTAAAGTTGAGCGCCTTGAGTACGATCCGAACCGCAGCGCGCACATCGCTTTGGTTTGTTACGCCGATGGTGAGCGTCGTTACATTATTGCACCAAAGGGCCTAAAGGCTGGTGCCACCATTCAGTCCGGCGATGCCGCACCGATTGCTGTGGGCAACACCCTGCCTCTGCGTAATGTTCCGGTAGGTTCTGTAATTCACGGGATTGAGCTGAAGCCTGGTAAAGGTGCTCAGCTGGCTCGTTCTGCTGGTGCCTCTGTGCAGCTGGTAGCTCGCGAAGGTCAGTATGCGACCATTCGTCTGCGCTCTGGTGAAATGCGCAAGGTTCTCGCTGAATGTCGTGCGACCCTGGGTGAAGTAAGCAACTCCGAGCACAGCCTGCGTAAGCTGGGTAAAGCCGGTGCTGCTCGCTGGCGTGGTGTTCGTCCTACCGTTCGCGGTGTGGCGATGAACCCGGTAGATCACCCGCACGGTGGTGGTGAAGGCCGTACCTCTGGTGGCCGTCACCCGGTTACTCCGTGGGGCGTTCCGACCAAGGGTAAGAAAACGCGCAAGAACAAGCGCACCGATAAGATGATTGTACGTCGTCGCGGCAAGTAAGCCGCGCGATGTCTGAGCAGCTAGAGAGGAATCGACAGTGCCACGCTCATTAAAGAAAGGTCCCTTCATTGATCTGCACCTGATCAAGAAGGTGGAGGCGGCGATTCAAGCCAATGATCGTCGACCGATTAAAACCTGGTCCCGCCGTTCCATGATTATGCCGGAAATGGTTGGACTTACGATTGCCGTGCACAACGGTCGTCAACACGTGCCCGTTTTGGTTAACGAAGAAATGGTTGGCCATAAACTGGGCGAGTTCGCTGCCACCCGCACTTACCGCGGCCACGCTGCGGACAAGAAAGCGAAGAAGCGCTAAGCCGAGGTTATAAAGATGGAAGTAGCAGCAAAATTACGCGGCGCACGTCTATCGGCGCAAAAGGCGCGACTGGTAGCTGATCAAGTTCGCGGCAAAGGCGTTGAAGAAGCCCTGGATATTCTTGCTTTTAGCAATAAAAAGGGTGCAGCGATCGTCAAGAAAGTACTGGAGTCGGCCATTGCCAACGCCGAGCACAACGAAGGTGCTGACGTTGACGAGCTGAAGGTGTCCACAATTTTTGTGGACGAAGGTATGACCATGAAGCGCATTAAACCGCGTGCGAAAGGTCGTGCTGATCGCATTCTTAAGCGTACTTGTCACATCACTGTGAAAGTGGCCGAGAAATAAGAGAGCAGGCGAGAAAACCATGGGACAAAAAGTACATCCTACCGGCATTCGTCTGGGTATCGTTAAAAAGCATACCTCTGTTTGGTATGCCGGCAGCGACGAGTACGCAGACAAGCTGTACACGGATCTGAAAGTTCGCGAATTTATTCGCAAAAAACTGGCCCACGCTTCCGTGAGCCGTATCGAAATCGAACGTCCGGCGAATACCGCTCGTGTGACTATTCACACTGCGCGTCCGGGTATCGTGATCGGTAAAAAAGGTGAAGACGTAGAACGTTTGCGCAAAGAAGTTGGCGCGCAAATGGGCGTACCTGTGCACATCGATATCGAAGAAGTGCGCAAGCCTGATATGGACGCGGCTCTGGTTGGCCAGAACGTTGCCCAGCAGCTGGAACGCCGTGTTATGTTCCGTCGCGCTATGAAGCGTGCCGTGCAGAACGCTATGCGTCAGGGCGCCGAAGGTATCAAGATTCAGGTAAGTGGTCGTCTCGGTGGTGCGGAAATCGCACGTACCGAATGGTATCGCGAAGGTCGTGTGCCCTTGCACACCCTGCGTGCCAACATCGACTATGCCGCTGTTGAAGCAAAGACTACCTACGGCATCATCGGTATCAAGGTGTGGATCTTTAAAGGTGAAGTTATCGGTGACGAAGTGCCCGATGAAAAGCCGGTAAAGAGCCGCAAGAAAGCTTCTAAATAAGGGGTACGCAAATGCTGCAACCAAAGCGTACAAAATTCCGCAAGGTACAGAAAGGTCGCAACCGCGGTCTTTCTCAGCGCGGCTCTAAAGTGAGCTTTGGCGAGTTTGGCCTTAAGGCCACCGGTCGCGGTCGCATTACTGCGCGCCAGATCGAAGCGGCTCGTCGCGCAATGACTCGTCACGTTAAGCGTGGCGGTAAAATCTGGATTCGTGTGTTTCCGGACAAGCCAATTACCAATAAACCCCTCGAAGTTCGAATGGGTAAAGGTAAAGGTGGCGTTGAATACTGGGTAGCTCAGATCCAGCCGGGTAAAGTCCTCTATGAAATGGAGGGTGTGACCGAAGAGCTGGCTCGTGAGGCTTTCGCACTTGCTGCGGCCAAGCTACCTGTAAAGACAACTTTCGTTAAGCGTTCGGTGATGTAATGAAGACTGCAGATCTACGCGAAAAGTCAGTTGAAGAGCTGAACCAGGAACTGCTGAACCAGCTAGAAGCTCAATTTAAGCTTCGTATGCAAAAGTCCACCGGTCAGCTGGCTCAGACTCATCTGCTGAAGCAGACTCGTCGCGACATTGCTCGCATAAAGACTGTGTTGACCGAGAAGGCAGGTAATTAATCATGGCTGAAGCAAAACTGAAGCGTACTCTGACCGGAAAGGTTGTGAGTGACAAGATGGATAAAACCATCACCGTTTTGATCGAGCGCCGTGTTAAGCACCCGATCTACGGCAAAATTGTAAACAAGTCCACAAAGCTTAAGGCTCATGATGAGAACAATGATTGCAACATCGGTGATGTTGTAACTATTGAAGAATCTCGTCCGCTGTCCAAGAGCAAATCCTGGGCTTTACAGAAAATTGTAGAGCGTGCGGCGAAGGTATAAGCCCTAGCGCATTGACTGCCGAATTGAAAGGTTTCGGAGAGAGACAATGATTCAAGCGGAATCCTACTTAGAAGTAGCTGACAACAGTGGGGCTCGCCGCGTCATGTGCATCAAGGTGCTGGGCGGCTCCCATCGTCGTTATGCCGGCGTGGGCGACATTATCAAGGTAACCGTTAAGGAAGCCATTCCCCGCGGTAAAGTGAAGAAAGGTCAGGTAATGAACGCTGTTGTGGTTCGCACCAGAAAAGGTGTGCGTCGCGCGGATGGTTCACTGATTAAATTTGACGATAACGCAGCGGTGCTGCTGAACCAGCAACTGGCGCCGGTTGGCACCCGTATTTTTGGTCCGGTAACTCGCGAACTGCGCGGTGAGAAGTTCATGAAGATCATCTCCCTCGCCCCCGAAGTTATCTAGGCCTCGAGCGGAGAAGAGTTATGCGCAAGATCAAGCGTGACGACGAAGTGATCGTTATCGCCGGTCGCGACAAGGGCAAGCGTGGTTCAGTACGTAAAGTACTGAACGACGGTCGTCTGATTGTTTCCGGCATACAGATGATCAAAAAGCACCAAAAGCCAAACCCGCAGATGGGTATTGCAGGTGGCATCGTTGAAAAAGAAGCGGCTATCCAAGCTTCTAACGTAGCCATCTTTAACCCTAACACCCAAAAAGCTGACCGGGTGGGCTTTAAAGTACTGGAAGACGGCACTAAGATTCGCGTCTTCAAATCCAGCGGCGAAGCCATCTAAGGCTCTTGACGCAAAAGCAGGTTGGTAGACATGGCAAAGCTTAAAGAGCTCTACAGTAAGGAACTCGCGCCCAAGCTTAAAGATGAGCTGGGTCTCGAGAATGTGATGGCAGTGCCGCGCATCACCAAAGTCACCATCAACATGGGTGTTGGTGAAGCGATTGGTGATAAGAAGGTACTGGAGCACGCTGTCAGCGATATGACAGCAATTTCAGGTCAAAAACCCATCGTTACTAATGCTCGCAAGTCTATTGCGGGCTTTAAGATTCGCGACGGCTGGCCGATCGGTTGTAAGGTAACTCTGCGCGGTGAGCGTATGTATGAGTTCCTGGAACGTCTGATCGACATCGCGATTCCACGTATCCGTGACTTCCGTGGCATTAGCCCGAAGCAATTCGACGGCCGTGGTAACTTCTCTATGGGTGTAACCGAGCAAATCATCTTCCCGGAAGTTGACTACGACAAAGTAGACAAGATCCGCGGTCTGGATATTTGTATTACAACCACAGCCGCAAACGACGATCAAGGTCGTGCGCTGCTGAAAGCGTTCAACTTCCCTTTTAAGGGTTAAGAGGATTCCATGGCGAAGAAATCCATGATTGCGCGTGAAAATAAGCGCGCTCGAACCGCAGCTAAGTACGCCGAGAAGCGTCAAGAGCTGAAGGCGATCATCGCCAGTGCCACTGCTTCTGAAGAAGAGCAGTGGGAGGCTCAACTCAAGCTGCAAAAAATGCCGCGCGATGCAAGCCCGGTACGTCAGCAACGTCGCTGCCGTATCACTGGTCGCCCCCACGCTGTTTACCGCAAGTTCGGCCTGTGCCGTAACAAGTTGCGCGAAGCCGCAATGCGTGGTGATGTTCCTGGCCTCGTGAAGTCCAGCTGGTAATTACCAGCTGGTTTAAGGCAGATTTGAGGAGTCTCATAAGATGAGTATGCAAGATCCGTTGGCAGATATGCTGACTCGCATCCGTAACGCCCTGGCGCGCGGAAAAGCGGAAGTCACCCTGCCTTCATCCAAACTGAAAGTGGCGGTAGCTAAAGTCCTGAAAGACGAAGGTTACGTTACTGATTTGACTGTAAGTGAAGGTGCCAAGCCGGAGCTGACCGTTGCCCTGAAATACTTCCAGGGCAAGCCGGTTATCGCCGAACTGAACCGCGTATCCCGTCCGGGACTGCGTGCTTACACTGGTAAAAAAGCTCTACCAACCGTACGCGGTGGCCTGGGTATCGCGATCGTTTCCACCTCTAACGGTGTGATGACTGATCGTGCTGCGCGTCAGGCCGGTGTCGGTGGTGAAGTGCTTTGCACCGTATTCTAAGCGGGGGTCACAATGTCTCGAGTAGCAAGTAATCCGGTAGTTCTCCCCGCAGGTGTTACCGTTGACCTGAAAGGTCAAAACATCGCTGTTAAAGGCGGTAGCGGTAACCTGGATATGGTTATTCACAGTGATGTAGAAGTAGGCCAGGCTGATAGCCAGCTGACTTTTGCCGCGCGCAATAACTCCAAGCAGGCCAGGGCACTCGCGGGTACTACCCGTGCACTGGTCAATAACATGGTGATAGGCGTAAGCGCTGGCTTCGAGAAGAAGCTGAAGTTGCTGGGTGTTGGTTATCGTGCGAAAGCCGCCGGTAAAACGGTTAACCTGACCTTGGGCTTCTCCCATCCGATCGATTATCAGTTGCCGGAAGGTGTGACTGCGGAAACGCCATCCCAGACTGAAATCGTACTCAAGAGCAGCAATAAACAGCTGCTGGGCCAAGTGGCCGCTGAGATCCGCGCGTTTCGTCCGCCGGAGCCCTACAAAGGTAAGGGTGTCCGTTATGCCGATGAGCGTGTGTATCGCAAAGAGGCCAAGAAGAAGTAAGTAGGGCATAGATATGAACGTTAAGAAAGCATCTCGCTTGCGTCGTGCACGTCGTGCCCGCGCCAAGATCAGTGAGCTGGGCGCCGTTCGCCTCACCGTGAACCGTACTCCGCGTCACATGTACGCACAGATCCTGTCTGCCGAAGGCAATGCGGTATTGGCATCCGCCTCTACCCTGGACAAGGACCTGCGCGAGAGTAAAACCGGTAACATCGACGCCGCTACCGCGGTTGGCAAATTAATCGCCGAGCGTGCCAAGGCTGCTGGTGTTGAAGTTGTTGCCTTTGATCGCAGCGGCTTTAAGTACCATGGCCGTATCAAGGCCTTGGCTGATGCCGCTCGCGAAGCCGGTCTGAAATTCTAAGGGTTGAGTTATGGCTAGAGAGAAAGACAAAAGCAACGACGAAGGCCTGCAGGAGAAGCTGGTCCAGGTCAACCGCGTTGCCAAGACTGTTAAAGGTGGTCGTATCTTCGCCTTTACCGCACTGACCGTAGTTGGCGACGGCAACGGCCGTGTCGGTTTCGGACGTGGCAAGGCGCGTGAAGTGCCTGTCGCGATTCAGAAGGCGATGGAAGCTGCACGCCGCAACATGATCCAGGTAGATCTGAATGGTGACACCATCCAGTACGCTACCAATGGTCGTCATGGTGGTTCCAAGGTTTACATGCAACCAGCCTCCCAGGGTACCGGTGTAATTGCCGGCGGCGCTATGCGCTCCGTACTGGAAATGGCTGGTGTACACAACGTATTGGCCAAGTGCTACGGCTCCACCAACCCGGTGAACGTAGTGCGCGCAACCTTTAAGGCTCTGGATCAAATGCAGAGCCCGGAAGATGTCGCTGCCAAGCGTGGTAAATCAGTCGAAGAGATTCTGGGCTAATCACAGCTCGGATTTAAGGTTATTGGTGGGTTAAGACCATGGCTAAGAAGACCATTAAAGTCACCCAGACCAAAAGCACCAACGGACGCCTGAAAAGCCATCAGGCGTGCGTTGCGGGTCTGGGCCTGCGCCGCATCGGCCACACAGTGGAAGTGGAAGATACTCCTTCCGTGCGCGGTATGATCAACAAAGTAAACTACCTGATTAAGGTTGAGGGGGAATAACATGCGTTTGAATGACCTGTCTCCCGCACAAGGCCACAAGCACAGCGCCAAGCGCGTTGGCCGTGGTATTGGTAGTGGTTTAGGTAAGACCGGTGGCCGTGGCCACAAAGGTCAAAAGTCACGCTCCGGCGGCAGTGTTCGTCCGGGCTTCGAGGGCGGTCAGATGCCTTTGCAGAAGCGTCTGCCTAAGTACGGTTTCACCGCTCGTGTTTCTCGCTTCACCGCAGAAGTACGTTTGGCAGAGCTGGCCAAGGTAGAAAGTGACGTAATCGATTTGGCAGCGCTGAAGAATGCCGATATCATCGGCGGCCATATCAAACGCGCCAAAGTGTTTCTCTCAGGTGAGCTTAGCAAAGCTGTTACCGTAAAGGGCCTGGGAATCACTAAAGGTGCAAAGGCGGCTATCGAAGCTGCTGGCGGTAAAATAGAAGACTAATCGAGGCGCCAATGGCACGACCAGGATCCGGTGGAAATCCCCTGGGCAACAGCAAGGGATTGGGCGAGCTCTGGGCTCGCCTTCGTTTTCTGTTTCTAGCGATACTTGTTTATCGACTGGGGACACATATTCCGGTGCCCGGCATTGATCCGGAAAAGCTGTCGAATCTGTTTAACCAGAACCAGGGAACGATCCTTGGTCTGTTTAACATGTTCTCAGGCGGCGCCCTGGAAAGGATGAGTATTTTGGCTCTGGGCATCATGCCCTACATCTCCGCATCCATCATTATGCAGTTGATGAGTGCGGTGACTCCCTCTCTGGAGGCTTTGAAGAAGGAAGGGGAGGCCGGAAGACGTAAGATCAACCAGTACACCCGCTATCTGACGGTATTGCTGGCCCTGATACAGGGTATTGGCATGACTTTCGGACTGGCAGGGCAAAATCTGGCTTACTCATCTGAGCCCGCGTTTGGTTTTTACTTTGTGGCGGTAACGTCACTGGTGACCGGTGCTGTATTCATGATGTGGCTTGGTGAGCAAATCACCGAGCGCGGTGTTGGCAACGGCATCTCCATGCTGATTTTTGCCGGTATCGTAGCTGGCTTGCCCGGCGCCATCGGACAGGCCTTTGAGCAGGCACGGCAGGGTGAGTTGCATATTCTTATGCTGCTTATCATCGGTGTGATTGCGTTGGCTGTGGTGTTCTTTGTAGTGGTGATGGAGCGCGGGCAGCGTCGAATTACCATCAACCACGCCAGGCGTCAGGCCGGTCGCTATTCCGCAGCTCCGGCTGCACAGGCGAGCCATCTGCCTCTGAAGGTAAATATGGCCGGTGTTATTCCGGTTATTTTTGCCAGCAGTATCCTGCTGTTTCCGGCTACGCTGGCGCAGTGGTTTGGTCAGGGTGGTGAGGGTATCGGTGCCCAGATCCTGCAGTGGATGGCCTTGCAGCTAGGTCCAGGACAGCCGCTGAACATTATTCTGTTCGCACTGCTGATAGGTTTCTTCTGTTTCTTCTACACGGCGTTGATGTTTAACCCGAATGAAGTTGCGGATAACCTGAAAAAGTCTGGTGCCTATGTACCTGGTATCCGTCCAGGTGAGCAGACAGCTCGCTATATCGATAGCGTACTGACCCGACTCACCCTGGTTGGTGCTGTGTATATCGCACTGGTATCCCTGCTACCGCAGTTCCTGGTGGTTGGGTTTAACGTTCCCTTCTATCTGGGGGGTACCTCGCTGCTGATCGTTGTAGTAGTAGTGATGGACTTTATGGCACAGGTGCAATCGCATTTGTTGTCACACCAGTACGAAGGCTTGATGAAAAAAGCGAACCTGCAAAGCTACGGTCGTCGCTAGTGCGTCACCTGCTCGCAGTTTGATTGAATTGAGGTAAGGTCATGAAAGTACGCGCTTCTGTAAAAAAGATCTGCCGTAACTGCAAAATCGTACGTCGCAAGGGTGTTCTGCGGGTAATCTGCAGCGCTGAGCCGCGTCACAAGCAGCGTCAAGGCTAATAGGGGCCAGCCCCTTACAGGATACGCCCAATGGGGGTATCCTGTAGAAGCTGGAAGAATTCGCCATCTGTTACAGCCCCGTTTCAGGTGGCAATACCTCAGAGAATTTCGATGAGGTCGGAGGTCAGTCCAAAGGGTGGACCTCCAACTAGGGGGCGTTGACTGTCGTCCACAGCCGTTTCGGGAGGCCGAAGCGGTCGTGGGCTATTGCAAATTAGTGTCTAAAAAGCTATTCTTGCGCGCCTTTTTGGTGGCGCCGTCGGTTTTTTAGTCGCTGTCAGCGCCGAAATCAAAGTAGAGTCACATACTTATTTATAGCAGTGGCTCCAATACGTGGAGTACGCCTCTATGGCACGTATTGCTGGTGTCAATGTACCAGACCACAAGCACGCCGTGATCTCCCTGACCCACATTTATGGGGTAGGTCTCACTAAGTCAAAGTCAATTTTGGCAGCGGTTGGTATCGCTGAATCCACCAAAATCCGCGACCTGTCTGAAGAGCAGATCGAAACCATCCGCGGTGAAGTTGCAAAACTCACTGTAGAGGGCGACCTGCGCCGTGAAGTATCCATGAACATCAAGCGTTTGATGGACCTGGGTTGCTATCGCGGTCTGCGTCACCGTCGCAGCTTGCCGCTGCGTGGTCAGCGCACCAAGACCAATGCTCGTACCCGTAAGGGTCCGCGCAAGCCGATTCGCAAGTAAGCCTGATTAAGGCGCGATATCGCGGTTTAACAAGCCCCTTTCCGGTGTAAAGCCGAGGGGATTTGATACAGGATTTAGGATACTGGTATGGCTAAGCCAAAAACTACTGTTCGCAAAAAGGTCAAAAAGACCGTTGTTGACGGTATTGCCCACATCCACGCATCGTTCAATAACACGATCGTGACGATCACTGATCGCCAGGGTAATACTCTCAGCTGGGCCACCGCAGGTGGATCTGGCTTCCGTGGCTCACGTAAGAGCACCCCGTTTGCAGCCCAGGTTGCCGCTGAGCGCGCAGGAACTGCAGCTCAGGACTACGGCCTGAAAAACCTTGACGTAGAAGTAAAGGGCCCCGGCCCCGGTCGCGAATCTGCTGTTCGCGCACTGAACAACTGCGGCTACAAGATCACCAACATCACCGACGTGACGCCAATCCCGCATAATGGTTGTCGTCCGCCCAAGAAACGTCGCGTGTAAGAGGGGGCTGATAAAATGGCACGTTATATTGGACCAAAATGTAAACTGTCCCGTCGTGAAGGGACTGACCTGCAGCTGAAGAGTGGTGTTCGTCCACACGACTCTAAGTGTCGCGCAGAATCCAAGCCCGGTCAGCATGGCGCTGGTCGTGGCCGTCTGTCCGACTACGGTATCCAGCTGCGCGAGAAGCAGAAAGTTCGTCGTATCTACGGCGTACTGGAAAAGCAGTTCCGCAACTACTATAAGGAAGCGGCGCGTCTGAAGGGTGCAACTGGTGAAAACCTGCTGCAACTTCTGGAAAAACGCCTGGACAATGTGGTTTACCGCATGGGTTTCGGATCAACTCGCTCTGAAGCGCGTCAGCTGGTTTCCCACAAAGCGATTCTGGTAAATGGCACTACTGTAAACATTCCTTCTTACCAAGTGAAAGAAGGTGATGTAATTGCAGTTCGTGAGAAAGCCAAGAAGCAGCTGCGTATCCAGAATTCCGTTTCCCTCGCTGCCCAGCGTGGCGATGTCGAGTGGGTAGACATAAACGCGAGCAAACTGGAAGGCACTTTCAAGCGCATTCCAGATCGTGTCGATCTGCCGGCAGAGATCAACGAAAACCTTATCGTGGAACTGTACTCCAAGTAACAATAACTCCACTTTAAGGAATGCAACTGTAAACAGGTATGGCTATGCAGACTGCTGTCAACGAGTTTTTGACACCGCGTCGTATTGACGTCACCGAGTACAATCAGAATCACGCCAAAGTGGTTCTGGAGCCCCTGGAGCGTGGCTTTGGCCACACTCTTGGCAATGCGCTGCGTCGCATCCTGCTGTCCTCCATGCCGGGCTGCGCCGTCACCGAAGTTGAAATCGACGGTGTCGAGCACGAGTACAGCGCGATTGAAGGTGTGCAGGAAGATGTTATTGAAATCCTGCTCAACCTGAAAGAAATCGCGGTTGTTATGCACGGTAAGGATCAGGCGATATTGAGTCTGAGCAAGAAGGGCGCAGGTGCAGTGACTGCTGGAGATATCCAGGTAGATCACGATATCGAGATTGTGAATCCTGAGCACGTGATCGCCAATATCACTGGTGATGTAGAACTCAACTTACGTCTCACCGTAGCGCGTGGCCGTGGTTATCAGCCGGCTGACGCTCGTCGCGACGAGGAAGAGGAAAGCCGCGCAATTGGCCGTCTGCAACTGGACGCATCTTACAGCCCGGTTCGCCGTGTTTCCTACAGCGTCGAAAGTGCGCGTGTAGAGCAGCGTACTGATCTGGATAAGCTGGTTCTGGACCTGGAGACCAATGGTACTCTGGATCCTGAAGAGGCTATTCGCCGTGCAGCCACTATTCTGCAGCAACAGCTCGCAGTATTTGTGGACCTGGAAGGTGAAAAGGATGCACAGCCGAAGGCTGAAGAGCCCGAGGTTGATCCAGTATTGCTACGCCCGGTTGACGACCTGGAGCTAACTGTACGTTCGGCTAACTGTCTGAAAGCAGAAAATATTTACTACATTGGTGATCTGATTCAGCGCACCGAAGTAGAGCTGCTGAAGACTCCGAATCTTGGTAAGAAGTCTCTGACTGAAATCAAGGACGTACTGGCTTCTCGTGGTTTGTCACTGGGTATGCGTCTGGAAAACTGGCCACCGGCCAGTCTTAAAGGCGACAGCAAATTAAGCCCCCTGTAAGCATTTGGTAGTCGCGGCGATGCCGCGACCAGTAGAAAGAACCCGAGCGGTGCCACAGCTTAGCGCGACACCGCTCCAGAACGACCTGCTGAGACAGCAACTGTGGTCGTAAGGAATTGAGTCATGCGTCATCGCTATAGTGGCCGTAAGTTCAGCCGTACCAGCGCTCACCGCAAGGCCATGTTCAAGAACATGAGCGCTTCTCTGGTAGAGCACGAACTGATTAAAACCACATTGCCAAAAGCCAAGGAGCTGCGTCGCGTCGCCGAGCCGCTGATTACCCTGGCCAAGAAAGACAGTGTTGCCAACCGTCGTCTGGCTTTCGCTCGTATCCGTGACAAGGATGCTGTGCGTAAGCTTTTTGATGAGTTGGGTCCCCGTTACGAAGCCCGCCCAGGTGGTTATATCCGTATCCTGAAGTGTGGTTTCCGCGCTGGTGATAAAGCACCTATGGCTTACGTTGAGCTGGTGGATCGTCCACAAGCTGAAGACGAAGCTGCTGAAGCATAAATTGTTTTAGCAATTGTGCTACGGAAGGCCGGTCTTAGACCGGCCTTTTTTGTATATGCGAGAGAGTTTTGTATGTCATTTGAGCAATTGTTAAGTAATTTAAATCCACAAATTGTCGCAAGCCTGCGACGAGCCATTGAGCTGGGAAAGTGGCCTAATGGGGTTGTGCTTACCACTGAGCAGCGTACTCTTTGCGCAGAGGCTGTGGCCAACTGGGAGGCTCGCAATCTGCCGAAGGAGCAGCAAGTTGGTTATGTTGCTCCGAAGACTACAAAAGAGCCCTGTGTGGGTAAAAAAGAGGATGAGCAGCCGCTGAGCTGGGTATAGCATTGCTTTCTAATTTATTTTTAGTGATCCCGGCTGGTTTACAGATATTGGCGTGAATGTCTACAGCTGGGACGTTCTTTCCATTCCTGCCCCCCGCTTTCTCTGCTTATATAGTTACCGATAGATAAATATAAAACTCTCATTTGCTCGGTAACTAATTATGAAAAAATTGATATTGCTTGCCGGCGCAGCAACTCTGGCCGTTGTCGGCATTGACCACTACGACATTGATGTACAGGCCAGCGTGGCGAAGGTGCGTCAGTTTATTACCCCTATTGCGGAAAATAGTAAGTTGGCACAGGATATCGCAGAGCGTATACCCTGGTCACAACTTGAAAATTCCGAGATGAGGGAGTTACTAGACCACCCCCGTGTAAAGGCATACCTAGATCAGGAGCAGGCAAAACAGGCATTGAAAGATTACTTCGCCAATCTTGGTAACCTGTCCAGTAAGCAGGCTTGGGATGCCATTGAGCAGGTAGAAGATGAAAACCGGGTAACTGGTTATGAGGCACTCTCTTTAAAGTTGGCATGGCTGGAAAAAAATAGCCTCAATGAGGCAGAGTTCAAGCAGCGTGCCGAAGAGCTGTTTAATATCTATCGCGAGCAGGCGCAGTCGGTAATCAGTCGCTATGATCCGCATACCGAAGTACCGGGTTTCTCCACTTATAAGGACCTTGAAAGATCCATAGTGGAAGAGGTGCAGCAGATGACCGCTTTTCCGGATGGTATGAGCAAGCATGAGTACCTACGCAAACGTCTGCAAGAAGCACGTGAAACGGTTTACGGTACTTAAATAAATAGCAGTGCTGTTACAAACCAAGTAGCAGCACTGCTTCCTGACTGGCCCTATTTACATGAACAGGCCTATCAGGTCGTAGAACCAATTGCTGTTGTTCTCAAAGTCAGAGACTTCGTCTGTCTCATAGGCGCGAACCATACTGCCGCCATTGTGGTTCACGATATTATTTAGGAAATCCTTCAACTCCAATCCATGTTCGGCAATCTCTCCATAGTGGAGGTCAATAATTGTCGTACAGTGGCTCTCATTCAGGTTGCGAAACATGGGGAAGTAATAACCCCAGTTACTGGTCTGATTCAGCAGTGGAATTAGATTTTCATGGGTATCTTTCTGCCAGCGTTGACGCAATTTACTCAAGCGGGAATCAGCGTTGGGGTCGTTATAGATATCCTCGTAGAAGCGCTCATAGGAATAGGAAGAGAAATTCCCATCCGCGAGGAAATGGGTGATGCCGAGGCGATCAGAAGGGAACTTATTAGATAGTGCCGCGTAAATTGAAGCAAGCTCATTACTGTCAAACCCTGGTGTGAAGGCTTTTATCGCATTGATAGGGTTCTCTTCATTGGGGTCCCCACCTTTTGTGTAAGTGGTCCAGGAATGCAGCACTTCGTTGTGTAACGGCAGCGATGGATACTCGCTAGTATTGTTACTGTCTAGGGGCGCCTGATAAAGTGGGCCAGAATCGTCTATCAAATACCCGTGATCGACATTCATGTCTTCACGAAGCTTTGTGTAATTTAACAGAGCACCAACGCTTCCTGCACTACATCCAGCAGCAAGCATTTGCTTGGGCTTCTGTAAATTATTTTTCACCCACGAAGTAACAGCTTGCACATTGCGTAAGCCATTGTGGTGCCAGATTAAGTCTGGACTCTGACCGCTGCTATCCTCATAGATTTCCGTCTTATCACCAACATAAATATCACCGGTGCAATAGGGAACGTACACCATATTCCATTCACCAGTCTTGAATTGGTTATATGGGTGGTGCGTATAGATAAGTGGAGATACACCCGCTGTAGTGAGGTTATCAAAATTGGTGAAATCCAAAAGATGCACGTTACTCAGGTAGTCATCAGGGATACCATTGGGGTTGCGTGCACCGCGTATGCCTGCCTGGCCAGAGCAGCTCTCGTAATCCCAGCAGGCGCCGCCGCCTTCAAAATAAAAAATGGTATTACTGGTATCAGGCACTCGATAAACAAAGAACTTATAAGGGGAGCCGTTACCACACATAGCGCCACTATTGGCAGGAACATCAATTTTTTGCCAGGTATTGAAATCGCCGGGATCGAAATCATCATTAAAGTTCGGGTCATCCATTGTCAGTGGATACATTCCTTGCGCCTGTTCGGAAGTTACAGGCGCATTGGCGTTGGGCGGGTCAAATAAGTGTTTTAAGGTTGTCCAAAAGTTGTAATCTCCCGGTTCGGCTTGGGCATAGGAGGTAATAAGAAGTGAGCTGGCGATTATAGCTGTTATAAAACCACGGAGAATTTTTATCATTATTAATCCCCTTCAGGTAATTGGTATTTTCTCTCTGGACCAGGCCGTTTTGCAGGCATCGGGGGGTGGTGAATTACAGCCCCGTTATCCGTAAGCCAAGTAGGACACTCGTCCAAATCGCTGTTTTGGTAAAACCCAAAGAGGTTAGTTAATAATGATCTTTCGGTCTAGCTGGAGTTGATAGAAAACTGGCTGGTCAGTCGGGACCGTCCAGTCCAAACCAAATTGGCGAAAATTATTTCTTTAATATTCAAATTATTTTATGAATCGTTGTGTTGTATGAGAAAGGGCGATATTTCTGCGGTGTTTAAGTTTTATTGAGGCTTTCGGCTGACAGAGTTGCTGCCAGAAATGTATTGGTTTCAGAGGGTGAGTGGAGTCTCGTATGTCATCGGAAACTGCTTTTGTAGTTTTTCGAGGAAATACTGTTTTTCTCTCAGGATCTGTCTCGCATCTTCCTGGCTGACTAATAGGAAATTAATTTTATCCTCTGCCTTGAGTTGGCCCAGTCTGTGAATGTCCGATCGAATTACATGTGCGATTCGAGGGTAGCCACCAATGGTTTGTCCCTCTATAAATGAAATTATAGGTTCGCCATCGTTTGGAATTTGGATGCTGCCAGGCTGGAGGCCAGAAGAAATCATGTGTTTTGAAGTCCCACCGAGAGTACCAGAGCTCGGGGTTATCGATGGGAAAAGGCGAATACCCATACGATTACTTTGAGCGGAAATTTGGAAGGTAGACTTGTAGAAATTTTCCACGGTACTTGGGCAAAACCAGTTTTTTTCTGGGCCATCAACGACCCTTAATAGTGGGCGTGCTTGGTAATTCAGGTGAAACTCTTGGTTGAGCTGTGCAGGTTCTGCTATTCGAATAGCCTTGAAAGAAATTTTATCATTGTTTGCGATGGCGCTATTCCCGTGCCCTCCAAATCCGCTAATGAGATGAGTTGCATTACTATTTAAAATTGTTGGAACGCAGATTTTTGCCGAAAAACCAATATAGGCACGAGCACCGTTGATCAATTTTTCGAAATCCAGTATGTCGCCACGTTTTATTTGGAGAACTTTGAAGTTGTCGACGGGTTTATTATTTAAGGAAACTTGGAATCGCGCCCCGGTGATGGCTATGGATATATCATCATCGAATTCAATTCTGGGGCCAATCAGGGTGATTTCCAGCACGGGATTATTTAGTGGGTTGCCCAATAGCAGGTTGGCTATTTTCATAGATAGGAAATCGGCGGCACCTCCTTGGGGAATCCCATAATGCATTAAGCCTGGACGCCCTGTATCTTGGACGCTGGTTTGTAAGCCGGCTCGGATAAAGTGGATACTCATAAAGACGAATCTATGGCGCTTCTACATTGTTCTCGATACGCAATGGCCTCAAATTCCAACTTGTCGATAGAATAGAATTTTATGATATCGAGAGGCTCTGCAATAAAGGGGGAGTTGCTGCTGGGCCGGAATAGCCTGACAGGTGTTTGCCCTATAATCTGCCAGCCACCTGCTGTGGCTTGTGGGTAAATTCCTGTTTGGCTACCACCGATACCAACGGCTCCCACGGGAATTCGTAGTCGAGGCTTTTTCTTGCGGGGGCAGTGCAGCCTGGGGTCCAGCCCACCCAGGTACAGGAAACCCGGTGAAAAACCCAGCATATGCACTAGGTAGCAAGTGGCTGTATGAAGCAGGACTATTTGCTTGGGAGTTAGGCCTGTATGTGTGCTTAACGTATGTATATCCGGGGCAAAGCCCTCTTCATAGCAAACGGGAATTTGAATAATGCGTGAGTCTCTGTCTAACTTTGCGGGGATTTTAAGGTACTTCTGGGTTAATACTCGCAGCTCTTGTGAAAGCGACTCGCTTTCGTGAGTTAGTGGATCAAAACTAATAGTCAGGCATTGGTAGGCGGGGATAAGATCGATAAGGTCGTCGGGGCCCTGTTCCTGGATATATTGTCGTAGCCCAATAATATAGCGACTAAGTTCTTCACTAGGCTCAGCGGAGAAGCGTATATCTAACGCACAATCCCCATTTGCAGTAATGTTAAAGTCGGGCTTCTGCAGGTGGGGTTTGTGCAGGGACAGCGTCACGAGTGTATGCTCAATCCGTGTAGTTGCAGGTAACTAGCTAGTCTCTGCGCAATATTGACTGCTTCTGGATTGTCACCATGCAAGCAAATAGTGTCGACTGAAAACTGAAGGGGAGTACCATGATAGCTTGTGAATCTGCTCCCTCTCGCTAGTGCGACTGCCCGCTCCAGGCAGCTATCTATATCGTGCAGAACGGAGTCCGGCAGGGAACGCGGAACAAGTTGCCCCGTGTTCAAATATTGTCGGTCTATAAAGCCTTCCCGATAAAATAAACGATTTTTCTCGGTGGCGATAGCTTCCATTGCGCCATTGGCAAGTCCGATAATTTTCAGTAAAGGATATTCCCTGGAGAGTAAGGTAATTATCCCCTCCGCCAAATACCGGTTCGTTTCGGCATCGTTATATAAAGCGCCGTGAAGTTTGATATGGTCCAGTTTTGTGTCGAATTTACGTGCAATCTCATGTAGCTGGTTTACTTGCCAGAAGAGGGAGTCTAGTAATTCCATTTGTGAAATAGGTAGGGATTTACGGCCGAAATTGTCCCGATCAGGATAGCTGGGGTGAGCGCCAATCTTTAAATTGTTGAGTAGTGCATTTTCGATAGATCTGGCCATGATTTCGGGAGAGCCTGCATGACCACCGCAAGCTATATTGCAGCGGGATATAAACGGCATGATTCGGGCGTCCTTGTGACAGCTGTGTAAATCATCACCTTCACCCAGATCGCAGTTGATATCAATTTTCACTGTAGCATCCTGCTTATATTTAAGTCGGTTTTATTTCTGAGAAATTACCTGCTGTGTAACTGTTGATTGCTGGGGCAGTGGTCCACTTCCGTAGATATTTTTTTTGAGTTTGATTCATAGCAATTTCCCAGTGGGGAACAGAAACAGGCAGAAATTGAAAGACTCCATCTCTCTCTGTCGAGCTTTTTCCATAGTTCAGAAGTTGCAGTGCCACGGCTTAAGGAATAGAAAGGATACTCTGATTGTGCGGGAACAATAACTTCATTTATTTCCGCTGAAATTTCGAAGCCGTCATCAAGGGGCGGGTGATGAGTGGCAAGCCTTTTATTAAATGTGTCCAGCATTGTTTTATATTCTTCTCGGCAGCAGGCTCTTAGAAAATCATGGGTGCTAGAGTAATCTGTATTTTTGTAGTTGAAGTTAACGGATTTTAGAATTGCAGGTCCGGACCCAGCGTTGTGGAAATTAAAGGTGATTTTGTTTTGATTGCTCTCTTCGTCATAGTTGCCATGGCTAAACTGAATGACTGGCATCGTCATTACTTTGACCTGCTGGTTGGCAGCCCTAGCTTGTAAATAAGTGGCATAAAACGAAGCCAGAGAAATCATAATGGCGCTTATAGCGATAACTAAATTTAAACGGTCGCGATTAAAAAACCTCATATCTTGTCGAACCTATCCAGTAATTTTTCTCAAACAAACCGATAAGAAAGGATGCCGGCTTTTAAGTCGACCTCCTTTCTTGTTCAACTAATTAAGCATCGCTTTTAAAAAGCGCCCGGTATGGGATACATCCATATCTGAGACGTCCTCAGGTGTACCCGCTGCAATAATTTGCCCGCCACCAGAACCGCCTTCAGGACCTAGGTCCACGATCCAGTCTGCGGTTTTTATCACGTCTAAATTGTGCTCGATAACAACAATCGTATTCCCGTGATCGCGCAGGCGGTGCAGAACGTCCAGTAATAATTGAATATCGGCAAAGTGCAAACCGGTTGTGGGTTCGTCGAGGATATATAAGGTTTGCCCGGTATCGCGTTTGGATAGCTCACGGGAGAGTTTCACCCGTTGTGCTTCGCCGCCCGAGAGAGTAGTGGCCGCTTGGCCCAGTTTGATATACGAGAGTCCCACATCTATTAATGTTTGCAGTTTCTTGGCAATCGTGGGGACTGGATCGAAAAATTCCCTGGCATCTTCGACTGTCATATCCAGTACTTCATGGATATTCTTGCCTTTGTAGTGCACCTCTAAGGTCTCGCGGTTATAACGCTTTCCATGGCAGGTATCACAGGGCACATAGATATCCGGTAGGAAGTGCATTTCAACCTTGATCACGCCGTCGCCCTGGCAGGCTTCACAGCGGCCGCCCTTGACGTTAAAGCTGAAACGCCCCGGTTTATAGCCGCGGGAGCGGGCTTCCTGGGTGCCGGCAAAGAGGTCGCGAATTGGCGTAAAAATACCGGTGTAAGTGGCAGGGTTGGATCGGGGCGTGCGCCCGATAGGGCTCTGGTCTATATCTACACATTTATCAAAGTGCTCCATTCCATGCACAGCTTCGTAGGGTGAGGCCTTTAGGGTGGTGGCTTTGTTCAGTGCTGTAGCTGCAAGTGGGTAGAGTGTGGTGTTGATGAGGGTGGACTTGCCGGAGCCGGAAACGCCAGTTACACAGGTGAAGAGACCAACTGGAATTTCCAAGTCTACGTTTTGCAAGTTATTGCCACTGGCCCCTTCGAGTCGCAGCATATAGTCGGGGTTGGCAATATAGCGCTCTTCCGGTATGGCAATTTTCTTTTTGCCAGAGAGGTACTGGCCGGTGAGGGATTTTTTGCACTTGACGATTTTATCCGCGGTACCTGCGGCGACAACTTCACCGCCGTGTACCCCGGCACCGGGGCCGATATCGACAATATAATCGGCGCTGCGAATGGCGTCTTCGTCATGTTCCACCACGATTACAGTGTTGCCGATATCACGCAAGTGGGTGAGGGTATTCAGTAGGCGCTCATTATCACGTTGGTGCAGGCCAATAGAAGGTTCATCGAGGATATACATGACCCCCACTAGGCCAGCGCCGATCTGACTGGCTAGGCGGATACGCTGTGCCTCCCCCCCGGAAAGCGTTTCGGCGCTGCGATTTAGGGTCAGGTAGTTGAGGCCCACATCCACCAGAAAGCGGAAGCGGTCACGCAGCTCCTTAAGAATTTTATCGGCGATTTCTTTCTGCGCGCCTTTAAAGGTCAGTTCGTGATCGAAATAATTGAAGGCGTCGCCCACCGGCAGCTCGGTGATTTGTGCGAGGGTGCGGTTATCCACAAATACATGGCGGGCTTCGCGGCGCAGGCGAGTGCCTTGGCATTCGGGGCACTTTTGTGAGCTCAGGTATTTGGCCAGCTCTTCGCGCACAGATTGGGACTCGGTATCCCGGTAGCGGCGTTGGAAGTTGGGGATAATGCCTTCGAAAGTATGTTGTCGCACAGTGACATCGCCGCGGTCGTTGACGTAACTGAAGTCAATTTCTTCATCGCCGCTGCCTTCCAGGATCACTTTGCGGTGTCCTTTGCGCAGCTTTTTCCACGGCTTGTCGAGGTCGAACCCGTAGTGTTCGGCGAGGGAGTCAAGCATATGGTAGTAGTAGATATTGCGACGATCCCAACCGCGAATGGCGCCCTCAGAGATACTGCTCTCCGGGTCGAGAATCACCTTGTCCTCATCGAAGAACTGCTTTACCCCCAGTCCGTCACAGCTGGGGCAGGCACCAGCGGGATTGTTGAAAGAGAATAGGCGCGGTTCCAGCTCGTCCAGCGAATAGTCACAGACCGGGCAGGCGTGGCGGGCGGAGAAGAGTCGCTCTTCCTGATCGCCATCCATAAAGCTGATAGCGGCGATACCGTCCGTGAGATTCAGGGCAGTTTCGAAGGACTCTGCCAAGCGGAGCTGTAAGTCCTCGCGCACTTTGAAGCGATCAACGACCACCTCCACAGAGTGTTTGCGGCGTTTGTCCAGCTTGGGGGTGTCGTCCAGATCGCAGATAACCCCATCAATACGTGCACGCACAAAGCCATCGCGACGCAGTTGTTCGAACACATGCTGGTGTTCACCTTTGCGGTCTCGAACCACCGGTGCCAGCAGCATCAGTTTGGAGCCCTCCGGTAGGGCCAGTACCTGATCCACCATCTGGCTTACGGTCTGGGCTTGCAGCGGCTCATCGTGCTCTGGACAACGGGGCTCGCCGACGCGGGCGAACAGCAGTCTGAGGTAGTCGTATATCTCGGTAATAGTGCCCACTGTGGAGCGTGGATTGTGAGAGGTGGATTTCTGTTCGATAGAGATCGCCGGCGACAGCCCCTCTACGGTATCCACATCCGGCTTTTCCATCATCGACAGAAACTGGCGGGCATAGGTGGAGAGGGATTCCACATAGCGGCGTTGGCCCTCGGCATAGAGGGTATCAAAGGCCAGGGAAGATTTTCCGGAACCAGACAGTCCGGTAATCACGATCAACTTGTCGCGCGGGATGTCTAGATCGATATTTTTCAAGTTGTGGGTGCGGGCACCCCTTACATAAATCGTGTCCACGCTCTACCTATATTGCTGTTAATACTGGGCCGGGTCTCGGACTTGCTCCGCGCGGGGCGATCACAACTGCGGTGCCGGAAAAACAGGCAAGTATAAACTCGCGACCCAATGTGCCAAAATCGCCTACCGCAAAAAACCAACCGATGAACAGATAATACCGATGATTCCTGTAATTCTTTGCGGTGGCACAGGTTCGCGCCTGTGGCCACTGTCCCGTGAAGCCTACCCAAAGCAGTTTTTGCCGCTGACTGGTGATGAAACCATGCTGCAAGCCACCGCAAGGCGGCTAGAGGGAGTGACACAGCTACAGGCTCCGATTTTAGTGTGCAATGAGGAGCATCGCTTTGCCGCCGCGGAGCAGCTGCGCGAAATCGGTCACGGGGCTCAATCCATCCTGCTGGAACCCTGCGCGCGCAATACGGCACCGGCTATCGCTCTGGCTGCTCTGGCGGCACTGGAATCTGGTGAAGATCCACTTTTGCTGGTGCTGCCGGCCGATCATACGGTGGCAGATGTTGCGGCTTTTCAGCAGGCGGTAAAGCCTGCTCGAACTTTGGCGGAGCAGGGGCATTTGGTGACCTTCGGTATTGTGCCGACGCGGGCCGAGATCGGCTACGGCTATATTCGCCGTGGTGAGGCGCTATCCGCTGATGCCTGGAAAGTAGCGGAGTTTGTTGAGAAGCCGGATGCCAACACTGCGGAGTCCTATCTGGCTCGCGGTGAGTATTCCTGGAATAGCGGCATGTTTCTGTTCCGAGCTTCCCGCTATCTGGAAGAGTTGGGGCAACATCGCGAAGATATTCTCAGTGCCTGCCGAAATGCCTATGAGCGATCGGCGCGGGACCTGGATTTTACCCGGGTGGATAAAACGGCTTTTGCCGCCTGTGCGGATGAGTCGGTGGATTATGCCGTAATGGAACCTACGGAGTCGGCCGCAGTGGTCTCTATGGATGCGGGCTGGAGCGATGTGGGCTCCTGGTTGGGGCTCTGGGAGCTGGCCGAGCGGGATGCCGATAACAACCTGCTACAGGGGGATGTGCTGCTGGAAGACAGTAATGACTGCCTGGTGCGCGCGGAGAGTCGCTTGGTCAGCTTGTTGGGGGTGCGGGATCTGGTGGTGGTGGACACCGACGATGCCCTGCTGATCGCCGATAAGCAGCGGGTGCAGGAGGTAAAGAAACTGGTGGGTAGTCTCAAACGCTCCGGCCGCACCGAGGCCCAGAGGCACCGCAAGGTGTACAGGCCCTGGGGTTACTACGATTCTATTGACGCCGGGCCGCGCTTTCAGGTCAAGCGTATCGTGGTCAAGCCGGGGCAGCAGCTTTCACTGCAGATGCATCATCATCGCGCCGAGCACTGGATAGTGGTGAGTGGCACCGCAAGGGTCACTCGTGGTGATGAGGAGCTTCTGCTTACAGAAAATCAGTCCACGTATATCCCCCTGGGTGTGGCGCACCGCTTGGAGAACCCGGGGACTATCCCGCTGGAGCTTATCGAGGTGCAGTCTGGGAGTTATCTGGGGGAAGACGATATCGTTCGCTTTGATGACGACTATGGCCGCGGCTAGGCGCCGTCGGCGAAAGTTGTGCAGCTTCTGCTACAGCCCGGCGCTCACTCACTGTACAATGCGCGCCCAATTTGACGCTGTTCCGGGAGCTGCATGAATTCCATCGAGCGCCGAGCCCTGGGTGGCCTGGCTTCCCTTTATGTCTTTCGTATGCTCGGCCTGTTTATGGTGCTGCCGGTGCTCACAGTTTATGGTGAGGATTATCGCGACAGCACACCGATGCTGCTGGGGCTGGCGATGGGTGCCTACGGTCTGAGTCAGGCCCTGTTACAAATCCCACTTGGACTTTTGTCCGATCGCTGGGGACGCAAACCTGTTATCTATACCGGTCTGGCACTATTTGCTCTCGGCAGTATCGTCGCTGCGCAGACCGATTCTGTGTACGGCCTGATTGTCGGGCGAATTCTGCAGGGGTGTGGCGCGATTGCTGCGGCAGTGATGGCTCTGGTGGCAGACCTTACTCGGGATGAGAAGCGCGGCATCGCTATGGCGGTGATCGGGGCTTCCATCGGCGTGGCCTTTATGCTGGCGGTCATACTGGGCCCGGCACTTGCGGGTATCGGCGGTCTGCCAGCGATCTTCTGGCTGACGGCGGCGCTGGCTCTGCTGGGTATGCTATTAGTTTGGCGGGTGGTACCGACCCCTCAGGTGGCAAAGCGCCCGGCGGTATTTAGGGGAGGTTTCCGCAAGGTGCTCCGCAGCGGCCTTACCTGGCGCTTGGTTACCGGGGCCTTCTTTTCCCACTTGTTGTTAACGGCGTTGTTTGTGGCCTTGCCACTGGTGCTGATTAATCGTTTGGACTGGCCGGCGGATGAACATTGGAAGCTGTATGGCCCACTGATGCTGGGTACTTTTATCGTAATGTTGCCACTGATGCGCATGGCAGAGCGTGCGGGTAGGGTATCGCTCGCTTTGAATCTCGCGTGCGTAGCCCTGGTAGCGGGCAGTGCAGCGTTGCTGCCGGTGAATGGATCTGTAGCAGTAGTGCTGCTGCTAGGTGTTTTCTTCACAGGCTTTAATTTACTGGAAGCACTGTTGCCCGCACAGCTGACTCGCAAGGCGCCAGAGGATGCGCGCGGTGTGGCCTCGGGTTTGTACGCCACTTTGCAGTTTTTTGGCACCTTTGTCGGCGGCAGCCTGGCTGGATACCTGTATGGAATCGGTGGCGCTAGCGCGGTGGCGGGGCTCGGTTTTGCGGTGCTGATGATTTGGATGTTGCTCTGGTGGGTCCTGCGTGAACGCGCACCGGGCGCTCGAGAGGGTAGTGCTTACTAACAGCCGATGTCTGTTGTATGCTGCTGTACAAAAATACACCGGTCGCTGCTATGGCGGCCGCGCATTCGCACATTTTGGGTGCGAGTAAAACTATATCGTAATTAACTTTTGAATGATTATTGCTCCGGGGAGACCCGGGTCGAGGAGAGGAGAGGGCCATGGCCAGGGGTATCAACAAAGTAATTCTAATTGGCAATCTGGGTAATGATCCGGAAACCAAATATATGCCTAGTGGCGGTGCGGTAACCAATGTCAGTCTGGCCACCAGTGAGAGCTGGAAAGACAAGCAGACCGGCCAGCAGCAGGAACGTACCGAATGGCACCGTGTAGTGTTTTTCAATCGCCTGGCCGAGATTGCCGGTGAATACTTGCGCAAGGGCTCTAAAGTCTACATTGAGGGCTCGTTGCGAACACGTAAATGGCAAGACAAAACCTCTGGCCAGGACCGCTTCACGACGGAAATCGTAGCCAGTGAGATGCAGATGCTCGACGGTCGCGGTGAACAGGGCGCTGGATTTGGCCAGGGTATGGGCGGGGCTGCAATGGGCGCCGCTGGTATGGGTGGTCAGATGGGGCAGTCTGGAGGTCAGGGCGGTTACGAGCAGCAGGGCGGTTTCCAACAAGGTGGATATCCACAGGGGGGCCAGGGGCGTCAGGCACCGAATCCCCCGCAGCAACCAGCCCAGCAGCCGAATCAGGCCTCTGCCGGTGGTTTCGATAACAGCTTTGACGACGATATTCCGTTCTAAAACAGGCGAGTCCTGTGTCAGATCTACATACCGGGTATAAGCCCGATCGGGTTGCGCTCATTCGCGCCGGAAATGAGATTGACGGCGCACTGCAGAAACGTCTGCAGCGCGCCGGTTTTCGCATGCAACAATTTGGCCCAAATGAGCTCGACCAGCTGCGTTCGGCCTCTATCGTTATCAATGCTTCGGCCTGTGCCGATGATCAGGGGATGCCGGAGTCTCTACAGGTAGCCAAGTTGCTGGCTGAGGGAAGTTACCAGCAGATTATTCACCTCTCCTCCTATGCCGTCTTTGCCGGCGGCGAACCGAGAAGATATGACGAAGATGAGGTGGCGGCACCGGAGACACGCAGTGGCCGGCAGTGGTTGGCCTGCGAGGAGGCCCTGGCTGGCTTTGAAAACCTGACTGTTTTGCGTTTTGGTTGGATGGTGGATAGCAACCGCGACGCCCTGCTGGGGCGGGTGTTACGCGGCTTCGTGGCGGGCGAGCCGGTCGCTCTGGACGGGCTCAATAAAGGCAACCCGGTTACCGCCCTGGACATGGCGCGTGTCACTGTGGCGGTGGCGCAGCAGTTGGCCAGCGGTGCTGGGGGACGGGGAGTTTATCACTACGGTAGCTCGGACAGCTGCACCGCCGTGGAATTTGCTCTGGAAGTCGTGGAGCGAGCGCAATCTTTGTACGATGAAGGCCGGTTTGCACAGTTTAGCGCTCTAGAGACTGGGCCGGATCAGCGGGACCGCGGGGTAGTATTAGCCTGTGGCAAGTTGCGTGATGTTTTTGGTATCCAGCAGCATAGCTGGCGCCAGGGGCTTACCCGTCAAGTCGAGCTCTGGCTGGAACGTCTGGATGCGGAGAGGCAGGAATAGTCTTCTTTGTACCTAAATAAAAAGGGCGCCAGATTGGCGCCCTTTTTATTTGTATCACACCTGCGTGTTTTAAATCTTGTCAAATATCAGGCAGGCATTGGTTCCACCGAATCCAAAGCTGTTGGACATGGCGCGTTTAATTTCGCACTCACGGAGCTCCGTAACCAGGTCCATTCCCTCGGCCGCTGGATCGCGGTTATCCACATTGGCAGAGGCGGCAATAAAGTTATTTTGTAGCATCAGTAGGCTGTAGATGGCCTCCTGTACACCGGCGGCTCCCAGGGAGTGCCCAGTTAGGGATTTGGTGGAGGCAAATGCAGGCACCTTGCCGGCAAAGACCTCGCGCATAGCTTTCAGTTCGGCGATATCGCCAACCGGGGTCGAGGTGCCGTGGGTATTGATATAGTCCACGCCGCCCTGGAGTCCCTTGCCATCCATGCCCGCCAGGGCCTGTTGCATACAGCGTACCGCGCCCTCTCCGCTGGGGGCGACCATATCGTATCCATCGGATGTTGCGCCGTAACCGGTAAGCTCGGCGTAGATGGTTGCCCCACGGGCTAGGGCGTGATCCATCTCCTCCAGCACCAGGCAGCCACCGCCACCGGCGATGACAAACCCATCGCGATCGGCATCGTAAGGGCGTGAGGCCTTGCTGGGCTCATCATTGTATTTACTGGAAAGTGCGCCCATCGCATCAAATAGGTGGGTCAGGCTCCAGGCCAGTTCTTCACCGCCGCCGGCAAAGATGACATCCTGTTTACCCATCTGGATTAACTCGGCCCCATGGCCGATACAGTGGGCACTAGTGGCACAGGCGGAAGAAATACTGTAGTTCACGCCTTTGATTTTAAAGGGGGTGGCGAGGCAGGCGGAAACCGTGCTGTTCATCACCTGCGGGACCCGATAGGCGCCGACGCGGCGAACACCTTTTTCTTTGAGGGTATGCGCGGCATCAATAATTTGTTGGGTCGAGGTGCCGCCGGACCCCATCACAATGCCGGTGCGGGGATTGGAGATATCGCTCTCCTCCATACCGGACATTTCGATCGCTTCGCGCATGGCGATATAGGCGTAGGCGGCGGCGTCGCCCATAAAGCGCAGTTGCTTGCGATCGATATGTTCTTTGAAGTCGATATCCACCGGGCCTGCGATCTGGCTGCGTAGGCCTAGCTCCCTGTACTCTTCCTGAAAGCGGATGCCACTGTGACCTGTTCTCAAGGAATCGGTGACGGCTTTTGTGTTGGTTCCGATACAGGATGTGATACCCATTCCGGTAATGACTACCCGACGCATAGTGATCTCCAGCATGACTTGTTGGCAGAGGCCTTTTTGGTTTCTACCAGTATTGGTTTCATAAGGTTAGAAATTATCGGTACGGGTAAACAAGCCTACGCGAAGTTCCTTAGCGGTGTAAATTTCGCGCCCGTCCACAGATACTGTGCCGTCGCCGATCCCCATGACGAGTCTGCGCTCGACAACACGGCTCAGCTGGATGTGGTAGGTCACTTTTTTACTGGTGGGCAGTATTTGACCGGTAAATTTTACCTCGCCACAGCCGAGCGCGCGGCCGTGGCCGGGGTTACCCTTCCAGGCCAGAAAGTAGCCTAGCAGCTGCCACATGGCATCGAGCCCCAGGCAGCCGGGCATTACCGGGTCGCCGGGAAAGTGGCAATCGAAAAACCAGAGGTCGGGCTGGATATCCAGTTCTGCGATCACCTCTCCCTTATCAAAAGCGCCACCCTCTTTCGAGATATGGGTGATGCGATCCAGCATCAGCATATTGGGGGCGGGTAGTTGGGCATTACCCGGACCAAACATCTCACCAGTGGAGCAGGTCAGTAGCTCCTCTCTGTTGTAGCTACTTTTTTGAACAAAATTACTCATCTTTTCCCCGGTTTTGGGTGGTTACGCAACTCATGTTGAGCGTTTTTGTAAGAGCGGGCATTCTAAGGGCTGTGTGTCGCTTGTCCAGTCAGGCAAAATTATTTTTGTGACTGTCGTAGTAATTACCTTCACAACATCTTATATGATCAATTGTGTCGAGCGCTGACACTCTGGACGAATTTGACGTCATCCTTTGTAAGTGAGCCTCTTTTTTAGCTATGTTAGATTCCCGCCGAGCGCGGGGGAGCGCTTGTTTCGAAATTATGGGGGGCGTAATGCTCAAGAAATGTTTATTCCCGGTTGCTGGATACGGCACCCGTTTCCTGCCAGCGACTAAGGCGATGCCGAAAGAAATGTTGCCGTTGGTGAACAAACCGCTGGTGCAATATGGCGTGGAAGAGGCCATTGAGGCGGGCCTGAGCGAAATAGGCTTCGTTACCGGCCGCGGCAAGCGTGCCATCGAGGATCACTTCGACACCAACTACGAGCTCGAACACCAGATTGCCGGGACCGGCAAAGAGCGTTATCTGGATTCCGTTCGGCAAGTGATCGACAGCGCCAGTTTTTCCTATACCCGCCAGGGTGAGATGCGCGGCCTGGGCGATGCCATATTGCAGGGGCGCCGTCTGGTGGGGGATGAGCCATTTGCTGTGGTGTTGGCGGACGACCTGTGCCTGAATGAAGACCTGGGTGTGCTTGGGCAGATGGTGCAGCTGTACAAGCAGTTTCGCTGTAGCATTGTTGCCGTTGAAGAGGTGCCCATGGATCAAATCCACAAATTTGGGGTGATTGCTGGCAATGAAATCAAACCGGGCCTCTATCAAGTAACTGACATGGTGGAAAAACCGGCTGCGGAAGATGCGCCGAGCAACAAGGCGATTATTGGTCGTTACATTCTTACCCCGGATATCTTTGATCTTATTCGCGATACTCCACCGGGAAAAAACGGGGAAGTGCAAATTACCGATGCGTTGCTGACTCAGGCGCGGCAGGGCTGTGTCCTGGCCTATGCCTTTAAAGGACGACGCTTCGATTGTGGATCGGTGGAGGGGTTTATTGAGGCCACCAACCACGTCTATGAAAATGTGTATCTGCCAGAACAGGCGGCCCAGGAGAAAAAATAAGTGTCAGAACTGACCTGCTTTAAAGCCTATGATCTACGGGGCCGTGTGCCCGATGAGCTGAATACCGATGTGGCTTATCGGGTGGGGCGCGCCTTCGCGCAATTCCTGGGAGCGCAGCGTGTGGTGGTTGGCCATGATATTCGCCTGACTAGCGGTGAGCTGACGGATGCCCTCGTGAACGGCTTGCGCGATGCGGGTGCAGATGTATTTCATATTGGTGAATGCGGCACTGAAGAGGTGTACTTTGCCAATTTCCATGGGGATTTTGATGGCGGTATCTGTGTGACTGCCAGCCACAACCCAATGGATTACAACGGCATGAAATTCGTTCGCGCCGGTAGTAGCCCGATTAGCGGTGATACCGGCCTGCTAGATATTAAACGTCTGGCGGAAGAGAACCGCTTTGCTCCAGTAGCAGAGCGCGGTAGCTTGCAGCGCTACGAGCACAGAGCTGCTTTTGTTCAGCATCTGCTTGGCTACATCAATAACAAATCCTTAAAGCCCTTAAAGCTGGTAGTGAATGCGGGCAATGGCGGTGCCGGTGCCCTTGTCGATGTCCTTGCCCCCCATCTGCCGTTTGAATTCGTGCGGGTGCATCACGAGCCTGATGGTAATTTCCCCAACGGAATTCCCAATCCACTCCTGCCGGAAAACCGCACCCCAACGACAGAGGCGGTACGGGAGAGTGGCGCCGATTTTGGTATTGCCTGGGATGGCGATTTCGATCGCTGCTTCTTTTTCGATGAAAATGGCGATTTTATCGAAGGCTACTATGTTGTCGGCCTGCTTGCTGAGGCCTTCCTGCTGAAGAATCCAGGCGCCAAGGTGGTCCACGACCCGCGGCTGCTGTGGAATACAGAGGATATTGTGCGTGCGGCGGGGGGCGAGCCGGTGCAAAGTAAGACCGGTCATGCCTTCATTAAGGAGCGTATGCGCAAAGAGGACGCCATTTACGGTGGCGAAATGAGTGCGCATCACTACTTCCGTGATTTTGCCTACTGCGATAGCGGTATGATTCCCTGGTTATTGGTTGCCGAATTAGTTAGCCGCAGCGGGAAGCCCCTGTCTCAGCTGGTGGGAGAGCGTATGGCCGCTTTTCCTTGTTCAGGCGAGATCAACTCCAAAGTACAGGATGCGGCGGCGCTGTTGAAAGCCGCGGAAGAAAAATATGCTGGGGATGCGCTGAGCGTCGAGCATGTGGATGGCTTGAGTGTGGCCTATGCAGACTGGCGCTTTAATTTACGTATGTCCAATACTGAGCCCGTAGTACGCCTCAATGTGGAGTCCCGCGGGGACGAAGCCTTGATGCGCGAGAAGACGGAAGAGTTGTTAGGGCTAATCCGCTCATAAGCCACAGCCGGTCTCACAGCAGCTTTTGAGCGGTCGATGCCTCGAAATAAAAAGCCCCGCCTGGCGGGGCCTTTTATTGAGGGTTTGGCTCAGTTTAAACCTGTGGCGTCGACCGGGATCAATTAGACACTTCTCTCGATAGCAAAGCTGGCCAGCTGTTGTAAGGCTGTTTTCTGCTCGCCTTCCGGCAGAAACTGCAACTGGGCCTTGGCCTCATCCACAGCCGTCCGGGCGCGTTCCATGGTGTAATCCAGTGCTCCGCAAGCCTCAATGGCCTCGACAATTTCCGCCAGTTTTTCGGCGTTGCGTTGTTCGATCGCTTCTCTCACCAGGGTCGCCTGGGCATTACTACCATTGGCCATGGTATAGATCAGGGGTAGGGTAGGTTTGCCCTCCGCCAGGTCATCACCGACGTTCTTGCCTAGTTCTTCCGAGTTGCCGCGGTAATCCAAGGCATCATCTACCAACTGGAATGCCAGCCCCAGATGGCGGCCATAGAGTTTCAATGCGGTTTGTTCCTTCTCGCAGCAGTCGGCTAAAACGGCGGCGGTTTCGCAGGCGGCCTCAAACAGGGCACCGGTCTTTTTGTGGATAACGGTGAAGTAGTTATCCTCGCTTACCGCAGGGTCGCCGGCATTGACGAGCTGTTGCACCTCGCCCTCGGCAATCGTATTGGTGGTATCGGACAGCAGTGCCATGATCCGCATATCCTGTAGGGCAACCATCATCTGGAAGGCGCGGGAATAGAGGAAATCCCCGACCAGTACGCTGGGTGCATTGCCCCATTTGGCATTGGCGGTGAGGCGGCCGCGGCGCATATCGGATGTATCCACCACGTCATCGTGAAGCAAAGTGGCCGTGTGGATAAACTCAATGATGGTGGCCAGATCTAGGTGTTGATCGCCCTGGTAACCGCAGGCGCGGGCGCACAGTAGCACCAGTAGTGGGCGCAGGCGCTTGCCCCCAGCTTCAACCAGGTAGTGGCCTATATTTTCCACCAGGGGCACGTCCGAGTGCAGTTGGTCGAGAATACGCTGGTTGACCGCGGCAAAATCTTCGGCGGCGACCCGGTGAAAAGGCAGCATGTGAGAGTTCCTTATACGACTAGACAGGCGCCCCCGAGGGGTCGGGCGGCGGAGGGCTGCTATTGTATCAACCCGGCGAATTGATTAGAATCTGCGCCCCGTCGATTGCGGGCTCCGTGGCTTTACAGTCAGCGGCGCCACCGGCGAATAGATGTTTAACAACACGGCGCAAGCTCCCAAAATGCGGAATGGTGACTAAATAGTCCGGCCGCTGCTTCGTGTCGTCCATACCGGAGCATAGAAATATGTACGCTGTTTTTGAGAGCGGTGGCAAGCAACACCGTGTAGAAGAGGGCGAAGTACTTCGCCTGGAAAAGCTGGAAGTAGCTACTGGCGAAACCATCGATTTCGATAAAGTGCTGATGGTCGTTGATGGCGACAAAATTAACATCGGCGCTCCCGTTGTAGACGGCGCTAAAATATCTGCTGAAGTGGTTAGCCACGGCCGCGGCGAGAAGGTGAGAATCATCAAGTTCCGTCGTCGTAAGCACTCCATGAAGCGCCAGGGCCACCGTCAGTGGTACACCGAAGTTAAAATCACTGGCATCAAGGCATAAGAGAGGAGTAACGACTCATGGCACATAAGAAAGCTGGCGGTAGTACGCGAAATGGTCGCGATTCCGAGAGTAAACGCCTGGGCGTTAAGCGCTTTGGCGGCCAGTCTGTAGCAGCAGGCAACATCATCGTTCGTCAGCGTGGCACTAAGTTCCACGCCGGTGTTAACGTTGGTATGGGCAAAGATCACACCCTGTTCGCCACGGCGGACGGCGTTGTGAAGTTCGAAGTGAAGGGCCCCAACAACCGCAAGTTCGTTTCTATCGAAACTGCTTAAGCGGTCATTAGCCCAAGCTTCATAAAAAGCCCCGCTATTGCGGGGCTTTTTTGTTGGAAAAGTCGCGGTTTTATGGCGGCGTGGAGTTGGGATGACAGGTGCCTGCGAGGGGCGGCTTGTCGGCTGGTATGATGATAAGGGTACGCGAGTTTGCGTACCGGTTGAGACAACCGCTGTGGCGGTGGAGTAATTATGAAGTTTGTCGATGAGGCGCCCATCTCTGTGCAGGCAGGTAAGGGCGGTAACGGCTGCCTGAGCTTTCGCCGGGAAAAGTTTGTTGAGAGGGGCGGCCCAGATGGTGGCGATGGCGGCGATGGCGGTTCTGTTTACTTGGAAGCCGATGATGCCCTGAATACCCTGGTGGATTACCGCTACCAGCCCCGCTATGCAGCCGAGAGTGGTCAGGCTGGACGCGGGCGAAATTGTACTGGGGCAAAAGGGGAGGACCTGGTGTTGAAAGTGCCGGTGGGCACGACGGTAATCGATGCGGATACCGGTGAGTCTGTCGGTGATATGACGGAGGCTGGAGAGCGCCTGCTAGTGGCTCAGGGTGGTTTCCACGGGCTGGGTAATACCCGCTTTAAGTCCAGTACCAATCGGGCTCCGCGTCAGACTACCCATGGCACTGAGGGAGATCTGCGCAACCTGAAGCTGGAGCTGAAGGTGCTTGCGGATGTCGGTATGCTGGGGTTGCCCAATGCGGGTAAATCCACCTTTATAAGAGCGGTATCCGCGGCCAAGCCTAAGGTGGCCAACTACCCCTTCACAACTTTGGTGCCCAATCTGGGAGTGGTGCAGGTGCAGAGGCATCGCAGTTTTGTGGTCGCCGATATTCCTGGGTTGATTGAAGGGGCTGCCGAGGGCGCCGGCTTAGGTATTCGTTTTCTCAAGCACTTGACCCGTTGTCGAGTTCTTTTGCACCTGGTAGATCTGGCGCCTTTCGATGGCTCAGACCCGGTGGAAAATGCCCGCGCCATCGAGCGCGAACTGGCTACCTTTAGCGATACTCTGGCCGGGCGTGAGCGCTGGTTGGTGCTGAACAAAACTGACCTGGTGCCCGCTGCAGAGCTGGAAGAGCGCTGCCGGTCTGTTGTGGATGCGCTGGACTGGAAGGGGCCGGTATTTCGTGTGGCGGCGATTCGCGGCGAGGGCACCGATGTACTCAGTGGCCGCTTGATGGATTACTTGGAAGAGCGCCAGCAGCGGGAAGCACGGGACCCCGAGCTCGCCGAGGCGGAGCTGGAGGCGCAGCGCCAGATGCAGCGCGAGGCCCGCGAGCGGATTGAGGGATTGCGCGAAAGTCATCGAGCCAAGCGCAAGGCCGCTAAAGGACTTGTGGATGATGATGAAGATTGGGACGATGACGACCACGATGTCGATATCGAGTACCGTTCCTGAGTCACTAGTCACTTCCCTGCCGGCGGCATACCTGTGCCGCCGCGCTGAATTTTAGTCGGCTCCCAGGGCTTTATCGGCAATAAATAATGATTTGACCAGGTCCCAAGGGGCCAATGTCCAGGGGGGAGTATGGGCTCCATATCGGTGTCCCGCGAAGGGCTGGCGAAAGGTCGGCGCTGGGTAGTTAAGATTGGCAGTGCTTTGCTCACTGATAATGGTCGCGGTGTTAACGGTGCGGCCATATCTGGTTGGGTCGAACAGATTGCCGAACTGCGCCAGCGTGGCATAGAGGTGGTATTGGTTTCCTCTGGCGCTGTCGCTGCGGGTATGGATCGTCTGGGGTGGAGTCGCAGACCGGAGTCTATTCACCAGCTGCAGGCCGCCGCCGCTGTGGGGCAGAGCCACCTGGTGCAGGTCTATGAGCAGGCCTTCGGTCGATTTGATATTCGCAGTGCGCAGATCCTACTTGACCACGACGATCTCTCCAATCGAACTCGCTATCTCAATGCGCGCAGTACATTGCGGACCCTGCTCTCCCTGGGTGCCATACCGATCGTTAACGAAAACGATACGGTCGTCACTGATGAGATTCGCTTTGGGGATAACGACACCCTGGCGGCATTGGTGGCCAATCTTGTGGGGGCGGACGCTCTACTTATTTTAACCGATGCCGATGGGCTCTTTAGTGAGGACCCCTGCGATAACCCCGATGCGGAGCTGATCTCCGAAGCTTCCGCTTTGGACCCTAAATTACTGGAGGTGGCGGGGGATTCCCGTAGTGGGCTCGGGCGGGGCGGTATGATCACCAAAGTACGCGCAGCGCAACTGGCGGCGCGCTCCGGAGCCTGTACCCTGATTGCCGGTGGCGCTAGGGAGAGGGTAATAACGCGAGTGTGGCGGGGGGAGCCTCTTGGCACTTTGCTGCTACCCGAGGCGGACCCTCTCGCAGCACGCAAGCGCTGGTTAGCTGGGCAGTTGCAGGTGCGTGGTAGCCTTATTCTTGACGATGGCGCGGAGCTGGCTCTGCGTGATGGAGGTAAAAGTCTGTTATCGGTAGGGGTGAGGGCGGTGGATGGGCGTTTTCGCCGGGGAGACTTAGTTTCTTGTCGCAATGGCGCGGGGCGGGAGATCGCCCGTGGTCTGGTGAACTATGACAGTAGTGAAAGCGCAAGGATTCTCGGTCAGTCATCGGAGCGCTTTATTGATTTGCTTGGTTACCGCGATGATGATGAGTTGATCCACCGGGATAACCTCATCTTGCTCTAGAGTTCATGTCCATATCGCAGACACAAAAAAAGCCCCGCACGGCGGGGCTTTTTTGTGTCTGCTGCCTAAGAGATTAGGCGGCCAGAGCTTTAACCTGAGCGTTCAGGCGGCTCTTATGACGAGCGGCTTTATTCTTGTGAATAATGCCTTTGTCTGCCATGCGGTCGATAACGGGTACCGCTTCTGCGTATGCAGTTTTTGCTTTTTCAGCATCGCCTGCATCGATGGCCGCAACTACCTTCTTGATGTAGGTGCGCACCATGGAGCGCAGACTGGCGTTATGCATGCGGCGCTTGTCGTTCTGGCGCGCGCGTTTCTTCGCTTGAGGTGAGTTGGCCACCGGTTGCTCCTGTCTGGAATCTGTAAATCTGTAACTAACAGGCCCTGGGGCCCGATCGGGACGCGACATTATCCGCACAGCTGGTTGTTTGTCAACCATCTGCGGGGATGCCCAGTGCTTTGGGCCTCAAACTGAGAGGGTGGTTACTGGATTGGTAGCTGCAAAGTGAACTCTACACCGCTGTTATCTGCGCGGTTGCAGGCCTTCAGGCGACCCCTGTGGAAATCCGCGATCAGCTTGGCAATATGTAGGCCCAGGCCAAGGTGTCCGGCGTTATCGCCGTCCTTGCGTACAGAAACGAGCGAGTCGAACAGTTTGTGGGCGTAGTTGCTCGGCAGAAGCGGGCCCTCGTTACTCACGCTGATCAGGTAGTCACCGCCCTCGATACGGGCTGTAAGGCGAATTTCGCTGTCCTCCGGGGCGAAGCTGCAGGCGTTGTCCACCAGTTTATCTAAAAGTTGTGCCAGTAGTTCCGGAGCCCCGAGGCAGGGGAGCTCGCCGTCGGGCTTGTCCAATCGGAAGCGGTGGTGGGGGTGTGCATCGCTGTAGCACTGAACCATGACATCGAGGAGGTCGGCGAGGTCAAAGGATTCGCGCTCGGCCTGGTGAATACTGGCTTCGAGATTGCTGGCTGCGGCGAGGCTATTAAGAATTCCGGACAGGCGTGCACCGCCGTCCATGGCGCGCTCCGTATAACGGCGGGTGGCTTCATCCAGCTCACAGGCAGAGAGGTTGTCTAGGGAGGAGCGCATCACCGCGAGAGGGGTCCGCAGTTCGTGGGACAACTTGCTGGCGAGGGTGCGCAGGTACTGGTGGTACTGATCCAGCTCCCCCAGCAGGCTGGCAAAGGCGCGGTTGAGGGCGCCCAGCTCATCTGCGGCGGTGGATTGGGGAAAGTTACCGCGCAGTTTGCCGCTGCTGTCTACGGCATTGCGTGCGGCGCGATGCAGTTTGCGAATGCGCCACGATAGCCAGCTGGCATAGCCGAGCAAGAGCAGCAGCGCAGTTGCCGCTGCCGCGCAGCTGATTAGCCACAACCGATGTGCGGCGCCTTCAGTGACCGATTGCATAGCTTCTGCGGATTGAAGAACCAGCACCCGGCCCAGCAGCGGCCTTTCGATAACTTCGTCGGCGCGTGTGATTACTGGCACACTGACCGCGCCGATACGGGACAGGAATGGCCCGCTAAACCACTGCCCTGCGCGATCGCGGCCAATATCACTGGTGAGGGGTAGCGCATTTTTGGGTAATTCTGTTAATGCCTCCCTAGAGAGAAGTTTACGGTAGACCCAGCTGCGCAGCCACGGTCGGGGCTCGTCTTCGGCCGGGGGGATTATCTGCGGTTGACCAGTGCTGGCGAGCAGGAAGCCCTCGCTGTCCACGACCACCAGGCGCAGGCCGGGTTGGGCGAAATGGTCGAGTTCCGCTTGGAGGTCCTTTAGGGGGGCTACCAGGCGCCCAGGCTGTCCATCGGCCGGGAGGGTGCCGGCACTGTGTACTGGTGGGGTGCCTGCGCTGCTGGTGCGGTCCTGGACGCGAATGGAAAGGGCACCGTTGGTCAGTGCGTAGGGGAGGACGAGTTCCAGCTGATAGCCCTCGTGGGAGGTGGTCCAGCGCCCTCGCAGGCGCAGTTCGCGCTGGTAACGCCCTTCACGGGGGTTGTGCCACAGCGCGTCGGCGGGCCCCTGGCTCGCCACTGGCAGCAGGTAATTGCGTCCGCTGGTAAAGATTTCAACCGTATCGCCACCCGCGAGCAGTTTAGTGCGAGGGTCCCGGTAGGCGGGCGTCTTATCGCGCACGGTTAGCAGCAGATATACCTGGTCTGTAAACTGGCCGAGTGTGACCTGGGCCTGGGGCGTGAGTTGCTCATTGAGAAGTTCCCGGGGTTTCAACGCCCATGGGCGCCAATCATCCCCGTAGCCATCCACCACCGGGGAGTGGGGGAGAGGGTTTAGGTACAGCTGGCTTCCCGGTGGACGAGAGTGGCGCATAGGGTCTGGGGCGATCAGCTGGGGCGCGCTGGCGAGGCGTGCGGCAATAGCGGCTGCGGTGGCTTCCAATGCTTGCAGTTGTCCCTGGGCAAGCGCTGCATCTACCTGGCGCAGGTATTGGCAACCGGCCCAGGGCAGGGCCAGAGCGACAAGGCTCACCAGCAGAAGTTGGCGGCGAAGTTTCATGAAGGTGTTCTCAAAATACGGTAAGACAACCGCAGTGCTGAGGAAAAATCACAGTTGCCAGCGGTAACCCATACCGTAGGCCGTACCGATGGCATTGAATTCGCTATCCAGGGATTGGAACTTGCGGCGGATGCGTTTGACGTGGGAAGTAATAGTGTTGTCGTCCAAAACTACCCGCGCGGCCTCCATCAGCTGAGTGCGAGACTTGACGTGTCCGGGTCTTTTGGCCAGGGCGTGAACGATCCAAAATTCAGTCACAGTCAGGTCTACGGACTTTCCGTCCCAATGGCAGTGCAGTCTGGAGATATCCAGCTCCAGCTTGCCCTGGGCGAGGCACTCACCGGCGTCGTCCTGGTTGCGCAGTACGCTAACCCGGCGCAGCAGGGCATTGATACGCGCCTGCATGTGGGGCAGGGAGATATCCTTGGTGAGGTAGTCGTCGGCGCCGAGACGCAGACCGGAAATAATGTCCAGCTCGGAATCCCTCGCGGTGAGGAACAGGATTGGCAGGCTGGGGGCCATGGCACGCAATTCCCTGCACAATTCAAAACCACCCTCGATTTCACTGCCGAGACCGACGTCGATAACCGCGAGGTCAGGTAGGCGCTGGCGAAAGCCTTCCATCGCCTCAATCCTTGCACTGTAGAGGTCGACCCGATAGCCGCTGCGGCGCAATGCATCGCGATAATTCTCGGCGATCGCGCGCTCGTCTTCGACAATGGCAATGGTGGCACTCATGGCTGATTCCGGCTGCTTCCTTTGGTGGCGGAGAATCATGCACGAAATGGTAGTGTATTGGCAAAAAGGCGGGCACAGATGGCCCGCAAGCACAACAGGGTTTCTTTACCGGGGGAGAGTGGGTGTCGGATCGGTAATCCGCACATAGGCACATCAGCGATTTGAAGTCGCCTTGCGCCAGCCGAGAGGATTTGCAGTCCTCCCGGCCATTTTCTCGTGTTTAAAAGTGCCCGGCCATGGATTCCGGCAGGGAGAAGCGAATATTCACCCGGCGCTCCATCGCGTAGGCGTCAACATCTCCGCGGGGGGCCTGGGAGAAAGTGGAGCCCATTGCGCGGCGGCTGATGCGGGAGCTGTCGATCCCCAGGGATACCAGCGCCTGTTCGACACTCAATGCACGTTGGTCTGAAAGTACATTGTTGTAACCATCGCTGCCGCGCGGATCGGCGTGTCCTTCCAGGTGGATTTGCAGGTGTGGATGGCGCTTCAGGAAGTCCGCCATGGCGTCTAGCTGCTGCAGCTGGGTCGTTTGAAGTTCATCTTCTCCGGTGGTGAACAGCATCTGAAATTGCAGTGAATCCAGAGCCACTTGGCTGGCATCGTTCGCGGACAGCTGAGCCGCATCAAGTTGCTGTGCCAGGTTGCTGAGCTCTGCACGGCTCTCTGTCAGTTGTGTTGCCAGCATATCTGCCTCTTCTGCTTGCTTGACCTGCTCGCCGAGCCAGGCTCCACCGAGTGCGCCGGCGATAAACCCGACCGGACCACCCACAGCGGCACCGGCGATGGCGGCTGTGGTAAAGACCGTGGCCTGCTTGGCCTGGGTCAGATTTGATTCGTTGATCTCATTCGCCTGAGTACCAGAGGCGATCAGAGAAGTCAGGGCTGCAACCATCAATGCTTTTTTCATTGCTACTCTCCTTGGAGGCTTTGTTTTGCTCGTCGGGGCCGATGTGTTCGGCCCGTTTGAGTGTTATTTAAAGGCTCCAAGGCGGCACTGGTATGGCGCAGTGATGGCAAACTTCCGCGCAATTGTGGCGAAATGTGGCAACCGGTCGGGCGCCTGTTAAGTCAGGCGGCGGTAGTGCCGGTCGCGGGGTGACACTACACGGACACGGACTCGCTGGGGGCGGGGGCCGCGCATTATCGCGATGTAGAGCACGATCGCCAGTACCAGGGCAATAATCAAAGCGTTAATGGTCATCCTGTCATCTCCCCGCGCCACCGACTCCGTGGGACGCGTAACTAGCTCACAGCTAGTATAGGCTCGCGGACTCCAGGTCGTAGGGGGGGCTGCTACTCGCCTCTCCATGGTTTCTGCGGAATTGCGGTAGACTTGCCGGCCAGCAGGTCTCGACCAAATCCAGGAGTCATAGCGTTGTCCCAGTCACCCCCTACCCAAGAACAACCCGCCGAGAAATCCGGTGCGCCCAGACTCTTGCGCGGCAGCTCGGTGGTGGGGGCTGCGACCATGTTGTCACGGGTGGCCGGCTTGGTCCGGGATATGGCTCTGGCCCGTTTTGCCGGGGCTGGAGACGCCGCCGATGCCTTTTTTGTCGCTTTCAAAATCCCCAATTTTTTCCGCCGCTTATTTGCCGAGGGCGCTTTCGCTCAGGCGTTTGTGCCAGTTCTGGCGGAATACCGCCAAAAGGGCGGTATTGCCGCAGCGCGGCAATTGAACGACCGGGTAGCGGGTGCACTCGGCGGTGTCCTGTTACTGGTGACACTGTTTGGCGTAGTGTGCGCCCCGCTGGTGACGGGCATTTTTGCGTTTGGCTGGTGGTGGGACGGCAGTGAGCGGGAGAAGTTCGATCTTGCCGCGGGTATGTTACAAATTACCTTCCCCTACTTGATGTTGATCTCCCTGGCGGGGTTTACCGGAGCGATCCTCAACAGTTTTGATCGCTTTGCCATACCGGCGCTGACCCCAATCATGTTGAATCTGGTATTGATCGGGGCGGCAACTGTAGGTACAGCTTGGTTTGACCCTGAGATACTGGCCCTGGCCTGGGGGGTGCTTGTAGCCGGTGTAATGCAATTGCTGTTCCAGCTGCCTTTTCTCGCCCGCGAGGGCCTGCTGCCAAAGCCCAAATGGGACTGGAGCGACCCTGGTGTGCGCAAGATACTGCGACTGATGGCGCCGGCGATTTTTGGGGTATCCGTTACCCAGATCAGCCTGGTACTGGATACACTGCTGGCTTCATTTCTGCCCAGTGGCAGCGTCTCCTGGCTGTATTTTTCCGATCGTCTGACCGAGTTACCCCTGGGGGTCTTTGGGGTGGCGGTGGCCACGGTAATATTGCCGAGTCTGTCCCGCCAGCACAGCGATGGCGACCCGCGCCGCTTCCGTCACACCCTCGATTGGGCGCTGCGCAGCGTTACACTTGTCTCTCTGCCGGCGTCGGTGGCCCTAGTTGTGTTGGCGGAGCCTCTGCTGACCACACTCTTCCAGTACGGACAGATGCAGCCGCGGGACATGCAGATGGCCGCCTGGTCCCTGCGGGCCTACGCCCTGGGGTTGTTGGCTTTTATGCTGATCAAGGTACTCGCACCGGGCTATTTCGCGCGTCAGGATACTTATACGCCGGTGAGATTCGGGCTGATTGCGATTTCCGCCAAAATGGTATTGAGTCTGCTCTTTGTGATCCCCCTGAATTACTACCTGCAGCTCGGCCATATGGGATTGGCACTGGCGACTGCCTGTCAGGCGGCGATCAATGCCTGGTTGCTGTACAAGGGGTTGCGTCGGGATGATGTGTTCGTGCCCGAGGCGGGCTGGGGACGCTACCTGCTGCGGCTGGCGGTAGCCAATTTAGCCATGATGGGCGTATTGGTGGGGGTTCTCCATTTTTGGGGTGACTGGGCTATTTGGAGCTGGTTTGAACGCGCCTGGCGTATGGGGGTGTTGGTGGTGGCAGGGGGCCTGACTTACCTCTCGGTCTTATTTGTAATGGGACTGCGACCGCGCCACTTCCGCGCGACTAGTTAATGTTGAATAGGCCTCGGATTGGCGTTTCTCGATTGCAGGCAGTAGCCTCTGTTCGCTCTGTGGGAATCCGCTATACTGTGCGGCTCGATTTTATGAGGATGGGAAGATCGTTTTGGCCCAGGAACGCGAACTAATTCGCGGGTTGCATAACCTGCGCCCCCGCCACCGGGGATGCGTGGCGACGATCGGCTCGTTCGATGGTGTCCACCTCGGTCACCAGGCGATTATTGCTCAGTTACAACAGTGCGCGTTGGAGCAGAGCCTGCCCTCGGTGGCCATTATTTTTGAGCCCCAGCCCCACGAATTTTTTTCTGCCGAGAAAGCACCCGCACGGCTGATGCGTTTCAAAGAAAAGGTAATGGCCCTTTTTAACGCGGGTGTGGAGCGGGTTTTGTGTCTGCAGTTTAACGAGACCCTGCGCGGCCTCAGTGCCGAGGCTTTTATCCAAAGGATACTGCTCGATGGCCTGGGGATCCGCCACCTGGTGGTGGGCGATGATTTTCGCTTTGGCTGTGATCGCAGTGGAGATTTCGGCCTCCTTCGGGAGATCGGCGCTCAGAGTGGCTTTACCGTGGAAGATACGGCGACTCTTCAAGTGGGCGGTGCCAGGGTGAGCAGTACCCGTATCCGCGAGGCACTGCAGAGCGGTGACTTTGATTTGGCCGAAGCACTATTGGGCCGCCCCTACCAAATTACGGGCAGGGTTGCGCCGGGACGCGCCCTTGGCCGTCAACTGGGCGCACCCACCGCCAATGTGCGCCTGCACCGCTACCGTTCTCCGCTGGTGGGTGTTTATACGGTGCGCACCACCGCCACCGATGGTACTGAGCTCGCGAAGGGGCGCCGGGAATTGGACGGCGTGGCCAATGTGGGATTCCGCCCAACCGTGGAAGGCGAGGGTGCGCGGCCCCTTTTGGAGGTCAACCTGTTTGATTTTGATGGCAACTTGTATGGGCGCGAGCTCGCCGTGGAGTTTTGCCATCAATTGCGCAACGAGGAGAAGTTCGCCTCGCTGGATATTCTTAAGGCCCGCATCGCTGAGGATATCGATAATGCCCGGCGGTGGTTTGTGCAAAACCCCCGGCCACACCAATAGACTGAGACGACCTAATTTATTTTTCTACTAGAGCTGAAGTAGACATCCAATGACTGATTATAAAGCGACCCTGAATCTGCCTGAGACCGACTTCCCCATGCGTGGTAATTTGCCACAGCGTGAGCCGGCAATTCTAAAAAAATGGCAGGACAATAAGCTCTACGAAAAAATTCGCGAGGCGCGCGCTGGGCGCGAGCAATTTATCCTGCACGACGGCCCTCCCTATGCGAATGGCGATATTCACATTGGTCACTCAGTTAATAAAATTCTCAAAGACATCATTATCAAGTCGAAAACCCTGAGCGGTTTCGATGCCCCCTATGTGCCCGGTTGGGATTGCCACGGTCTACCTATTGAACACCGAGTAGAGAAAAAAATCGGCAAAGCCGGCACTAAGGTGGACCACAAAACCTTCCGCCAGAAGTGTCGGGAATATGCCGCTAAGCAGGTGGAAGGGCAGAAGAAAGACTTTGTCCGCCTGGGGGTTTTTGGTGAGTGGGATAATCCCTATCGCACTATGGATTATCAGTTCGAGGGTGACATTATTCGCGCCCTCGGCAGTGTAGTGAAAAACGGCCACCTGGCGCGCGGGTTCAAGCCGGTGTACTGGAGTGTGGTGGGCGGCTCCGCCCTGGCGGAAGCGGAAGTGGAATACCAGGACAAGGTGTCCTACTCCATCGACGTCTGCTACCCAGCGAGTGAAGAGGCGGACCTGGCGATTGCAGATGCGGCCGGTGGGCACGCCGGTGAGGGTCCGCTGTCGGTTGTGATCTGGACCACAACGCCCTGGACCCTGCCTTCGAGCCAGGCGGTTTCAGTCAATGCTGATCTGGAATATGTGGTTGTGCAGGCGGGCAATCGCCGCCTTCTGGTCGCGGAGGCGCTCAAGGAGGCAGTATTGGCGCGTGCGGGTTTTGCTGGGGAAGTAGTGGGCCGTATTCGCGGCGTCGCCCTGGAACATTTAAAGGTGCATCATCCTTTCTACGACAAGATGCTGCCCATTGTCCTCGGCGATCATGTTACCACCGATGCCGGTACCGGTTGTGTCCATACTGCGCCCGACCACGGCCCCGACGACTTCCAAGTTGGCAAGCGTTACGGTATCGAAACCCTCAACTACATTGATAACAACGGTGTTTATCGCGACAGCGTGCCGCTGTTTGCCGGCGAACACGTGTACAAAGTGGACGACAAGATTGTCGCGCTGCTTGAGGAGCGCGGCGTACTGCTACACAAGGGCAAGCTGGAGCACAGCTACCCCCACTGCTGGCGGACCAAGACGCCATTGATCTACCGCGCGACTCCGCAGTGGTTTATCAGCATGCAACAAAATGACCTGCTGGAGCAGGCGCAGAAAGCCGCCGATAACGTGTTGTGGATTCCCGGCTGGGGCAAGGCCCGTATCGACTCGATGCTCAATGGCAGCCCGGACTGGTGTATCTCCCGCCAGCGTACTTGGGGCGTGCCCATCGCTCTATTTATGCATAAGGAAACCCACGAACTGCACCCAGATACACCGGCGCTGATGGATAAAGTGGCCGCCATGGTCGACGAGAAAGGTATCGACGTCTGGTTTGACCTGGACGCCCGCGAACTACTCGGGGATGAGGCCGAACAGTATGAAAAAGTTACCGATACCCTCGATGTCTGGTTCGATTCCGGTGTGACTCATTACGCCGTACTGGAGCGCCGCAAAGGGTTGCGCTTCCCCGCAGATTTATATTTGGAGGGTTCCGACCAGCACCGCGGCTGGTTCCAGTCCTCCCTAAAAACCTCCATCGCCATCAATCATTGCGCGCCCTATAAGCAGGTACTAACCCACGGTTTCACCGTGGATGCCCAGGGCCGTAAGATGTCAAAGTCCATCGGTAATACCGTGGCGCCCCTGGACGTGATTAACAAGCTGGGCGCGGATGTGCTGCGCCTGTGGGTGTCAGCCACCGATTTTAGCGGTGAAATGGCGGTCTCCGATGAGATCCTCAAGCGCACCGCGGATTCCTATCGCCGCTTGCGCAATACGGCACGCTTCTTCTTGTCCAATCTGGCCGGTTTTGATCCTGAGCAAGACCTCTTGCCAGAGAATGAATTACTGGCGCTGGATCGTTGGGCGCTGGATAAGGCGGCGCGTTTGCAAGACGAGATTCTGGCCGCCTACGACAGCTATCAATTTCACCAGATTTACCAGAAGCTGCATAACTTCTGCGTAGTGGAAATGGGTGGCTTCTATCTGGACATCATCAAAGACCGCCAGTACACCACCAAGGATGACAGCGTCGCGCGCCGCTCGGCGCAGAGTGCGCTCTACCATATTGTGCAGGCGTTTGTGCGCTGGATAGCGCCGATCCTGAGCTTTACGGCCGAGGAACTGTGGCAATTTATTCCGGGTAACAATGCCGATAGTGTTTTTATTGCCGAGTGGTATCCACTGCCCAGGCTACCCGTAGAATCCGTCAAGGGTGCTGAGTATTGGGCCGTGATTGCTGAGGTGAAAACCGCAGTGAACAAGGTTCTGGAGGAACAGCGCGCAGCCGGTGTGATCGGTGGATCCCTGCAGGCGGCGGTAACCCTTTACGCCAATGATGATCTGCGTGAGAAATTACTGGAGTTGGAGAATGAGTTGCGTTTTGTACTGATTTGCTCTTCGACCTCTGTACAACCTTTAAGTGATGCGGCTGGTGCCGAAAGTACCGAGTTGGAAGGATTAAAAATTGGTGTGAGCAAGGTGGATCATCCCAAGTGCGCCCGCTGTTGGCACTACCGCGCCGATGTGGGAGAAAACAATGATTACCCGGATATTTGCGGCCGCTGCGTCGAGAATGTGACCGGTGCAGGCGAGGTGAGGCACTATGCCTAAGTCCAACCTGTTACTCGGCCACCCCTGGCGCTGGTACTGGCTCGCTCTAGTGGTTGTGGGCCTGGATGTCGCCACTAAAGTGTGGGCCGTGGACGAGTTTATGCGTGGCCCGGCGATGCAAATTATTCCGGGGTTTCTCCAGTTCACCTATGCGGAAAATTACGGCGCCGCTTTTAGCTTTCTGGCCGATGCCGGTGGCTGGCAGCGTTGGTTTTTCGGTGTGATCGCCCTGGGCTTTAGTATTGTCGTCACCATTTGGTTGTGGCGTTTGCCGTCGTTGAAGCGTTGGGAGCCTTGTGCTCTGGCCCTGATCCTGGGTGGTGCCCTCGGCAACCTGTGGGATCGTATCCTGCTGGGCTATGTACGGGATTTTATTTCCGTGTACTACGGTAGCTGGCACTTCCCAGTATTTAATGTGGCGGACATGGGTATCAGTATCGGCGCGGCCATGCTGGTTATAGAGTTGCTTTTTTTTGCGGAAAAAGACGGCGACAAGACAAAAAATAACGCGGAAGTTTAACGAATTATGAGTAATGGCGTTATCGGCGAGCACAGTCGCGTAACCTTGCACTTCAGCCTGAAGATGGATGATGGTACCGAAGTGGACTCCACCTTCAAAGGTGATCCCGCCTCGTTTAGTGTGGGTGATGGCAGTCTTTTACCGGGTTTTGAGAAAGCCCTGTTTGGCCTCAAGGCTGGCGACGAGGCGGAAATTGAAATTCCCCCTGAACTGGGTTTTGGCCAGCGCAATCCTTCTAATATGCAGAAAGTTCGCCGCGACAGCTTCTCTCCGGATATTGAATTGGAGCCGGGCTTGGTCGTGTCCTTCGACAATGGCGGCGGTGAGCTGCCCGGAGTGATCCGCGAGATTGAGGATGACCAAGTGACTGTCGACTTTAATCACCCTCTGGCGGGTCAGACACTGAGCTTCCACGTAAAAATTATCGCGGTGGATTCGATTCAATAGAATCGGCGTTTTCACACATTGAGCAGATAACCGAGAGAGTGTTGAAGTAAAGATGCAAATCCGACTGGCTAATCCCCGCGGCTTCTGTGCCGGTGTCGATCGCGCGATCGATATCGTCAACCGCGCCCTGGATGTCTTTGGCGCACCGATCTATGTGCGCCACGAGGTGGTGCACAATAAGTTTGTGGTGGAGAGCCTGCGCGAACGCGGCGCTGTGTTCGTGGATGAGCTGGAGGAGGTGCCCGATGACGTTATCGTTATTTTCAGTGCACACGGCGTTTCCAAGGCCGTACAGCGGCAAGCAGAAGATCGCCATCTGCGTGTGTTTGACGCCACCTGTCCTCTGGTTACCAAGGTGCATATCGAGGTTAGCAAGTTCAGCAGTGATGGCGCCGAGTGCATATTGATTGGCCACGCCGGGCACCCGGAGGTGGAGGGTACTATGGGCCAGTATGACGGCTCCGTCGGCGGCGCTATCTATTTGGTCGAGGACGAAGACGATGTGGCCAAGCTGCAGGTGAAAGACGTGAACAATCTCGCCTATGTCACCCAGACCACGCTTTCGATGGACGACACCGCGCGTGTGATCGACGCGCTGCGCCAGCGCTTCCCCAATATCCGCGGTCCACGCAAGGACGATATTTGCTACGCCACCCAAAACCGCCAGGATGCAGTTCGCCAGCTCGCCCTGGAGAGTGACTTGGTACTGGTGGTGGGCAGCCCCAACAGCTCCAACTCCAACCGTCTACGCGAATTGGCCGAGCGCTGTGGCGCCGATGCCAAATTGATCGACGGTGCCGCCGATATCGATGCCGGCTGGCTCACCGGTAAAAGCTCCATCGGCATCACCGCCGGCGCCTCGGCACCGGAAGTGCTGGTACAGGAAGTGATTACCAAGCTGCAACAGCTCGGTGCCAGCTTGCCGAAGGAGATGGATGGGCGAGAGGAAAATATCCGTTTTTCTCTGCCTAAGGAGTTGCGCTAAGGCGCCGCTCCTTCTTGTTACTGTTTTTTGATCTCAACCCTCTCCCTCACTTTCTCTTTAGTTTTACTCCCGCCCATCGCCTCTGTGTAACCGCTTGTCAGTAGTGGCCTCAAACATCGACATCTTCACTTTTAATGGCGTCATTAACTGGTATATATACGATATATATAGAAATGTAAGTTAAAGCGAAGACCTGATTAACCGGTGCGCGTCTTTTAGTCGGAGTACCTTAGAATCGACACCAAACTTCAAAGCATGTCAAATACAAGACAGTTTAATTGTACGTTGCATTGATATATGGGTATGGGTTTAGGGCCTGACAGTTTTATAGTTTTCTAAATTTTGAGTAAAGCGGTATGAATAAGCTTGGACGTACTAACGGGTTTACTTTAATTGAGTTGATGGTGGTAATCACTGTGCTGGGGATTGTAACTGCGCTAGCAGTTCCATCTTTTAGCACATTAATAGAAAACAATCGTATGTCAACTATGACTAATGATTTGAATAGTACTTTACAGTTTGCGCGATCTGAAGCCGTGCGCCGTAAAGGAGACGTTCGAGTGAGCGCCGTCGATGGTGATATTGGTAAGGGGCTCCGAGTATGGATTGATGATGGTAGCGGAGATTTTGGCGATGACGATATTGAACTGCGTGTTTTGAGTGTCAACCTTGGTGGTCTTGATCTGTCAGTAACAGTGGACGATGCCTCAAAATCAAATATCGACTTTTCTTTTAATGCTCGGGGGGAGAGAAGCCTGGATGGAACCTTGGTGTTAGGGCTATGTGATAGTCGACAGGGGGATTATGGGCGTAAGTTGGAGTTACTGGCCTCTGGGGCTCTTAGGTTAACAAAAAACATTACCTGCAATAGTGGTGGAGGAATACCTAGTGTTTGATCAGCGTGGAGCAACCCTAATAGAAATTTTAGTTTCTATTCTGGTTTTGGCAATTGGATTACTAGGTTTGGCGGCCACACAAATGATGAGCCTGAAGAATGGTAATGGTTCGCACCATCGCTATATGGCAGCGCTTGCCGCACAGGAAATTATTGAGCGAATGAGAGCCAATCCAGTTGGTTTTAAGTCAGGAGACTATGATGGTAATCATGGATTGAGTGTAGATCTTGCTGGAGAAGACGATGATATTTCCGGGGGAGCGCCGTCCACAGATAATAATAGTTTAACTCCAGATTGCAGTAGCAAATGTACACCTTCAGAGCTATCAGACCTTGATATTTATGAGTGGGAAAACTTACTTTCAAGTAATTTTCCTTCCGCTACAGGGAGTATCAAGAGTGATGCTGGAGAGGTTAAAGTCACGATTACTTGGAAAGAACAGCATACTGGGAAGAGTTATGGTGGTAGTTCTGGAAATCTGGATGACGCTACCTTTGAGATGAGCGTGGAGTTATAGATTATGATTTATTTATCTTTACAGCGCGGCCTTTCATTAATTGAGTTGATGATTGGTATTCTATTAAGTTCTCTTTTGTTACTTGGTGTGCTGCAGATATTTCAAAGTAATAGTGACACCTTGAAGATGCAGAATGGATTCGCCAGGGTGCAGGAGAGCGGGCGTTTTGCGGTAGATATGTTTGGTAGAGAAGTTCGACAAGCCGGTTTTTGGGGCTGTGCAGAAAAGGATGATATAGGAAAGCTGCTAAAAACTGATGATGAATTTCTTAAGAATATAGGTTCTAACGGTATTCTTGGGGTGGAGAGTGCCTCCAGCACAAAAAAAGTCGGGGAAAAGGAAGTGGCACTTGGTACCGATGTGCTCATTCTCAGTGGCGCAGAAGATGCCTGTGGAGGCAAAGGGAAAATGCTGAATGGCGTGAGTGATAGTGATGTAATTGTGACAGAAAATTGTCCCATTGAAGCTGGTGATATTGTGCTGGTGTCGAATTGTCTGTCTGGGAGCGCCTTTACGGTAACCGGGATTACTGTTGATGGAACGTCTAAAAATAAAAAACTGAAGTATGAAAAAGGTCAAATTGCTGAAGGCTGGATTGAGAATGAAAGTGACACTTTTGGTCTGGATAAAAAATATGGTGCGGATTCAAAAATATTGACGCCCTACCAAAGAACGTTTTTTATTTCCGAAGGGGCGCCGGGTAGTAAATCTTTATTCGTCCAGGAGCATGAAGGTAAGCTTCAGGAGCTTGTTCCTGGAGTGGAAGACATGCAGGTAACTTATGGTTTGGATACTACAGACAGTGGAATAGTTGATAAATGGCAAACAGCTGGCGCTGATGACGCTATGGCTAAGGTGGTTGCAGTAAAAATAGAGCTCGTAATCTCGAGTGATAGTGATTCTGGTGCAAATAGCCAAACTATCACGCGCTTGGATGGCACATCCTATGAGCCGGATGCAGATGGTAAATTGAGAAAGTTATATGTAGCCACTATTAAGGTGCGCAATAGGGGGAGTATGTAATGAGATGTTTGAAAAAGGAGCAGGGTGCCGTATTGATGGTTAGCCTGATTATTCTTTTGGTTTTAACTCTCATAGGTATTTCAGGTGCCCGTAGTGTTTTGATGAGTGAACGTATGACCTCTGCTTCGAGGGACGCTAAGGTTGCTTTGGAAGTGGCAGAATCTGTGGCCAGGCTTGGGGAAAAAAAAATAGAAAGCTTGGTTAAAATCAGTGATTTTGGTTCGGCAAATTGGCAGCATAATGAAGGGGAGGGACCTGAGGATATTTTTTCTGAGGACACCTGGAAAGATACTAATTCAACTTCTGAGCAAGTCTCCATGCTGGATCCTGCAGGCAATAAAATATCTGGGCGTATGTATATCGAACGTTTTGGGTTGGCGGCAGGTGAATCTAATGTTGATGACGTGGATTTGAGTTCAGGGAGTACTGGGGGGGATGATACTACGGTCTACGTGTTTAAAATTGTGAGTCGTGGTGTCAGTGTTAGTGGTACGGAGAGAATTGTTGTGACTCTGTATGGTAAGGAATTCTAAGGGGTGGTGTTATGAAGTTAAAAAAACAATATAAGCAAACAGTAATTTTGCGTCCATTGAGCATCGCTTTGTTATTACTGATATCCTCTGAAAATTCTGCTGCGCCAGGTAATTTATCGGATGTGCCGCTCTATTCTCGCGGCTCAGCTGAGCCGAATATTATGTTTTTATTAGATTCTTCTGGATCTATGCAAAAGATAATTTACCCACCCTCTGAATATGATACGGATGCTATTGATAAGCCCAGTTGCTCTTCTCCGCTATCAGATCAAGGGCTTGATGTACGCTTTGCTGTAAGTACTAGTAATGGATCGGTTATATTTTCTGTGGATGGTGGTTCTTCATGGAAAACATGGAATGCAACATCAAATTGCTTTGACGACAAAGAGAAGTACAGAGCTAGGCTTTATGCTAATACTAATGCGAGTAACGGTGCTTATTTTTACACCAATGATAGCAATAATTATGAAGCCGAAGTTATGGGAGACTTTCTTAATTGGTATTTTTCAGAAGAGACAAGTTTGGGATCCTATGTGGCAGATAAATTTCTGGATGAGGATGGAAGCCCGAAAAGGTCAAAAGTGGATATTCGCAGAACGGATGTAATGAAGTCTGCAGCAAAAGATTTAGTTTCTCAGCTTGAAGATGTTCGCATTGGATTGATGCAGTTTAATGGAAATGATGGCGGAAGAATGTTGCAAGGTTTAACTAGCCTTACGAGTGATAACCGTTCATCTATTCTTAATGTGATCGATGAAGTTGGTGCGGAGGGGAATACTCCTCTAGCCGAATCATTTGCTGGTGTTGGCCGTTATTTTATTACTGGATATGAAGGTCAGCAACTTAATTATAAAGATAGTAATGGGGATAGTGAGCAGGATTCGGGTTCGAAAATTTTTGCTGGTTACTCAAGTGGTAGTAAAGAATCTACCATTCTGGATTGGGGAAAGGTAAGTAAACCAGATGCCACTGCTTCTGGTGGCGCCATTCAATATTATTGCCAGAAGAGTTTTATGGTAGCTTTAACTGATGGCGCACCCACTAAGGATAATAGTGTAAGCAATATTTTATATAACTTCGATACAGGTAGTTGTAGTTTAAATCCTGGCGGCTGTACTAATGATAAAATGGATGATGTGATAAAGGCGTTATATGATATTGATTTGCGCCCAGATCTTAAAAACCCAGATAATACCCCGGCCATTAATAATATAACTAGCTACTTGATTGGTTTTGCAAATCAGGGACTGTCTAATTCTAAAGTAATGAAAAATGCTGCTCACCTAGGAGGGGGTGGTGTCTACTCTGCAGATAATGCGTCACAGCTACAGCTAACTTTTAATAAAATTTTTAAAGAAGTTCAGGCTGTTACCGGTAGTTCAAGTTCGGTTGCTTTTAACTCAACCGTGTTGGACAGTGGCTCGGCAATTTTCGCGGCTGAGTTTCATAGTGGAAAATGGAACGGAAATTTATCAGCCTGGTCGTTAGACTCTTCAGGAAAACTTGCCCCCTCTCCTACCTGGCAGGCAGCTTCAATTCTTGATGGTGTTGCAGATGTTGATACCAGAGTAATGCTTACTTATAAGGATAATAAGGGAGTCCCTTTTACTGCTGCGGAGGTGGGAACAACGGATTCTGATCATACCAAGGATCTTACATTTTATAGTTATATCACAAATGCCGTAGATGATGGGAGAGTATCGGATCGAATTGATTTTTTACGTGGCGATCGCTCTAATGAGGGCAATGAGGAAGGTGAGTTTCGGGAGCGTGAAAGTCGCTTAGGGGATATAGTGAATTCCACACCGGCTTACGTGGGTGCACCGAATGCCGGCTGGGCTGATGCGTCTTTCTCCGAAAGTGAATCTTATGCCGCATTTCAGGTTGAAAAGAAAAATCGAACTCCAGTAGTCTATGTCGGTGCTAATGATGGATTTCTGCATGGCTTTAATGCCGCTATAGACGTAGCGAACTCATCCAATGCGGGAGGGGAGTTGATAGCCTATTCACCATCTATCCTGCTTAGTGAAGTCTACGACGAGGGATTGCATCCTCTAAGCTCTCAATACTACGATCATAAATTTTATGTTGATGGTACGCCAACGGTTTCTGATGCTTATATTGATGAAAGTTGGAAAACCGTTTTGGTAGGTGGGTTAAACGCAGGAGGAAAGGGTTATTACGCTCTGAATATTACAGACCCTGAAACCTTTAGTGAAGAAAATGCCGAAAGCATTGTGATGTGGGAATTCTCAGATAAAGACAATGAAAATCAGGGCTATAGTTTTAGTCGACCACAAATAGGACGTATGGCTAATAATGAATGGGCAGCGATTTTTGGTAATGGTTATAACAGTAAGACTGGTGACGCGGGTATATTTATTGTTTATCTAGATGGTTCCGATGCTTCAACCAGTAAGTATACTTATTTGTCAACGGGGAAAGGAAGTGCTTCCAATCAGAATGGTATGTCTACCCCAGCAATCATTGACTCTGATTTGGATGGTATTATTGATAGGATCTATGCAGGGGATCTCCAGGGTAATATGTGGGCTTTTGATGTCTCTAATACTAATTCGAGCATGTGGTCGGTAGAAAAGAATAGTACAACAGGTTTCGCTGAACCTTTATTTACTGCTGCCGGGGAGGCAATAACTGCGCCACCCTTGGTTGTTCGAAATATAAAAGATAATGAATCTCCAGGCTTGTTGGTTTCTTTCGGTACTGGTCAGTATCTGGTTGATACAGATACGGCGGATACAGATGAGGGTGGTTTTTATGCGGTGTCGGATAATGGAACCTATGGTTTAGTAAAAGAAAATCTTGAAAAGCGATCATTAGTCACGGAAACGCTTTCAGATGGCTCCCTTCGTCGCAAAATTGATGATAAGTCTGTCGAGGTAGATTGGACCACCAAGTTCGGTTGGTATATTCCACTACAGGAAGGCGATAATGTTAATGGAGGAGAGCGAGTCATTACTCGGCCATCCGTTCAGGGCTATGTTCTTTTCTTCAATACAATGATTCCCAGTGGGCAGGTGTGTTCAGCAGGTGGTAGTGGTTGGTTGATGTCTGTTGATATCTGGAGTGGAGTAGCTCCAGAGAAAGAAGTTTTTGATGGCGACGGCAGCGGCACAATTGATAGTGACGACTATGGTTATGTAGGAGAGTATATGGCCAGTAGTAGTCCCAATGAGTCCGGGTTTATAGATAATTCCAAAACTGGTAATAAGAGCCAATTAACAGGAAACAGTGCCGGAGGAGTTGATCAGCGAGAAGTGAAAACTTATGGTGGGGGCCGAATTGGACGCTTATCCTGGGAAGAAATAACGCCCTTTTAACTTTGTTAGATTCTATTTCTGCCCAGCTTCGCTGGGCAGTTGCCTATAAAATTTTTTGTACCTTGAATATATGAAAAAACAAATCGGTTTTACTCTTATTGAATTGATGATTGCTGTCGCAATTGTCGGTATCCTAGCCGGAATCGCCTGGCCTGCTTATCAAGAAAATGTGCGGACTGCCAGCAGGGCAGATGCACAAGGGGCCCTGATGGGGCTTGCCCAGGCAATGGAGAAACATTTTACTGAATATGGCACCTATGAAGGTGCGGCATCAGGAGGGGGAGATACCGGTATACCAGATATTTTCCCTTCATCTTCTCCGCTGGATGGGGGAGTAAAAAAATATAACCTTAGGATTACCGCTGCAACTCAGGCTACCTATACTCTTAGAGCTACGCCTATTAATAGTCAGATCGGAAATGGCATAGTGGAGCTTCGCTCAAGTGGGGCTCGTGGGTGGGATCGCGATAATGATAGTAGCATCGATGACCCGAAAGATATGTGCTGGAATAAAAGTTGTTGATTAGCTGGATTGGTGTTTTGGGCAAACTAGATCTTCCCCACTTCCATTTTCTACAATTCCATTGCCATTTTTGTCTTTTGCATAATAGGGGCGTCCAATAGCATTAAGAATTATTATCCAGCCATATTTTGCCTCGCCTGTCGCGGGGCAATAGGAAAAATTGCCACTTTGGGATGGAGTTTTCCCATCTGGCTTAAATGTAATAGAGCCCTTATTGTTAAATGCCATCCACCTAAGAGAGGCATTACTCTTTAAGCTTTCTAGTTTTCGCTCAATTCTTTCACCAGAATCTAACTCACCATCTTTATCCATATCTGCGAATAATAGGGCACCTCTAGACCAGTTGTCGGCACAAACGTCATTCTGCCCTTGCGGGCACAAAGTGTAATGAAGGTTTTCATTATACGCTTTAGTACGCATCAACATTAGCAGTCCAAACAATTCTTGTTGCTTCACTTTACTTTGATAACGCTTTATAAAATCAATAAAAGAGGGGAGCGCTAGTGTGATAACAAGCGCCAGTATAGTGATGCTGATCAGTAACTCTATGAGGGTAAATCCCGTTACTCTCTTCACGGTGCAAACTCCTCGGTTGTGAGTTTGCACTAGCATACTGCTACCCTTCTAAAAGCCAATCACGGGCGATTACGGTACGATCGTTTTATTAGGTCTCCAGCCCCAATTTTTTCAATCGGTAACGCAGAGAACGAAAGCTAATCCCCAGTTTTTGAGCCGCAGCGGTGCGGTTCCAGCGGGTTTTGGTGAGGGCGCTTTCTATTGCCTCTTTTTCGATATCCTGTAGAAACGCATCCAGGGAGTTGTACTGGCTGGGATCAAAGCGGTTGGTATCTTCTAGCTGGTTTTGTGATAAGGGATCCGTTATTGCCGTGGTGGCTAAAGCCTGTCTATCCTGCTGTTGTTCATCTCTTTCCAGCAAAAGGTCTTCACAACAAATTTCCTGTTGATCGCACAGAGTGAAAGCGCGCTCCAGGATATTTTCTAGTTGACGCACATTACCGGGGAAAGGATAGTTTTGCAGAGCTGCCTGGGCATCTGTGGATATTTTGGGTGGTGTGACGCCTGAGTTATTAGCTATGCGTTGCATAATCGCATTGATCAGCAGGGGGATGTCTTCGCTGCGCTCGCGCAGGGGCGGCGTTGAGATTTCGATGACATTGATGCGGTAGTAGAGGTCGCTGCGAAAGCGGCCTTCATGGACTTCCTTGGCCAGATCTTTGTGCGTTGCACTAAGAATACGCACATCAATGGGTATCTCCTGGCTTGCGCCGATAGGCCGAATTCGTTTTTCTTGTATGGCACGTAAGAGTTTTACCTGCATATCGAGAGGCAGGTCGGCCACTTCGTCGAGAAACAGGGTGCCGCCCTGGGCACTTTGTAGTAAGCCGGCTTGATCTTTGTGTGCGCCGGTAAAACTGCCTTTTTTGTGCCCGAAAAATTCACTTTCCATGAGCTCTGCGGGGATGGCGCCACAATTGATGGGCACAAAAGGTTTATCTGCACGAGCCCCCTGGCTGTGGATAGCGCGAGCGGCCAGCTCCTTGCCGGAACCCGATTCACCACTGATATAGACCGGGGCATCACTGCGTGCGACCTTGCGGATTTGTTCGCGCAGCTTGTGCATATTATGTGCTTCGCCCAAAAGCAGCTGCTCAGAGTTTTTTCTCTGTTGGGGATCGCGGTCACGGTTTAGGCGCAGGGCTAGCTGGGCGAGGTTGCGCAGCCGCTCCAGGTCTACGGGCTTGCTAACAAAATCGAAGGCGCCGAGTTTCAAGGCTTTAATGGCGGTATCCATATTGCCGTGGGCGGTGATTACCGCGACGGGTAGATCCCGGTGGATACCGCTACCGATATGCTCCACCAACTGCAGACCATCGCCATCGGGGAGGCGTAAGTCTGTGAGGCAGAAATCATAGCGATTTTCTGTGAGCAGGCGCTTCGCCTCTGCGAGGTTGGCGGCGGTGTGGCAGTCCACATCCATGCGCTGCAGAGTGAGAGTGATTAGTTTGCAGATATCTGGTTCGTCGTCGACAACCAGGGCCAGAGGTAGCATCAATTCTCTGTCTTTTCTTGTTGTTGAGATTATGGGCAAGAGTGCCGTTTTTGATTATGTCAGAAATTCTTTACGAATAATCCACTACATTTTGGGAAAAATTCCTGAGCAGAATCAAGTCACACCGTTTTAGTGCGCGAATTCAACCCGGAAGCAGCTCCTGTCGTCGTCGCTGCGACAGTGGTAGATGTTCGCTTTGTTGGTTTCACAGAGCTCACGGGCAATATATAAGCCGAGGCCACTGCCCTTATTACCGGTGGTAAAGAAGGGTTCAAAAACCTTATTGCGATTCTTCTGTGGAACCCCTGGGCCTTGGTCTTTCACATCCAGTTGGATACAGCCTCGCACTGGATTGTAGTACACACTGATTTCGGCCTGTCGCTTACCGGTGGCGGTCTGTGAGTGATGTAAAGCGTTGTCAGTGAGGTTAGTCACAACCTGAGCCATTTGTGCGGCGTCAAACTTGGCACTAACAGGTTGTTTCGGTAAGTCGAGTTCAACACGGTCCGACTGGTCGGAGCCGGCGTTGTAGTCCTGGATCAGCTGCTGCAGCCAGCCACTCAAGTCGTGTTCCTGGGGATTTCCCGCTTGGCGGCGGGATAGCTGCATTACGTTTTCAATAATCTGGTTTACCCGCTGGCTCTGCCTACAGATGATATCGGTAAGATGATGATCCTCTTCTTGCAGTTGAGAAGACTCGGATAATAGCTGTGCGGCGTGGCTGATGGCGGATAGTGGGTTGCGGATTTCATGGGCGATTGATGCCGTGAGATGCCCGAGAGAGGCGAGCTTTAATTTCTGTGCGGCCTCGGCCAGCGTGCGATTATCTTCCACAAACACCAGGGTACTACTACCGCTTTCATGCTCAAGCTTGGCAAAGTTGAGGTGCAGCTCGCTACCATTTTCTGCTTGCAGAAGGGGAGTACCTGGCCCCCCATTGTTGCGCCATTGGCGAATCGATCGGCGTAAGTCACTCCCGGCTTTGCTATCGGTGTGTAGCTGCTCCCCCAGAAGTCGTCGGGCTGCCTGATTGATCAGCTCCGGTTGACTACTAGGGCCCACTACTAATACCCCGGTACCCATACGTTCGATAATTTGTTGAGCTAACCGCTGAAGGTGTGCCGCCTGTCGGCTCTGCTGGTCAGCGCGCAAATTGGCGCTGCGGATGCGAGCTGATAGGTATTGCAATGCACTCACTGTGGCAAACAGCAATAGGCCCAGGCCACCGGCGGCGACAATGTCTTGGGAAGTCCCCTGACCCGAAATCAAGTTGTACAACTGCAGGCCGATTACTCCGATACTGGCCAGGGCCGCGAAGAAGGCACTCATACGTCGGTCTAAGAGTATGGAGCCGATAGAGCAGTTAATGAGTAATAGGTAGCCGAGCCCGGAATTCAGACCGCCACTGGATTCAATTAACAGGAGAAAAACTAAAATATCGCAGGCCAGGATAATACCGATCTGACCCGTGCCCACTTGGTAGGCCTGCTGGCGTAAGAAAATAAGCCAGCCAAAATTAAGGATGGAATACACCACAATCGTGTATAGAAATAATGCGGGGGCGTAATCTCCCAGGGCACCGGCGCCGATATCCGAATAGAAAACGCCCAATAACACCAAGGCGATAGACAGTCGATAAATTGCGCAGATTCGCAATAGTTCGTGGTGCTGGAAAGAGGGGTGGGTATTGATATCGTTGGGGCTACTCAAGGTGGATTCCCGGTTTGTTGTTGTGGCGGGCCGCTGCCGATAGTATCCGCACAGGTTACAATGGCGGCCTGTCTTGTCCGAGGTTTAACAATGTCTACTTTGCAGCTAGTACTGGCACAAATCAATTCTCTCGTGGGAGATATTCCGGGGAATACCGCCACTGTTATTGAGCTGGCTAACCGAGCTCATCGCGAGCTGGGTGCCGATCTGGTCCTGTTCCCCGAGTTGACTTTGTGCGGCTACTCTCCGGAGGATTTGCTACTGCGTCCAAGCATGCAGACCCGTATTGAAGCGGCGTTGGAGGCGCTAAAAGCAGTTCAGTTGCCCTGCGCAATTCTGGTCGGATATCCTCGCCAGCGTGATGGTAAGTTGTTCAATATGGCGGGCCTGATTGTCGGTGGCGAGTTGGTTGCTGAGTACGCGAAGCAGAAACTGCCGAACTATCAGGTCTTCGATGAGAAGCGCTATTTCACCAAAGGGACACAACCCTGCGTAGTGGAGATCAAGGGCATTCCCGTCGGGGTCAGTATTTGTGAGGATATCTGGCACCCAGAACCCCTGCAGGCGGCCGTTGAAGCCGGGGCCAAATTGATACTGAATATCAATGCCTCTCCCTTCCACCGGGGTAAGGCCGAACAGCGCCAAGCGTTATTGCTACGGCAGGCACGTGCCGTGCAAACACCCATTGTGTATGTGAACTGGTGTGGTGGTCAGGATGAGTTGGTTTTCGATGGCGGTTCCATGGCGGTGGATGCCCAGGGACAGGTGTGTGCCAGGGCGGAGGAATTTGCGGAGCAGCTGCTACCGGTATCGGTTTCCCGACAGAGTGGCGGAGTAACCCTTTTGCCAGGCGAGGTGGCGCCTCCCCTGGAAGACCTTGCTGCGGTTTACCAGGCGCTGGTATTGGGAGTACGGGACTACGTCAATAAGAATGGTTTTAACGGCGTTGTACTCGGGCTTTCCGGAGGGATTGATTCGGCGTTGACCCTGGCGATTGCGGTAGATGCCCTGGGTAAGGATCGGGTGGAGGCGGTGATGATGCCTTTCCGCTACACCTCGGATCTGAGTAAGAATGATGCCGCCGATCAGGCTCAACGCCTTGGGGTTGAATATCGGGAAATTGGTATCGAGCCGGTTTTTGATGCCTTTATGGGGGCGCTGGCAGAGGAGTTTGCCGGCAGGGACAGGGATACGACTGAGGAAAACCTACAGGCGCGCTCTCGCGGTGTCCTACTGATGGCGATTTCTAACAAGAAGGGCGCCATGGTACTGACCACCGGTAACAAGAGCGAAATGGCGGTGGGCTACGCTACTTTATACGGCGATATGGTGGGCGGCTTTAATGCGTTGAAGGATGTCCCCAAGGTGCTGGTGTTTGAGTTGGCTCGCTACCGCAATACGGTATCGGCTGTGATACCTGAGACCGTGATTACTCGGCCACCCAGTGCTGAGCTGGCGCCGGACCAAGCAGATACCGATAGCTTGCCACCCTACGAAGTTTTAGACGGGATTCTGCACCTCTACGTTGACTGGGACTACAGTGCGGAGCAGATTATCAGTCGGGGCTTTGAACGTAGTGTGGTGGAGCGGATTGTGCGCCTGGTGTCGCGCAATGAGTATAAGCGCCGCCAGGCCGCTGTTGGTGTGCGGATATCCGAGCGGGGTTTCGGGCGGGATCGGCGCTATCCGATTACTAATGGCTGGAAGGCCGGCGAATAGGTTCGTGCACAATGTAAAACGGCGCCTTTGGCGCCGTTTTACATTAAAGGTAGGAAATTACATCAGCTCCGGGGGGAGAGGAGCTTCACCGCGATTGTACTCGGGGTTGTATAGCTCGCGGCTGTCGAAGCCCTTTGGATCTGACTTCTCAAAGAGGCCAAGGGTTACTCGGTGCACCATACTGCGACCGCTAGCCCCTTTGAAAAAGGCGTAGTTGAAAGTGCCATCTTTTTTGAAGGCCGGGTGATTTGGGTAGTTATTGCGCAATACATCTAGTGCATTGGACTCCAATTCCGGCATTTCCATCAGGTGATAGCCCTGTACCATAACAGCGAGGGCATCTGGTACGGCCGGGGTTTGCTGGAAGTTTTCCACAACGTAGCGACCGCGGTTCGCTGCAGCGAGGTAGGCGCCGCGTTTAAAATAGTAGTTGGCGACGTGGATTTCGTAGCGGGCTAGCAGGTTGCGCAAGTGAATCATGCGTTTCTGGGCATCCGCAGCGTAGCGGCTCTCCGGATAGCGGGCCATCAGCTGGGAAAAGTAGGCAAAGGATTCGCGTGCCGAGCCCGGATCACGATTGGTCAGGTCGGTGGGCATAAAGCGCTCAAACAGGCCCGCGCCCTCAGTGAAAGAGGAGAGCCCTTTCATGTAATAGGCGTAATCGACGTTGCGATGTTGCGGGTGCAGGCGGATAAAACGGTCTGCGGCAGCAATGGCAGCATCGTTTTCGTAATTGCGATAATAGGCGTAGATCAGCTCCAATTGGGCCTGTTCGGCGTAGTTGCCGAAGGGGAAGTTGTCTTCCAGGGCCCGCAGGTTCTTGATCGCCAGGTCCCACTGGCTGGTGCGCAACTGCCGCTGTGCAGCTTCGTAAAAGGCCTGTTCAGTGCGGTTGCCGGTGGGCAGCCCCTCTTCTGAATCGTCGGTGTTGGCGCAGGCAACCAATATTGCGGACACCAAGGCCAGCAACAGCATTTTCCAGGCTTGCATAGCCCCTCGCTCTATCATTCTCACACTCTACCTTATTAAACTATCCACCAAGATTAATCTGGCGCTCCAGACATTTAACCACAGTCCCGGAGCTGCCCAAAGTATTTGCAATTGTTTAATGAATGACCACCTAAAACTCGATATTGAAGTTCCGGCCAATATGGCTGGTCGAAGATTAGACCAAGCAGCGGCCGAATTAATTCCCGATTATTCCCGTGCACGCCTGCAATCCTGGATCAAGGGCGGCCAGCTCACCTTAAACGGCGCTACCGCTAAGCCCAAGGATAAGCTATTTGGCGGTGAGCAGCTCAGTCTTCGCGCGGAGCTGGAGGTTCAGGGGAGCTGGATTGCTCAACCTCTGGACCTGGAAATCCTCTATGAGGATGAAAGCCTCATAGTGGTCAACAAGCCCGCTGGCTTGGTGGTCCACCCGGCTGCAGGCAATCCGGATGGCACCCTGTTAAACGGCCTGCTCCACCACTGCCCATCCCAGGAGAAAATTCCTCGCGCGGGTATTGTTCACCGCCTCGACAAGGATACCAGTGGCTTGATGGTGGTAGCTAAGACCCTGCCGGCACAAGTGCATCTCGTGGACCAGCTGAAACAGAGAACGGTCAGTCGACAGTACGATGCCCTGGTTCAAGGCTATATCACCAAGGCCGGACGCGTCGAGGCCCCTATTGGCCGGCATCGACAGAACCGCCTGAAAATGGCGGTGTTGGATTTTGGCGGCAAAGAAGCCATAACCCATTACCAGGTTCGGCAGCGTTATCGGGCCCAGACATTACTGCGCTGTAAGCTTGAAACCGGGCGCACACACCAGATACGCGTGCATATGGCCCACATTCGTCATCCTCTGGTGGGTGACCCTCTGTATGGGGGACGAGCGAAATTGCCCGCTGAGGCCACGGGGGAGCTTATCCAGGCCCTGCAGAGCTTCCCTCGCCAAGCGCTACATGCGGCTGAACTGGCCCTTATTCACCCGTCTAGTGGGGAAAAAATGCACTGGTGTGCTCCCATGCCAGCGGATATGCTGGCGCTGCTCGATCTTCTCGACAGGGATCAAGTCGAGTGATCACCGGTGGACAAAGAGCCACTTGAAGCGGCGCGGGTGTCCTGACACCCGCGCCGCAACACCTATGCAAAGCAGAAAACGCATGTCCATTGACCATTACCTGACCCCCTCTTGGCCTGCACCAGCCCGGGTGCATGCGGCAACGACCCTGCGCAGTGGCGGCGCCAGTTCCGGGCCTTTTAGTCAGTTTAATCTTGGCGCTCATGTCGGTGATGAGGAGTCAAGGGTCCAGGCCAACCGGCGACAACTGTTGGAGGAGCAGAAGCTGCCAGCAGAACCCCAGTGGCTGGAGCAGATACACAGCGACAGGGTTATCGAGGCCCAAAGCGATGGGCTGGTCCGCACAGCCGATGCCAGCTTCAGCAGCGATAGCGGGGTTGTGTGTGCGGTTCTTACCGCAGACTGCCTACCGGTGCTTCTTTGCAATAAGGCGGGGACCAAGGTGGCGGCGGCGCATGGGGGATGGCGGGGTTTGGCCGGAGGCATCCTGCGCAACACCATTGCCGAACTGGATTGCGAGCCGCAGGAACTGCTGGTTTGGCTCGGGCCTGCGATTGGCCCTGAGGCTTTTGAGACGGGGGTCGATGTTTTGGAGGTCTTCTTTGAAAATGCTCTGAGTGGCGCGCACACTGAGGCGATAGCCCAGTGTTTTCGTCCCCACAGTGAGAAACCTTTGCACTTTCTCGCCGATATCTACGCCCTGGCTCGGGCCGAGTTAGCCGAGCTCGGTGTGGAGAATATTTATGGCGGTGAGCACTGTACATTCAGCGAAAACGAGCGCTTTTTTTCCTATCGTAGGGAAAAAACCACCGGTCGTATGGCTTCACTGATTTGGTTGGCCGGTAATGAGCAAATAAGCGCCGCTGAGTGACGATTGCTGTCAATCGTTAAATCGCACTGCACTTACTATTTTGTATAGGCCATTTGTGTAATGGGATTAGGTGCGGCCCGCAGTTGGGGCTCTCTCCGCATAATTCAAGATGAGCAGGGTATTAAAGAATACCTTGATAGCGAATAGTTTCGCACGCCAGGGAATTTTGTCGGAAATTCCCACCAATTGATTTAAATCATTGAAAACCTTCCCCTCGCCCCTATTTTAATGGTCATCACTACACTGAAGGCGTGGCGCCCACAGGTTGCTATCGACGCAGTGCTACACAATATCCCCGAGTAGGAGAGGTTGCATTCATGCGTATAGACCGAATGACAAACCCGCTGCAGGCAGCTTTTGCCGATGCGCAATCACTGGCCGTTGGCAAAGACCACAATCAAATATACCCAGAACATTTGTTACTGGCGCTACTCAACCAGAACAATGGCAGCGTCCCCGCATTTTTATCCCAGGCGGGTTTTAACCTAAATGGTTTGCGCAATGATCTGGCTAAGCGACTGGATAATCTGCCCACCATCAGCTCCCCCACCGGCGATGTGGGAATGTCACAGGAGCTGATGCGCTTGATGAATCTCACCGATAAAAAAGCGCAAAAAAATGGTGATAGCTTTATCTCCAGTGAGACCGTCTTGCTTGCGGCGTTTGATTCCGCGGCGGGTGAAATTTCCAAAATACTCAACGCCAATGGCGATCTGAAACAATTAGAGGCGGCAATACAAAAAGTGCGCGGCGACGAAAAAGTTGACGATCCCAATGCGGAAGAGGCGCGCCAAGCACTGGATAAGTACACGCTGGATCTCACTGAACGTGCGATAGCCGGCAAGCTCGATCCGGTGATAGGCCGCGATGATGAAATTCGCCGTACCATCCAGGTGCTTCAGCGTCGCACCAAAAATAATCCGGTGCTGATCGGGGAACCCGGCGTAGGCAAAACAGCGATTGTCGAGGGGCTCGCCCAGCGAATCGTCAATGGCGAAGTGCCTGAAGGTCTTAAGGATAAACGCCTGCTCTCCCTAGATCTGGGGGCCCTGTTGGCGGGAGCCAAATTCCGTGGTGAGTTTGAAGAGCGCCTGAAAGCGGTGCTCAATGAACTGTCCAAGCAGGAAGGCCGGATCATTCTCTTTATTGATGAGCTGCACACCATGGTGGGCGCCGGTAAAGCGGAAGGTGCCATGGATGCCGGCAACATGCTCAAGCCAGCATTGGCGCGCGGTGAGCTGCACTGTGTCGGTGCCACTACTCTGGATGAATATCGCAAGTACATCGAAAAAGACGCGGCCCTGGAGCGTCGCTTCCAAAAAGTATTGGTGGATGAGCCCACAGAGGAAGATACCATTGCGATCTTGCGTGGATTGAAGGAGCGCTACGAGGTCCATCACGGTGTAGATATCACCGACTCGGCAATTATTGCCGCCACTAAATTGTCCCAGCGCTATATCACCGATCGCCAGCTACCCGATAAGGCCATCGACTTGATCGATGAAGCCGCCAGTCGTATCCGCATGGAAATAGATTCCAAGCCTGAGTCCATGGATAAGTTAGAGCGCCGTCTTATCCAGCTAAAAATTGAGCGGGAGGCGGTAAAAAAAGATAAGGGTGATGAGGCCACACAGAAACGATTGGCCAAGTTGGAGGAGGAAATTCACCTGCTGGAAAAAGAATATTCCGACCTCGAAGAAGTGTGGAAAGCGGAGAAATCCCAGCTCGCCGGCAGTCACGACTTAAAGGAAAAGCTGGAGCAGGCCAAACTGGATATGGAATCGGCGCGCCGTGCCGGTGACCTTACGCGCATGTCGGAGTTGCAGTACGGCGTGATTCCCCAGCTGGAACAACAGCTAAAATCTGCTGCCACTGCAGATGTCGGTGAAGAGCCGCGCCTACTGCGCAACCGTGTCACCGATGAAGAAGTGGCCGAAGTCGTTTCCCGATGGACCGGCATTCCCGTTTCCAAAATGCTGGAAGGTGAGCGGGAAAAACTGTTGCGTATGGAGGACGAGTTACACAGGCGTGTGATCGGGCAGGGTGAAGCTGTGGAAGCTGTAGCCAATGCTGTGCGTCGCTCACGCGCGGGTCTCGCCGATCCAAATCGCCCAAATGGTTCCTTCCTTTTCCTTGGGCCCACCGGGGTCGGTAAGACGGAACTGTGCAAGGCGTTGGCGCAATTTCTCTTTGACACCGAAGATGCCATGGTGCGCATCGATATGTCGGAATTTATGGAGAAACACTCGGTGGCCCGTCTGATTGGTGCCCCTCCCGGCTATGTGGGATACGAGGAGGGCGGTTACCTGACCGAAGCCGTGCGACGCAAGCCGTACTCGGTAGTCCTGCTCGATGAGGTGGAGAAGGCGCATCCGGATGTTTTCAATATTCTCCTACAAGTGCTCGACGACGGTCGTCTGACCGATGGCCAGGGGCGCACTGTGGACTTCCGCAATACCGTTGTGGTGATGACGTCGAACCTGGGCTCGGACCTGATCCAGAAGTTTGCCAGTGCCACGAATGGCGATGACCTGGATGCCGAAATTCGTTACCGCCAGATGAAAAATGCGGTAATGGAGGTCGTTGGCACCCACTTCCGTCCAGAGTTTATCAACCGTATTGATGAGGTGGTGGTGTTCCATCCGCTGGACAAGGCGGAAGTGCGTTCTATTGCAGAAATTCAATTGCGCCAGTTGTGTCGTCGCCTCAGCGAACGCGATCTGAAGCTAGAGGTCTCCGAGGCTCTGCTGGATAAGCTCGCAGAGGTGGGTTTTGACCCGGTGTACGGCGCGCGCCCCCTTAAACGCGCTATCCAGATCTGGCTGGAAAATCCGCTGGCGCAAGATGTACTCGCTGGAAAATTTACCCCCGGAACTACCATCCATGCAGATGTGGAAGGTGATCGGGCGGTATTCCGCTGAGCGATTGCTACAGTGTTGGAGTGTTACTGAAATAGATGAATTCCATCTATTTCAGTATCGGCCGCGACACATCCTTGCTCGCGTTAACCTATCTATTAATTTGCCGAATTAATACTTTCAGTGCCAGCAAGAACTGGCGCTGTATATCCCCAGCCGAAAAGTGGCATCCCTTTATCTTCTTCGTTTTCCTGTTGGCGATGACTGAGTGCAATGGCGCGAGCGTTTAGCGGTAGATACCGTATTTTCTTCATAAACTGAACTCTGTAGATTGCTAAGTGCGAACACCGTACTGGGCAAATTTTCTAGCTTGTCGATTTACGGCATTTTCGTGAGTGATTGGGGGTAAATGATCAGTAAACGCATGATGCTAATGCTGCTTGGTTGCCTGATGCTTTTTGGCGGTATATTTGCGTATAAATTTATTGGCAGTTACATGGTGAATCAATTCCTCGATACCATGACCCTACCGGCACCCACAGTGACCTCGGCGAAAGCGGAGCAGCAAAATTGGCGAGAGGATTTAAGTGGGGTTGGCACTGTTCGTGCGGTGAACGGTGTTGAAGTCACCACTGAGGCCGAGGGGGTTGTGAGTGCCATCCATTTTAAATCTGGGCAGTACATACACAAAGGCGACCTTCTCGTGGAAATATTTGCCGAGCCAGAGAAGGCCCAGCTACAGGTTCTCGATGCGGAGCTGCGTTTGGCCAGGCGCAATTATGTGCGAATTAAAACCTTAACCGAGCGCGGAGTAACCACCGAAGCGGATCTGGACACTGCGCGCAGTACTTTGGATCAGGTCGTGGCCAATATCGAAGTACAGCGTGCCAGGGTAGATCAGCGCAGAGTTGTAGCACCATTTAGCGGTGTACTGGGTATTCGTCGCATAGACCTGGGGCAGAATGTCAGTCCTGGGGAGGCGGTGGTTTCCCTGCAGCAGCTGGATCCTATATTTGTCGATTTTTCTCTTCCCGAACAGAAATACGCCATGGTGAAGGCGGGAATGTCGGTCAGCCTGACAACGGATGCTTTTCCCGAAAACATTTATCGCGGAAAAATCACTGCGGTGGACCCAAGGGTAGATAATTCCAGCCGCAATTTTCTTATACAGGCCACATTGAATAATCCAAAGAAACACTTGCGCCCAGGCATGTTTGCCCAGGTTTCGATACAGATTGAAGCGAGCCGCCGTGTATTGGTGGTGCCCCGTACGGCTCTGGTATTTGCACCTTATGGCGTGTCGGTTTTTGTATTGGAAAAGAATGAGAAAGGTAACACCATCACAGCGAATAAGCGCTTTGTGAAAACTGGGGAAGAGCGCGGTGATCTGGTGGAAATTGTACAGGGATTATTACTGGGTGATGAGGTGGCGAGTAGCGGTCTGCTTAAATTGCGCAATGGCGAGCCGGCCATTATCAACAATGAAAACAAGCCGCCGGAGAATCCATCCCCAAACCCTGGGAATAGCTAACTTCCGCAGGGGGGCGTGGTGAACTTCACAGAGATTTTTATTCGCAAGCCGGTATTGGCTTCTGTGGTTAGCCTTTTTATTTTTTTACTAGGCCTGCGTTCAATCACTGAGTTAAATATTCGCCAGTATCCAGAATTGGAAAATGCGGTCATCACTGTGACCACGGTCTATGTAGGTGCCGATTCCGATCTGGTACAGGGTTTTATTACCACGCCCCTGGAACAGGAAATTGCTACGGCTGATGGTATCGATTATATGGTGTCGACCAGCGTGCAGGGGCTTTCCACGATTAATGCCTATGTACGATTTGACTTCGATCCTAATGAGGTGCTCACCCAGGTCGTGGCCAAGGTTAATAAGTTGCGCAGCGACTTGCCTGAGGAATCTGAAGACTCCAGTGTGGAAATGCAGCAGGGCGAGACCACGGCTGCCATGTACCTGTCGTTTTCCTCGGGCATCCTCGCCAATAACCAGATCACCGATTACCTGGTTCGGGTAGTACAGCCCAAACTGGCCACCGTAGCAGGTGTGCAGCGCGCGCGCCTGCTGGGAGATAGCACTTTTGCTATGCGCGCCTGGCTTAAACCTAAGGAAATGGCTGCGCTGGAGGTAACCCCGGAGGATGTGGCCAACGCTCTGCGCGATAATAATGTTTTATCCGCGGTAGGGGCCACCAAGGGCTCGAGAGTGGCGATGGAAATACGTGCAGATACGGACATTTCCCGTCAGGTGGACTTTCGCAATCTGGTGGTGCGCGCCAGCGGCGATCAATTGGTACGCCTCAGGGATGTAGCCGAAATTGAGCTGGGTGCAGAAAATTACGATAGCTCGGTCACCTTTAATGGGCAATCAGCGACGTTTATCGCGATCGAAGTGGCGCCAAATGCAAATTCCCTGGATGTCATTAAGCGTGTTCGGCAAAAGCTGCAGAGTGAAATTTTTCCGCAGCTGCCCGAAGGGATGCAGGGGGAAATCCCCTATGACAGCACTGAATATATCCAGGATTCTATTGCAGAAGTCGTGCGCACAATTATCGAAGCGGTAATCATCGTAATTGTGGTGATCTATCTGTTTTTGGGGTCCCTGCGCAGTGTTCTGATTCCCGCTGTGGCACTTCCCCTGTCCTTGGTGGGTGCAATGTTCCTGATGTTATTGATGGGTTTCTCTATCAATTTACTCACTCTACTCAGCATGGTTTTGGCCATCGGCATAGTGGTGGATGATGCGATCATTGTCTTGGAGAATGTACATCGCCATATCGAAGAGGGGCTCGCTCCCCGCGAAGCGGCTATCGTGGGGGCACGAGAACTGGCCTGGCCAGTAGTGGCCATGACCACTACTTTAATCGCTGTTTATATTCCCATAGGTTTTCTCGGAGGTCTTACCGGCACTTTATTTATCGAATTTGCTTTTTCCCTCGCCGGCGCTGTATTGCTGTCTGGTGTGGTGGCGTTGACCTTGTCTCCGATGATGGCGGCGAGAATTCTAAAACCACGGGATAGCGGGGGAACGCGCTTGGAGGTCTGGTTGGAGCGGCGTTTTGCGGGTTTACAAAAAGGTTTTGAAAAACGTCTGCACAATTCGCTGGAAGAGCGAGAAGTAATTTTATTATTTGGTTTGATTGTCCTGGTAAGTTGCTATTTCCTCTTCATCACCTCACCGCAGGAATTGGAACCGATAGAGGATCGAGGCCTGATACTGACCATTTCCACAGCGGATGCCTACGCCACCCTGGATTATGTCGAACAGTACAGCGGGCAGCTGGTGGACATTGCCGATTTGTACACGGAGGTTGAAAATATTTTTCTGCTCAATGGTGCAGGGACTTTTAGTAGCGGTATCAATAATGCCACCGCGGGTTTTGTGCTGGGGCCTTGGGAAAAACGCGATCGGGATACTGCACAAATGCAGGCGTTGATCAGCAAGGATGTACGCAATATTGCCGGGCTGAAAGTGGCGGTGGTGGTGCCGCCGAGTTTGCCCACTGCCGGCGGGCAACTCCCGGTTGAATTTGTGATTGGGGCAACTGAGCCGATGGAGAACCTCTCGGCAGTTGCCAGTGAAATTATGGCGAAGGCATTACAGAGCCGAAAATTTATTTTTTTGGATTCTGACCTGAAAATTGATAAGCCAAAAATCGTTATTGAAATTGACCGGGAGAAGGCGGCTACGATGGGGGTGGATATGGCGGACCTAGGGCGTGACCTGGGCGCTATGTTATCCGGCGCCTATATTAATCGTTTTTCCCTGGATAACCGCAGTTACAAGGTAATACCACAGGTCGAGCGGATTGACCGCCTGACCTCCGAGCAACTGGCGCAATACTATATTCGCGCAGTTAACGGTGACCTTGTCCCTGTAGCGACTCTGGTGAGGCTGCGTGAAACCGTGGAACCTCAGCAATTGAAACGTTTCCAGCAGCTCAATGCCGTAACGATTTCCGGGGTGCCGCGTCCCGGTATCACCTTAGGGGAGGCACTGGCGGTGCTGGAGACCGCGGCTGAGGAAATACTGCCTGCGGAGTACTCGGTGGACTACTCCGGTCAATCCCGCCAGTTCAAAACTGAGGGCTCTGAATTAGTGGTAACTTTTTTCTTTGCCTTAATCGTGATTTACCTGGTGCTCGCCGCCCAGTTTGAATCTTGGCGCGACCCGCTCATCATGCTGGTCACCGTGCCCATGAGTGTCTGTGGGGCCATGATATTTGTCAGCCTGGGGTTGACCACGCTGAATATTTACACGCAGGTGGGATTGGTGACTTTGATTGGTGTTATTTCCAAGCATGGAATTTTGATCGTGGAATTCGCTAATAAATTACAGCTGGGTGGGTTGGATAAGCGTGCAGCTATCGAAGAGGCTACCTCAATTCGACTGCGCCCCGTACTGATGACCACGGCATCACTAGTGCTGGCGATGGTACCGCTGCTGATTGCTTCGGGCCCTGGAGGCGGGGCCCGTTTTGCTATGGGCCTGGTTGTGGCCTCGGGTATGAGCATAGGAACACTGTTTACGTTATTTGTCGTACCGGCTATGTACTTATATTTGGGGCGCGACTACCAGGCAGTAATAAAAGCGCGAGGGAGATAACGCAGTTCGTTTGGGGGGATGTTTGGCGTCGCTGTTTCAGACGTCGAGGATACCCCTTGTGGTATTGCTTCGGCGGAACTCACTGGGAGTTACTCCCTCGTGCTTTTTAAAGAATCGGGTGAACACGGCCCGTTCAGCAAAGTGCAGTTTTACCGCAATGCTCTCGACGGATTCACTGGAAGACAGAAGTAGCCGTTTCGTTAGGGCTAGGGTGACGCTATCTTTTAGCTCCTGAAAAGTGACCCCCTGCTCTTTTAATCTTCTTTGCAGGGTGCGTCCACTGGTGCGGAAGTGGGCGGCGGCCTGCTTGATGGTGACTTCTTCGCTGAGTATGTGCTTCTCCAGCCACGAGCGCAGGCTGGCGGCCAAATTGTAGCTCGACAAAGTGTTGTGCAGAACGGTTTTGAGAATATTGCGGCTCTGACTACGCAGCAATTTATGGTAGCTGGGGATAGGGAAGTCTAGGGTTTGTGGGCCCAAGATTATAGCGTTGGCATTGCTGTTGAACTCTATTGGACACTGGAATATCCGAGCGTAAATAGAGTCATCTTTAGGTTGGGGGCTACGTAACTTTACACTGCGTACCTCGGTAAATTGGGGATTCAGAGTGCGCAGTAATTCTGCGATACGGGCCATCAACATCTCGGCCAGGAAATGGTTTACCTGTTCACTAAATAATTCCAATCTCCAGTGCAAATTTAGAGTTTCAAACTCTTCTTCCTGCTTAGTTTCGAACCTCAGTAGCGGTGCTAGCGTTTGAGACAAAACAATTTCCGCAGGCCTCAGGATTTCCCGTGGGCGTCGCAGAGAAGGTTGTGCCTCAATAATGGTTTCCTCGAGCCACAAAATAATGGGGAAACGACTAAAGCTGAGCCCCGGTGAAGAAACGGGGGAGAGCGCCACCAGGTTTTCTATAAGGGCATTGAATTCGCTATAACTGAGCCGCTCGCTTTCGCGGGGATTCCAGCTAAACGTAAAAGGCAGGCGCTCAATCAATATCCCGATGGGGATACCGAGGCGCGCAGCAGCAGTTACAAAATAAGGTGCAAAAATTTTAGGCACGCCGGCGTGGCCGGACATATTTTTATTCTGGTCTCTCATGACTCTTTGCCGTCCGGGTGGCGTTGGCTGGATCATAGCAAAGGCGCTTTAAACAACGAAAAGAAAAATGTGAAATATGACGATGCGGTCGCCTCATGTGGCGTACTGGATCATCCTCTGGCGCGTTAAATCCTATTGCGATGCCAGTCTCACCGGATAACGTGCAGAGGTCTGCAGCGTGTTGCGAAACGGATACCTTGAGACTCTGCGGTCAGTAAATTTCCACTTATAAAATTATAAAGGTTGATAACCATGACTCTGTCTAAGCGACTGGGCGCAGGCCTGTCTGTTTTTTTTGCTGCGATGGTAGGTGCTTCTTCAGCGGTAGCGGAGAACTGCTATATCTTGGTCCATGGACACGGCGTTGAGGGGCACACAACCAGTACAGATAATGATGGGAGTTTAGTGCAGCCGGCACTGGATTACTGGAGTGAAACCTATTTTGATGAATATAAAAACAGTAGCTTTATTGATCAGCTGCTAACTAGTGGCGGAAACTATGGCGTGGTGGGGTACAACTCTACCGATGAGGGTGAACTTCCCTATTGGCACGACCAAACTTCGGGAGAAATTGCCCGGCAAATTCTTCAGATCCGCAGTGGGGCTGGGGATAGATTCGAACACGACAAGCAGTGTTCTGCAGAGGATACTTTTTGGATTATTTCCCACAGTCAAGGTGCTGCGCAGATGATGTATATCGCGGGTAACGCGGTTGAAGGATCACCGTACTACAACCGCGCTTACGATCAGTTCGATACCGATACAGAAATGCAGGAAGTTAAGAAGTGCTCGACCACTTGGTATGGCAGCAAAAGCTGTAAAACGGTTACCCAGGAAGTGCAGGTTGCCAGCCTGAGCGATGTGAATGCGGTTACCGTCGATTTCGATAGTGCAATTAGTGGTGTGGCTGCAATTTTTACCACCGGCGGTGCGATCACAGGTACCGAGGGTGTCGACCGGATTTGTAACGGCACTTGGTATGACGAGGTAATCAACGATCTATTCTTTGGTCGAGAGTGTGCCGCCGTGCGCTATATGCAGACGAACGATATTTATACCGTACGCAATTATGTGGGCACTAACTTGGCTGCACCGGTCTATACCATCGGTGGCTATGCGGGTTTCCCAGGTGCGGAAAGTGTTTCCTCAGCACTGCTAAATGGCGAAGATGACGGTTATATCAATCTCGCCTCCCAGATGAACTGTTCCGGCTCCGGCAAGCGCAATCTCTGGTCCAATCTAAAGCAATACGATACTTTTATGGGCATTGCCTACGGCAGCGCAACGTTCTCCTGCGATAACGACAACAAGGGTACGGCTCGCTCTTATAACTTGGCCAGCATCTATACCGACCACGATGCCCAGCGCAATGGCGGTATTATGTCCCCGGATTACGATGGCATACCCGATGGCCTGGACTGCGGTGTGGGTAAAAATAGTGCCGGCCGCATCGCCGCCTGTACCGAGTAGTTTTTAACGGGAGAGAGTTCATGCCTGCCAACAACAAGCGTCGATTAACCATCTTTGCAAGTATCGTCTTTATCACCGCTGCCGTGGTTTATTGGAGCACTGGTGAAGGTGGGGAAGTATCCTCGGCGGTTGTTGCCAAGGCTGAGGCGGGAGGGCTAGCCGCCCGCCAGCCCCAGCGGGCAGAACCCCGACAGGTCGATCCTGTGCAGGAGGTTTCGATCGAGGATGAATCTGTGCAGGTTTGGCAGGAGATCCAAGCTAAGCCGGTCAAGACCGAACTGCACCAATCCCTGCTCTCCGATTTGGCGAAATTTCACCGTTATCCACCGGGTAATCGCTCCATTAAGAGTGTCTCACAAGATCCGATTTCCCAGACCCACGCCCCGGATCAGCGCACGACCTACAGTGACAATGGCGATACGCTGACCCTTTGGACGGATCAGAAATTCTATCGGTATGGGGATGCCGTGCGGATCTATGCCTATCAAACAGACAGCAACGGGGTCAAGGTGCCGGCGGAGCTCACTGCCCTGATGGTGCTGGACGATCAACATGTGGTGGGCTCTTTGACCTTTGAGGATAGCAATGGAGACCGGGTTTACGAAGCGGAAATGGAGGCGGGGATTTACCAGGGAGAGTCACTGCCAACGGGTATCTACAAAATCATTGTAGATACCGATATCGATGGTCTGCGTGATGCCGCTGCGTTCACCTTGTCGGAAGACACCGGCAGCTACACCGGTAATTTGCGTGATTCCGTCACTAGTGAGGGCGATTTACTGGTGGAGGCCGAGGTAGAGGTGCTGCAGCAGGGGCGTTTTTACTTCCGCGGTTCCCTCTACAATGATGAGCAGACACCGATCGGTAGTGCCCAATATCAGGTTGAGCTTTCTCCAGGGCGCCACTGGATTCCCTTAGAGTTTTACGGATTGATGATCCGTGATGCTGAACAGGATGGTCCCTACCTGGTAAAACAGCTCAGCATAGCCAGAGTGACTGTTCCGAGAGCCGACAGGCTGTTTGAGCCGGGTTATTACACCGAGCGTTACAGCCTGGAGCTGTTCAACGATAAGCCCTATAAAGAGCTGTAATGGCAGGGACGTCAGCAGTTATCGCGGATACTTTTTTTCTCATCTGCGATACGCTGCTGGCGCTCGTCCTCGCCCAGCATGCGGTGATTCCCCTGCTCGTCAATTTCGCGCACTCGAGCGTGAGTTGTCAGAGATTTCAGATTTTTCTGCGAGGATTCACAGCGTTGCGCACGGGCTTGAGCTTGTGCACGCGCAATTTCTTCCTCCATTTTTGAAGAGCCTTGGGGTTCTTGTTTATTGGTATTTTGCGGCTCTGGAGAGTGCTTGCTAGCTTCCTGCTTAGCCTGCTCCTCGGTCAGCGCGGCTTGCTGCTCCGACTCCCACTGTTTAAAGCGCTCCGATTTGGGCTTCTTGATGACTTCAACTTCAGCGCTATTGGGCGGTTGTTCACCAAAGTGCACGACGCCGTCTTCATCCACCCACTTGTAGATACCGTTGGCTTGTGTGGCCAGTGCCAGGCCAGAGAATAGCATTGCGAGTGCGATGCGCATTGATTTACCCCTCATCGTTTTAGCTTTCCTTACCCGGCGTATTGTACCGGCATCCTTGGACTTTCCTGTAACTCTCTTAACACTTTTATTCATGTCTATTGACAGTCCAGGTTGTATTGGCAAAATCGACTGCTTCCTCGACGAGTAGTCGTCTCCGCACACCCGCGGCCAGGACGCTAGCTCAGGCGGATCATCCTTCCGCCGCATTTCCGTCGAGAGGCTCTCCCTACCCCTGGAGGCCTGCTAGCCTGCAATTCGGACACTGCGGTGTCGGGTTTGGGCTGGGTGTTTTATTGCAAGCGATGATTTCATCCTAAAAATCGGCATGTAAACACGCAACAGGCTGATATCTGTCACCATTTTCCTTTACAATTGGCGTTCAGCATTCTTGTTGTTCGTTCGGTTAGCGCTTCTTCGGTGATGGCTATCCTACCAACTAGGCAAATTGAGGAGACTCAAGTGGAATTACTTTCCGGCGGCGATATGTTGGTTCGCGCGCTGCAGGATGAAGGGGTAGATCTGATTTTTGGCTACCCAGGCGGTTCGGCACTGCATATCTATGATGCCATCTTCAGGCAGAAGTCCATCAAGCATGTACTGGTACGTCACGAGCAGGGGGCGACCCATGCGGCAGACGGTTATGCCCGTTCCACGGGCAAGGCGGGGGTAGTACTGGTGACCTCCGGCCCAGGGGCTACCAACGCGATTACTGGAATTGCCACAGCTTATATGGACTCGATTCCTATGGTGGTGATCTCGGGCCAGGTGCCCAGGGACAAAATCGGCGAGGATGCTTTTCAGGAAACCGATATGGTGGGTTGTTCACGCCCGATCGTGAAACACAGTTTCCTGGTAAAGAATGCTGAAGAAATTCCCGCGGTGGTTAAGAAGGCCTTCTATATCGCTAATACCGGCCGCCCAGGGCCGGTGGTTATTGATGTGCCCAAGGATGTGACCAATCCCGCAGAGCGGTACCCCTACCATTACCCCGAAAAACTGCGCATGCGCTCCTATACCCCGGCGGGTAAGGGACACAGTGGTCAGATACGCAAAGCGGTTGCACTGCTGCTATCGGCGCGACGACCGGTGATTTACGCCGGCGGCGGCGTCGTACAGGGGGAAGGCTCCGAACTGCTCACGACGCTGGCGCGCCACCTTAACTACCCAGTGACCAATACCCTGATGGGCCTCGGTGCGTTTCCCGGTAGTGATAAGCGCTTCCTCGGGATGCTCGGGATGCACGGCACATTTGAAGCCAACACTGCGATGCATCATGCCGATGTGATTTTGGCGGTGGGGGCGCGTTTCGATGACCGTGTTACGAATACCCCGAACAAATTCTGTCCCGGCGCCAAGATTATTCACATCGATGTTGACCCGGCGTCCATCTCCAAGACGATTGTTGCCGACATACCCATCGTGGGCACCGTCCAGTCGGTGTTGGCAGACATGCTGGAAGCGTTTAAATCCAGTGAGCAGCAGCCAGATCAGTCGGCGATTGTTGACTGGTGGCGGCAGATAGAGGACTGGCGGGAGCGCCACGGCCTCTATACCGCTCCGCGCTATAGAACCGATGGCGCATTAATTATGCCTCAGGAAGTGATTCGTGCGGTTTACGATATTACAGAGGGGGATGCTTACGTCACCTCGGATGTTGGGCAGCATCAGATGTTTGCCGCCCAGTATTACCACTTTGATAAGCCGCGTCGCTGGATCAACTCCGGTGGCCTCGGCACCATGGGCTTTGGCTTACCCGCTGCCCTGGGGGTGAAAATTGCCCACCCCGATAAGGAAGTCGTATGTGTAACCGGGGAGGGCAGCATTCAGATGTGTATACAGGAGTTGTCTACCGCTACCCAATACCATCTACCAGTCAAAATCCTATGCCTTAACAACCAGGCCCTCGGCATGGTGAAGCAGTGGCAGGAGATGCAATACGAAGGGCGCCTATCCAATAGTGTTTACGAAGAATCCCTGCCGGATTTTGTCAAGCTCGCTGAGGCCTACGGACACCTGGGTGTGAAAATTGAACGACGCGAGGATTTACATGCAAAGTTGCAGGAGGCTTTCGCGCAAAAGGATCGCACGGTATTTATCGATGTTTATGTCGACCCCTCTGAGCATGTGTATCCGATGCAGGTCATGCCGAGCGGCTCCATGCGCGATATGTGGCTGAGTAAAACGGAACGGACATAGGGGCTAGGGCGATGCGTAGAATTATTTCGGTTCTGATGGAGAATGAGCCGGGTGCTTTGTCCCGTGTTGTTGGGTTGTTTTCCCAGCGCGGTTACAACATTGAGAGCTTAACTGTCGCGCCTACCGAGGATGCCACTTTGTCGCGGCTAACCCTGGTGACCATTGGTGATGACCACAAAATTGAGCAGATCACTAAAAATCTGAACAAACTCATCGATGTAGTAAAGCTGGTCGACCTCACTGAGGGTTCTCATATTGAACGGGAGCTACTGTTGGTAAAGGTGCGTGCAAACGGCGCCCAGCGCGATGAAGTAAAGCGCAGCGTGGATATTTTTCGCGGGCAGATTGTGGATGTCACTAGCAGTATGTACACGGTGCAAGTTGCAGGTACCGGTGAAAAGCTCGATGCGTTTTTGCAGGCATTAGGAGAGCACACCATCATGGAAGTCGTGCGCTCAGGGGTCTCGGGAATTGCCCGTGGTGAAAAAATATTAAGTGTGTAGATAGCAGGAAACAGGAATTTAGCAATGCAAGTTTATTACGATAAAGATTGTGACCTCTCTTTAATTCGCGGAAAAAATGTTGCCATTATTGGTTATGGTTCTCAGGGACACGCTCACGCCAATAATCTCAAAGACTCGGGTGTGGCTAATGTAGTTGTTGGCCTGAGAAGAGGGTCAAGCTCCTGGAGTAAGGCCGAAAGTGCTGGCCTGCGTGTTGCCGAGGTGGAAAGCGCAGTCAAGGATGCGGATGTGGTTATGATCCTGGCTCCAGATGAGTACCAGGCGAATATATATCGGGAGCAGGTGGCTCCAAATTTAAAATCCGGATCGGCACTCGCTTTCGCTCACGGCTTTAATATCCACTTTGAATTAATTGAGCCGCCGGCCGATGTGGATGTCATTATGATCGCGCCTAAAGGCCCCGGCCATACGGTGCGCTCTACCTATCTAGAGGGTGGCGGCGTGCCAACCCTGATTGCGATTTACCAGGATGCCTCGGGTAAGGCGAAGGATCTCGCCCTTTCTTACGCCAGCGCAAATGGCGGCGGCCGCTCGGGCATTATTGAAACCAACTTCCGCGAAGAGACTGAAACCGACCTGTTTGGCGAGCAGGCGGTACTGTGTGGTGGTGTGTCTGCGCTGGTAACTGCGGGCTTTGAAACACTCGTTGAGGCCGGCTATGCGCCAGAGATGGCTTATTTTGAGTGCCTGCACGAACTTAAGCTGATTGTCGATCTTATGTACCAGGGGGGTATTGCCGACATGCGCTATTCTATTTCCAATACCGCAGAGTACGGCGACTATGTTACCGGGCCGCGAGTCGTTACCGAAGATACCAAGGCTGAAATGAAGCGTGTGCTCAAAGATATTCAGACCGGTAAATTTGCCAAGGACTTTATGCTGGAGTCTCTCGCCGGGCAACCGCGTTTGAAAGCGGAGCGTCGTATCGGGGCGGAACATGAAATTGAACAGGTGGGCGCCAAGCTGCGGGCGATGATGCCCTGGATCAAGGCCAATAAAATTATTGACCGGACCGAAGGCAACGGTTGATCCTTTTTATAAGAAAAACGGCGGGGCTTCCCGCCGTTTTTTTTTGCCCTGTGCGCACATTGGGCAATGGCGTACACTCGCTGGCTGCAAAATGTATTAACGGAGAGTCTATGAGCGTTCAAGGGGATAAGAAGCAGCCCGCGGACCCAGCAAGTGAGTCGAATGAGGAAATTCGTTTACCGATCGACGAGCATATTGAGGAAGAGGTTGCGGAAAACGGCAAGAGAGTACGTGCTCGTGGAGTTTATCTTCTGCCCAACCTGATTACGACGGGTGCTCTCTTTAGTGGCTTCTATGCCATCGTAGCCGGAATGAGTGGCAACTTTGAGGCGGCGGCTATCGCGATATTTGTAGCCATGGTGCTGGATGGTCTGGATGGGCGAGTGGCGCGCTTGACTGATACTCAAAGCGCCTTTGGTGTGCAGTATGACTCCCTCTCGGACATGGTGTCCTTTGGTCTTGCCCCTGCCTTAGTGGCATTTAGTTGGGGTTTGGGCACCTTGGGAAAATTTGGTTGGGCGATCGCATTTTTATATGCGGCCTGTGCCGCCCTGCGCCTGGCCCGTTTCAATACTCAGGTCGATACAGTCGATAAGGGCGTATTTATCGGTCTCGCCAGCCCGACTGCGGCGGCAATAGTCGCCAGTATGGTTTGGGCGGGGCACGATTTGGAGGTCGGTGCAGGTTTGGCAACAATCGCTGCGCTGGTAACTGGAGCGGCTGGGCTCCTGATGGTCTCCAATTTCCATTACACCAGCTTCAAGCGACTGGATTTCAAGGGTAGGGTGCCCTTTGTAATGATGCTTGCAGTTATCCTTATCTTCAGCCTCGTGACTATAGACCCCGCTGGAGTGTTGCTCACGTTGGCCGTACTCTACACACTATCGGGCCCGGCGATGTGGCTATGGGGGCGAGTACATCCGAAACCAGCCAATCAGCCTGGGAAAGCCGATAGTGATAAAGCGAAGGATAAAGAGCTGCACTAATTTAAAAGGATTCCTTTTGGGGTCTGTGTTGCATGACCTTACTTTATAGGTAAGTGGGGATGCGAGCTAACACGGAATTGTGATCGTCGGAAGGTCGGATGCGGCCTTAATATTCCCCTCAAAATAAGAGGGCTGTGCGACAGCTGAAAAAAGTCTTGCACAGAAGCACAGTAATCCGTATAGTTCGCCTCCTCGCTGCTCAGGCAGTAGCGGGAAGGCAGCTCCAAGTGATTGATTTTCTTAAGAAAATTACTTCAAAAAAGAGCTTGCCAAGCACCGAGAGGCCGCTATAATGCACGCCACTCAAGCAAGGACGGAAACGGCCTTGCAGGGATCCGGAAAGCTCTTTGGGCCACACGGATCGCCGAGAAAAAAGCTGAAAAAAACACTTGATTCAGCGACCAGGATGTGTAAAA
>NZ_JBGMEL010000014.1:0-110238 GCF_041447225.1 Microbulbifer echini | reverse complement strand
CTGTACCAAACCATCAAGCTGCATTCGGTACTGCTGGCGCTTGGATTGATCGGCCGATCTTGACACCCAGTCATAAAACCCACTGCGAGATACGCTCAACACCTTGGCCATCACTTTGATGCTGAACTCATGCCTGTGCTTTTGCATGAAGGTGTACCTCATTTCAGGCTCTTTGCAAAGTACGCTGCCGCCTTTTTTAAGATCGCCAGCTCCTCTGCCTGCTCAGCCAGCTGCCGCTTAAGGCGAGCATTCTCTGTGGCCAGCTCTCTCTCGGCATCCCCTCGGCTCTGATGTAACTTAGCCTTGCTTCGCCATCCGTAAATCTGGGAAGGATGTAACCCAAGCTGTTTAGCGGCAACGCTTACCCCAACTTTGACCGCCAGTGCTAGGGCATCTTTTCTATATTCCTCTGAGTATTTTTTACGAGTGGTTTTGGTTGATTTACTTGATCGTGTCATAGGGCACCTCTGCTGCGTAGTTTATCGCTTAAGAGAGTGTCCGTCTTTTGTGGGTAGGATCACCACCCGCAAGTGCTACCCAAATCCCCGCTGGGTAAGGCAATGAATTACTGCCTGAAATATTGGAACGGGCTTTGTGAATTCCTCAATGATGGTCGCTTAGAAATCGATAACAATTTGACTGAACAGGAAATCAAACCCTTTGTCATGGCTCGAAAGAACTTCCTGTTTGCATCGTCGGTCAATGGCGCTAAAGCACTGTGCCTGCACTTCAGTTTGATTCGCACTGCCAAGCTCCACGGCCTTGACCCCTACAGGTATTATGTGGAGGTGCTTAAGCAGATTCCTCACTGCCAATTCGTTAAGGATTATGAGGCACTGCTACCCTGGAATATCCAGCTTGAAAAGGTTGGGCTGGCAGTAGTCGCGTAATGTAGGGGCGTTGCCAGCAAGAAGGCTGGCGCAAGCTGCACCCCGCCATGTTTCTGGATTGACGTCACTTCTTGTTTAGCTTCGGTGACTGGCCTACTCAAGAACCCAACTTGAGTACCTCGAATAGAGTACTCACCTGTGGCCTAGTAAGATCGCTTACCCAAGTTTACATGGCGGGTTCATGAGCTTTGCAGGATTAAAAGCGGGCTTGTGTTCCATTGTATGGTTGGTAAGAGGCGCTCAGCTCTTGATCAAGGAGTGGGACGGCGAAGCCAAGCCATGCCAACCTTTTAAGTGCAAAGAACAAAAGGTCACCGCAAGGTGTCACATAAAGGGTGGGTACCATTGTGTAGTTATTACTTGAAGCCCAAGCGCAGAATAAAACTGGTGTATAGAATTGAGCGCCATAGTGGGTGGTATGAGATGCCTTGCTAGATATATCAGATGGAATTCTACAGAATGCAATAAATTCATAGATTTGTTAGGCGCTTTTAGGTGAAAACATGATAATTGCCATCCCACTCAGTGCAACTGCTGAACCGACCAAATCCCAAATAGTTGGAGTGGTACCTTCAATAATCCAGAGCCAAAGAATAGAAGAGCCGATATAAACCCCTCCATAAGCAGCGTAAACCCTACCCGCAGCAGATGGATGTAGAGTGAGCAACCAAACAAATGCCCCTAGGCTAACAGCAGCTGGTATTAACAGTAATATACTTTTATTCTGCTTGAGCCATAAGTAAGGGAGGTAGCACCCAATAATTTCAGCGATGGCGGTTATAAAAAATAAAAAGATAGTTTTTAGTTCAAACATAACTCTTCATCGCCATCTCTTTAGTGAATGTCAATCGGCTAGACAGTAAGTGAGGCTAGGCATGTTTTTTGATAATTATAGCTAGTTTGTAGCAGGCTCCCATTCGTCAATAGTATTATTATTCCCTTAACTCTTGGCCGGTAATCAGTTATTGTGACGTCTTTAACCATACTGTCGTCGATGCATAGCAGCAATGGATTATCTTGGTTGCTGAATAAGGCGTGTTTTTCCCTAGAAGCTGCTTCATAACTTCTTTAACGTAATTAGCATACAGTCAATATAGGAAAAAGCCCTGTAAGAAAATAAATAGTGATTCCGCCTGACGACCAAACGGCGCTACTTCCCCTCCAACGTCGTACATGCCTTCTGAGCTTTCTGCTATCTTGTCTCGACGCTTTTCTTCTATTCCTGACCTGAGGGACAATCAGGTCAATTTCACAATAGGATTATTTTGTCTGCGCCCATCATCATTACACTATGTGAGTGGTTGCTAAGTGTCCGGAAGGATTAGACCACTACAATCTGGTATTGTTCTTTCAAGGTCAGCTGGTTGGTACGGGTTCCCATGAGGTTCCCGGCTTGTTTGTGTGGAAGCTTACTAGCCTACAGCCAGCTGACTTCTCACGCTATTGCCAAGTGTGTCGGTTATTGTGAGAATCTAGGGTCTGGAATCACATGAGAAATATAGGGACCTCAAAGAAACCACTGAAAAAAGGTGAGACATTGTTGGGTCGAGCAAATGCAGATTTGCAAAGCATCAACAAAAATAGAAAACTTGTGAAATCATTTTTTCAAGAGCCGGCAGTATTCTTTGCTGCTGCCTAGGTAGTAGCTCAAACAGGCCCCATCCAAGTATTAGGCGGTATTAGGCGCTTGCGTGAGCTATGCCAGAGACAGTACGGAGCAGTTAGATGACAAAGATTCTCTTGGTACAAGGAGCAAATCTCAGCTATTTGGGGAAACGTGAGCCACACATCTACGGCACTACTTCGGCTGCCGACCTCGATATGCATCTTCGCTCCCATTCGGAGCATCTCGGATATGACTTGGATATCTTCTACACGAACGTAGAAGGGGAGGCGATCAACCGAATTTATGAAGCGACGCGAGCGGGGACCGATGGGTTGGTAATGAATCCTGCCGGCTTCACCTACGTGGGGTACGCACTGCGGGACTGTGTAAAGGCTGTCGGTTTGCCCTATATCGAAGTGCACATCAGCAACGTCGAAGTGCGCGGTATTCGCAGTGTCCTTTCTAACGTTTCGGTCGGGACGCTTACAGGCTTCGGTCTTAGTGGGTACGAAATGGCCCTAGAGGCGATGCTCAGGCTTCTAGAGCATGAGAGTGATTTTTGAGAGGTCGCTTGTGCCAGTTCAATACAGGGTGCCTCCAGGCGTCGCCTGTAATTGCCGGAGAAGATATAAGTATCAGTATGATACCAACCAACCAACCAACCAACCAACCAACCAACCAACCAACCAACCAACCAACCAACCAACCAACCAACCAACCAACCATACAAACAAAGGCAGGCGGATGCTTTGTACTCCTGTTTGGGCGTTCAGGCTGTAGAAAAATTCTTAAAATGTAGCTTTTTTGTTAAAATGGAGATCTTGATGTCGAGATTATCCATATGCCCAATTTCAAACGTTACGATTACACCGTTCAGTTTTTCCAAAAGGCTTCGGACTTGGATGTTGAACATATTGTTCCACTTTCATGGGCCCATAAGCACGGTGGTGCCAATTGGACCCGTGAGCAGCGTCGCGCCTTCGCCGAAGACCCGGCCAACCTCTGGCTGGTAGATGATGGTCACAATCAAAGCAAAGGCGACAAAGGCCCTGATGAGTGGTTGCCGCCCTATCAGCCCGCTCGTGCATCAGTTTGAAATCGTAGCTGATAGGTATGGGCTGCAGTTCTAGTCGAGATAGTACTCTCAGATTCAACTATATCTAGGAACTAAAGATGTTAAGTTTCTGGGACGACAATTCTAGACTCATCATATGGGAGCACTTCTTGTTCTAGGAATTTAAAGAGCTCTTTTGCTTTATCTTCAAATTCTTTTCCATAGGATAAATTTCCGAGATCTTCACTATCTACCATGCAGAAGTTGCACAAAATTCTTAATGTCTGTATTACATTTTGAAATTGTTCTCTTACCCCCCTGTTTTTGTATGCTAGCCGTGGCAGGGGGAACATCCCCTTGGGGAGAGAAGGTTTTAAGTCCGGATTGTCAAACATTACTCCGCTATTAGAGTGAAACTTGAGTTGAATGGACAGGGATGTGAGGTCCGAAAAGCATCTCTTCACCTCTGTAATACATTTAGCTTCATTTACACTATCTAAGATTTCTTGAAGCTTTTTTAAGCGAAAATAAAGTATGGATTTCTCATCATTCTTTCCTGTAGATTTAATATTTAGGAAAGGTTTTGCATTGGATTCTGATAGGCCGTTCTTTGGAAATAGGTCATTATAAAGTCCGTTTGAGTCTGTAAATGTGATATCAAGTTCTTCTTCAAGCCTATTTATAGTGAAAAAAATTGCTCCCTGTGTTTTAGGTAATTTCCGAGTGAGTTTGTAAAAATACTTTCCTGTAATGTCTTGGCTGTCTGTTTTGATCGGTGGTAAGTAGCTGCAAACGCAGCTAAAGGTAAAGTTAAGGCTAAGAGTGTTATCGGTAATCTATATATTACAAATAAATTATTAATACCGGTGAAAGATGGTTCATAGGTGCGATCTACTATTTGAGGGGTTATTCATATGATAAATAAAATAGATATACTGACCGGAATTAATATGGAGCTTTTGTACCATCCGGAATCCCAAAGTGATTTTTTCTCAATGTCACTTCTTATAGGGGACCACCACTCTTTGAGGTCGGGCCAGAAGGCAATAATGAAAGCAGAGATCAGGATTGTTGAACCAATAGTAAATTGCTCATGAATTTCATCAAAAAAGAAAGCATTACTTTTATAGAGTAAGAATAATAGTATGAGTACCGAGATAATCATGATCCAAAATTTAAGAAATTTCATTATATCTCACCCTCTCTGTATAATTTTTTATTAGTCTTTCTGCTTCCTATCACAACCTGATCCCCTTCATTCTTATCTAGAACGCTGGATATTGATCTATCCAGGTTCAGCAGTCTAGGGGGTCTATTAACATAAAGCTCTAATAAATGATTCATAATATCGTCGATAAATTGCTAAGGGATATCTAGTGCACTTTGGATATTTTAAGAAAAAACAACAGAAGGGCTTCCTTTTAACGCAGGCTCTTCCATAGCTGGTAACTACTCTCGATCACCCGGTGAATATGCTGGCGAAACTCCTGCGGCAATTTTGCATACTATCTGGAAACTAACGGCGGAAAGGGAATCTGCGCAAAGTGGTGCAGGTTCTCGGCCAAAGTAATCCCCACCGCTTCACACCGAGCCGGCAGCAGTTCCGCCGCTATCTTCTGCTTGCCTGTTTCTATTTTCGAAACTTGAGATGGCGCCAGCCCCAGCTGGTTGGCCAACTGTGCGATCGTCATCCCCTCCAATTTCCGTGCGTTGCGTAGGTGTTCGCCCAGTGTCCCGGCCTCAAACATCTAGCCGTATTAGGTACTCCCGTAATAACAAATTTTCGATTTTCGAAATAAAACCGCATTTTGCATTTCTAAATTAGAAATAATCCAGAATATCCGTTCATAAACTGTAAATTTTTAGTAGTGTTCCGGTGTTTGTCGCCAAAAGCCCGGATAATTCACTAGCGGGCCTTGGCGGAGATAAGCCACCGGAGCCAGTGCCTGTGGTGGTTAGGATTTGTAGTTCCTACAAGGAGGTAGACCATGCCCTTGACCGCTCATGTTCATCAACTTCACCACGTCAATAACCTATGTGCTGGCCTGGAATGGGTGGCGAACTGTCCCAATCAGAACGCGCGCACTGCCTTGCTGCAGCTGATTGGTGAGGAGGTGGGGGAAACCCTGCAGGGCGTTATTTTTGCTGTTGAGGCAAAGGCCGCAGGTAGAAGCCTACCGACAGAGAAGGCGGCCTAGCCTAATGTTGGGGCCGCTGCTGAGAGTAGTGCCGGCCTCATAGTCATCCATTGCCCTTGCCGATTGCTGCTCTCTGGCAATAAACTGTATGAATATACAGTATTTAGGGTTTCCAGAATGAAGCTTTCCCCACTCTACGGCCACGGCATTGCCTGTGGCTTTCCCTCTCCTGCCGATGACCATAAGGAGGCGGCACTCAGCCTGGATGAACACCTGATCTCCAAGCCGGCGGCAACCTTTATGGCGCGGGCGAATGGGGATTCCATGATGGGGCTCGGCATCTTCGACAAGGATTTATTGATTGTCGATCGCTCACGAAAAGTGGAGGAGGTGGCAGGCTTTAACATCGTCGCGCGTCGCTGCTATTTTCTAATTGCCACAATATTCTTCAAAATTATCCGGGGTGTTAGTGAAGCCGATCTTCTCTGCCAACTCCCATGGGCGCTCGCACGCTTTCGTTTTGGCACACCAAAGGTAGCCAGCCGAAGCTATACATCCGTGTTCATCCTTGTCGGAGCCTACAGTTGTGGCAGGGCTAGGGGCCCCTGAATTTTCTGAGGAGCATCCGACTAGGGATATCATCAGGGTAAGAGTGGCCAGTCCTAAACTTTTCATCAAAACAATCTCCATGAGATTATGCCTGACGGCTATGCTTGTGGGCGTATTGAAATGTAACGAAACGAAGCTTCTTGCCTTTTATGATAATCCATAGATGAATTAATGCTGTTGGGGTTTCAATTGAATGTGGTCTAACTCACGCTGCTTGGGGGACTGGTATGTGTTACTCCTTTGCGGTTCCTAACAATAAGTTGCTGTCATTGCTTCCGATCAAATTCGGTGTTGACGCTTCGGCATGGAAGCAATTACGCCTAGATCAGAAGTGGGAATCGTCTTCTAGTAAAACTGAAATTCAGCATGTCCTGGGCCTGAAGGGGCAGCCCCGCGCGAGTCAATTCCGTCTCCCTGGGGCTGGAGAGCGCGTTTACCCTCGATATTTTGCACCGGGCGTCGTGAGTGACGGTGAGCGGAATTGGCTGCGTCCACTGCGCTATTCGATTCGGCCTGAACGGTCAGCTGTGGATTTAGCGACCCGCTATAGCCTCTATAATGCTCGCTTGGATAGAGTGCTGGAGGCAAAGACTTGGCGACCTCTGATTGGTTATCGGCATGGTATTTTGCCATTCACGCACTTTTTTGAGTGGGTTGAGCAGAAGGGTAAGAAAACCCAGATACAGTTCATGCCACAGGGGAGGAGCTTGATGTGGGCACCAATCCTATGGGATTACTGGATGTCTCCGGGTAATGAAGTCGGTTATTTTTCATGCGCCCTAATTACGGATGACCCAGCTCCGGAGGTTGAGGCAGCTGGACATGATCGCAGCCCGATTTTCCTTAATGCTGATTATGTGGAAATTTGGCTTGATGCACAATCCAGCAGCGCAGAGGAGTGGCAGAAGTTTCTGAAAGGACATCGTGAGACAGTAGCTTATCGCCACTCTTTAGTTGCATGAGTAATACAAGCTTGTTAATTAAGTATTTCACTTGTTAGTCAACACTTTACATTCGCGCTCTGTATTTATATGCAGTATTTGGGTGTTTTATGAAACCCATTTCCCCCTGCGGTAGAGGGATTTGCAAAATCCTCGGGCTAACTCTAACTGCCCAGTATTCCCTATACGGGATTGGAATGGCTCTCATTGATAGTAGAGAGGGCTGCAAAGGATTGGTACGATACCATTGCACGGTATAGTTTCTAACGTCGATAGGGCTGGGAATAAATTGTCAATCTCTCCACTAAAGAAATAAAATTTTTAGTGCCGAGAATTTAATTGGGGGGAGATTAAAAGCCAGTGTATCAGTATTGTACAAGCGAATTCTCACTTGCTGGTTTTTAGGGGGTGTGTGGTGCCCGGGGCCGGACTTGAACCGGCACGGCCGTTAAGCCGGGAGATTTTAAGTCTCCTGTGTCTACCAATTCCACCACCCGGGCAGGTCCCTTGCGAGGTGGGGCTTTAGCAATTTTGCTTTGCCCTACATCCTCACTCCCATTGCAGCTCACAGGATTCTGCAATGGAAAGGAAAATGGAGGCTAGGGTCGGAATCGAACCGGCGTACACGGAGTTGCAGTCCGCTGCATGACCACTCTGCCACCTAGCCAACACACCGCTTTTTAGCGGTTGAAAACGCAGTAAATTCTATCGGATAAACCTGAAAAATCCTAGCGTTTTCTGATACTTACGTGCCCTTGGCTGCGTAAGAGGGCGCTATTCTATGGGCTCACGGAGATTAGTCAAGCGTTGATTTCAACAATTTGCAAAAGTTGAGGAAAAAAGTCTGGAAAGTTCACGGATAACCGTATGGCAGCAGGCGTAATAACTTTTAGTACTGCAGTCGATGAACCTATTTCCATTTGTTCTTAATTTATTTTGGGGGCTGCTGGCAATCCATTGAGGGTGTTCGATACTGTCTTTATCTGGCTAACACGTCTCCCCCAAAACGTGTTTAGTAACGCTGGTAGGGCGCACCAGGATGGTACTTGCCCGATGTGTAGCAAGGATGAAATCCTCCAAGTTTCACTCCTAATGGTCTTGGCCCTGACGCTCTCCCCCCCCCGTCGTCAGGGCTTTTTTTTTACCTGTAATTTTGCGGTTTACTGTGCTTTCTCGGTCAGGTTTTCCTGAGCCAGGGTCTTCACCGGCCGGCCTGCGGCCTGCTCGGAAAGCTTCCTGAATCGTTCCAAGGTGATCTCACCGCGAGTGCTTGCGAGTTCCCGAGCCACATCGTCGATCCCGGCTTTCCCGTTGCTGGCTTTGCGAATTTCTTTGTCCAGCTCAGATATAACACCGGCTGCGCGTGCGGTGACCGGTCCAGAAGAGCGCCTGACCAAAAGAGTGGGGGCCTCTTCGCCCCAGTGCACCAGCTTATCCATCGCCTCCTGATAGCGGTCTTCGCTAATACCACCAGTTCTTCTCAAAATTTCGAGTGAATAAAACTCGGCCAGCCCCTCAACGATCCAGTCGCTTTGCTCATCACCATGTATGCCTGTACCGACATGAACAAGCTCATGGATCATGCTGCTGGTGCGGTTGCCGCTAATTAGAGGGCGATCGGCATGTATAAACAACGAGCGTGTACCAGAGAGTCCGCCACGCCACATGGGGTCATCGCCGCTAACGATGAGTAAGTGATCGGGGAAAAGTGGGAAGATTTTTTTTAGTTCTGGAAGATTCCAGTTGAGAAAGGCGAGCACGTCCTGGCGGCGTATATCCTGTCCCTTTGGAGCGGAAACTCGTGTATCCGTGCCGGCAATATAATCCTGACGGCTACCGATCTCGCCCACAATCATCCACCCTTTGGGTCTCACAAAGCGTCTTTTGGGGTCGGATAGCTGATAGAGGTTGTCCTCGATTTCAGGGTAGGGCAGGGCTGAAGACCAGCCTTTAGGCATCACCAATTTCAAACGTGCGTCGGAGCGCCCTCGGCTGGTTGCAGAGATTGGCGCTATCAGCTTATCGCTGCGAAGGATTGCCCAGTCGTCGGTGATCCTGGAATCATAGCCACCATTCTTTCTCTGATTATTGATAACGAAGCTATAGCTTAATTCGGCCCTTTCACCCTCGGGGCGCCAGATCGCCGAAGCTCCCTTTTCCTCAAGAGGGGACTTACTTTCCAGGTCCCTATATCGTCCAGAGCTCAGATTCAATTTGAGCTTACTGGGTATATCCTCGCCACTCAGCGTTATTTCAACGTGGGCGAGCTTTGAATCGGGGTCAACTTCGACTGTGTAGAGCAGCTCATACGCCCAGGTAGAGGTTGATAGAGTAGTGGCGAGCAGAAGCGGGGCGAAAAATCTTAAAAGCATCATATGCCTGGCATTAAATCCAACAAGTTGCGGTTATGACAGCATCCAAGCCTACAGGTGCCGTAAAGTCGCCTTCAAGCAAATTGGTCACAGAAGAAGGCGGGATTTACGAAATGCCGGTTCGGAAGTGTTTGGTAATCAGAAAATCAAAATAAAAGAATACACTTATAAAGCCGTTATCATATATGCAAAATATTTAACAAACATATCTCCCGTACATGTTGTTCAGGTAGCAAGATATGTTCAAGCCCGGTAGCGCGATAATCTGTAGAGGCTGAAGGAGTGGTCAGATGGGTAGGCTCTTGTTTGGCAAAAGCCATACGAAGTAGCTAAGTGATTTGTAGGCACTTACGCCGAGCGCTTGCTTTTTTCCTGAACCAGCCAGTAGGAGACTCCTAGCGCAATGGTAACAAGCGCTATGCCCACCACATGCTCTGCGCCAACTAACTCAAGATCTAGAACAATGACTTTCCGCGCGACCGCCATAAGAGCTGTTGCGAGAACCAACTGAACGGGAATGACGTTGGTACCCAGGTAGAGCCGAATATTGGTAAAAATCTCTATTGCGATCAGTACCACCAAAAAGGCACCGAAAGTCTCGAGGATATCTTCCATGTCCAGTAGAAATCGCGGTGGCGATCTCAGGTTCTCAAAAACCACGTAGATCACGTCGGCGATAGTCCAAAAAATCACCAAAACCATCAGGATCGCAAGGAATTTAACCGCTATTTTGATCGCGCGATGTAACTGGTTGATTAGGGGGTCTTCATGGTCCTCATGTATCTCTTCGTATTTCATTTGCCTCGCTTTGCCCCTGGTGGCCTGAGGTTTCTTTAGCTTGAATATATGTCAAAACTTGCCGACCAGCTATGCAGCCACCCTTGGTAGAAGAGGTGAGGCCCAATGTGGCATCAAACCGCACTGTGAAGCCCATGAGCTAGCTAATGATGACCTTGGTGGGGGCGAGGGAACTCAAAATTGTTCTAGATAAGCGTGTTCGAAATTGCCAAGAAGACCGAACACGTTAGCGTGTGCTGCAAGTATAGTTGGCAGGAGTGGGGCAGTTCGTGGAGCTGCCAGGGGCTGGATTAGTAAAGTTATAGATACAAAAAAACCCGCTTGAGGCGGGTTTTTAGAATCTTTGGTCGGTGAGAGAGGATTCGAACCTCCGACCCCTTCGTCCCGAACGAAGTGCGCTACCAGGCTGCGCTACTCACCGATTTATTCCGCTGGATCAGCGAAGAGGCCGGCATTATAGCAGCCATTTTTTCACTGTAAACTATTGATTTAGCTTTTAATTTGTCGAATTAGGCCCTCTTGGGCCGTAGAGGCAACCAGCACACCGTTGCGGGTAAAAATCTGGCCTCTCGTAAATCCACGGGCGCCTCCCGCAGAGGGGCTGTCAGTGACGTATAAGAGCCATTGATCCAATCGAAAATCTCGATGGAACCACATGGCGTGGTCCACACTGGCGGGCATTAGGTGTGGATCGAATAGGGAAATATCGTGGGGCTGTAGGGAGGTCCCCAACAGGCCCATGTCTGAGGCGTAACAAAGTGCTGCGCGGTGCTCGATTGGGTCGTCAGACATCTCTCCCTCTGCACGAAGCCAGAACATACATTTGGCCTCACGAGTCTCGGCACCAAAGTAGCTTTGAGGATCGACGGGGCGAAAATCAATCATATAGCGGCGTTGGTCGTATTGAGGACTAACGAGCCCTGCCTCCAGTGCCAGTTGCTGGGTATTTTTCAGCCCTTCTGGCGCCGGTATATCCCCGCTGGGCATATCCGCTTGGTGATCGAAACCGGCCTCTTTAATCTGAAAGGAGGCCGACATATTAAAAATGGCGCGGCCTCGTTGTTTGGCAACCACGCGCCTAGTGGTAAAGCTTCCCCCATCACGAATCGGGTCTACCTCATAGATAACGGGCAGTTCGCTGGAGCCGGGGCGAAGAAAGTAGGCGTGTAGGGAGTGGGGTAAGCGTTCTTCGACGGTGCGAGTAGCAGCCATAAGAGCCTGCCCAAGCACCTGACCTCCGAAAAGAACTTTACGATAATTTTCGACGTGATGACGACTGCGAAAGAGATTGCGATCAAGCTCTTCGACGTCAAGAAGTTTGCTCAGCTTTTCCAACATGGACGACTCTACCTGTTACCTATTAGTGATAGTCGGGTTTGCCTGGACTGGCATTGGGGGCTTGTCCAGAGGGGCGATAATAGCAGCACATGACGTAAAGACCATTATTAGTCACTGATTTCACTGCTAGCTTTACAAGTAGGCCCTGGGGCGATTGATTAACCGGGTTTGCACTTGGGTTGTGATTCGCATCTCACTCTGTTGGGAGCTTGGGGAGAGGGGAAATGGGTCTGAAAGTACAAAATTTAGGCAGAATGATCTCCTTATGGGCGTAATTTCTAGGCTAATTTCTCGATTCACTTTTCCAAGCGACTCGAATTGCCTATCATTCATGAATGAATAGTCAATTTCAGTCCCCAACATTACGGGCAGAGAAGGTCGGAAGTATGGATAAGGCAAAAGAGAAGGTTCAGAGGTTTCGCGCGCGAGAGCAGCGCATCCTGGATGCGGCTCTGGAGCTTCTGCTGGAGCACGGTGAAGAAAAGGTCACGGTCGAGCAGATTGCTGAGCGTGTAGATATCGGCAAAGGCACCATCTACAAGCATTTTATTTCAAAAACAGAAATCTACATGCGCTTACTCATGGACTATGAAAAGTCCCTGGCAGAGCGCCTCAAGGTCGCTGTGGAGAATGCGGAAAAGGGTGATATTACGGCGCCTGCCCGAGCCTACTTTGAATCCCGCATGGCCGATCCGGGCAAGGATCGTCTTTTCCAGCGCCTGGAGGAGAAGATCATATCTCTCAATCTGGCCGCAGAGATGATCTCTGAGCTGCACGCTATCCGTAACTCCAACACTTCCGCCTTGAATCGTGTCTTTGAGCGCCGGATAGAGCAGGGCATGCTGAAGAAGGTACCAGCGTATTACTACTACTCAACCTACTGGGCCCTTGTGCAGGGTGCTGTGGAGCTCTATCACTCCAAATCCTTCTCTGATGTGATTGAGGATCGGGAGGGGTTAATGGAGTTCATTATGGATGTGGGTGTTCATATTGGTGATACCTCCTCGCGAAAGCCCTTGGAGGGTGACCAGTCTGGTGAAACTGCGGGGTCCTCTTTTGGCTGAGCCATTGTTTCAGCAACTGCAAAAGCTGCAAAAGGAGTTCCACGGTCACCCGCCGGTAGACCGGTGGGACCCAGAGTTCTGTGGTGATATGGATATGGTTATCAAGCGTGATGGCCGCTGGATCCATGAGGGCACAGAAATTCAGCGGCAGCCGCTGGTGAAGTTGTTTGCCAGCATTTTGAAGAGAGAGGCTGATGAATACTTTTTGGTGACTCCTGTTGAGAAGTTGCGGATTCAGGTGGAAGACGTGCCTTTTGTAGCTACTCAGGTCGCCCGTAGTTCCACCGATGAGAATGCGCAAAAGCTGCTATTTACCACGAATGTGGGGGATGTTGTTGAGCTGGATGATGAGAGCATTTGGCAGCTATTGGAATTTGGCACGCCCTCTCAACTTATCCCTTATTTCGAGGTTCGCAAGGGGTTGATGGCCAGGGTTTCCCGTAATGTTTTTTATCAGCTCATAGAATGGGCGGAAGAGGAGCGTCAGGGCTCGAATGGCTCAGGACAACTGTTTATTCACAGCGCAGGCAAAAAATTTCTATTAGGCTCCTATAATTGATCTCTCCTAAAAGCTTGGGTTGTACTTTGTAAACCCAGGCGCATCTACCGCTTATAGCGCCCCCCGTTTTGAAAAATACCTGATTAAAGCGGTTTTTTCTAATGCTTTGATCGGGTTGGTTTGTAGCTTTGTGTAACCGGCGCGATCTAATTTGTGTTGATGTTCCTTCGTTTTGATCGGGGCATATACACGTCGAATTCAACAAATATTAAAAATATGAAAGTTTGGATCTTTCTTGTGTGCGTTTCTGAAAGGAAATAAAAGATTGGGGAGTTCGTGCTGCTCAGACGAAAAATCAGACAGCGCGTTTGGGTGCCCAGCTGGAGGCTGTCCCAGTAACGGCAATGTAAGCAAGGGGGACTATTAATGTCGATCTTGAAAAGATTGCCAGTTTTTATAATGAGAGATTAAAAAGTGCTGGGGTGCAAAGCTTTCCGGTGGATCTAATGCGCCTGAGTGTGGTGGTGTCAAATTTACTTGGGAGGAGGTTTGGCAGGCATTCGTTCCGAATGCGCACTACAATTTTTGGTTTGCGAGCGACTACATTCCGCTGCGATCTTCGCGGAGGGATTCCTTCTACTTTTGTTCTTTCATGGGGGGCTAAGTGGGTAGGGCACATACAAAAATGGCGCCCGAAGGCGCCAGAAAGCAAACTGCTTACATATTTGGGTAGTTGGGGCCGCCGCCACCTTCCGGAGTGATCCAGACAATGTTCTGAGTCGGATCTTTAATGTCACAGGTCTTACAGTGCACGCAGTTCTGTGCATTGATCTGGAAGCGCTTGCCGTTCGCGTCCTCGATAACTTCGTAGACGCCTGCGGGACAGTAGCGCTGTGCCGGCTCATCGTAGATAGGCAGGTTGTGATTCAGCGGGATTTCTGAGTCTTTCAGCGTCAGGTGGCAAGGCTGATCTTCTTCGTGGTTAGTGTTGGAGATAAACACGGAGGACAGCTTGTCAAAACTGAGCACGCCATCGGGCTTGGGGTAGTCAATCTTGGCGCAGTCCGCGGCGGGTTTCAGTTGGGCGTGGTCCGCTTTGGTGTCGCGTAGGGTCCAGGGCAGCTTGCCCTTAAATATATTGATATCCACGAAGGCATAGGCGGAACCGAGAATATTGCCCCACTTGTGTTGTGCAGGACCGAAGTTGCGCTGTACGTGCAGTTCCTTCCAGGCCCAGCTGTCGCGGTACTTGGTAGTGTACTCAGTCAGCTCAGCATTGTTGCGCTCAGCGGCCAGGGCTTCCACCACAGACTCAGCAGCGATCATGCCGGATTTCATGGCGGTGTGGTTGCCCTTGATCTTGGCAAAGTTAAGAGTGCCGGCATTGTCGCCGATCAGCAGGCCGCCGGGGAAGGTCATCTTCGGTTGGGACTGCAATCCGCCTTTGATGATTGCGCGCGCACCGTAGGCGACACGTTGACCGCCTTCAAGGTATTGCTTAATGACCGGGTGGTGCTTGTAGCGCTGGAATTCATCGAAGGGGCTCACGTGTGGATTGCTGTAAGCCAAGTCGGTGATCAGCCCTACAACGACCTGGTTATCTTCCAGGTGGTATAGGAACCCGCCGCCGTGGGTGCCACTTTGCTCTAGGGGCCAGCCGGCAGTGTGGACCACTAGACCTTGTTGGTGTTTGTCAGCGGGAATTTTCCAAATTTCCTTGATGCCAATACCGTAGTGCTGGGGGTCTGCATCGGCATCCAGCTTAAAGCGCTCGATCAGCTGCTTGCCTAAATGTCCGCGACAACCCTCGGCAAACAAGGTGTACTTGGCGTGCAGCTCCATACCGGGCATGTAGGAGTCCTTCTGCTCACCGTTCATGCCGATACCCATATCGCCTGTGGCGATACCTTTTACTGAGCCATCTTCGTTATAGAGAACTTCAGCTGCGGCGAACCCTGGGAATATCTCCACTCCCAGGTTTTCTGCCTGTTCAGCCAGCCAGCGGCATAGGTTGCCTAGGCTGATAATGTAATTACCCTCGTTGTGCATAGTGCTCGGCACAAGCAGGTTGGGCACTTTGATGGCGTTTTCATCGCTCCGCAGAACGTAAATATCGTCGCCTTTGACTTCGGTGTTCAGAGGAGCACCGCGCTCTTTCCAGTCGGGGAAAAGCTCGTTCAGAGCGGTTGGCTCAAAAACTGCGCCTGAGAGAATGTGGGCGCCGACCTCGGAGCCTTTCTCTACAACGCAAACTGAGACGTCTTCATTTAGCTGGCGAATACGGCAGGCCGCTGCTAGTCCGGCTGGACCTGCACCCACGATCACTACATCGTATTCCATTGATTCGCGTTCCACGGCACTCTCCTCAGCAGTTGTATTCAACTTTTTACGGCCATTCCGGCCTTATCATTTATATAGATGGCGGATTATATAGGCCTTTATTGAACCCTACCAATTGCATGACTATTCAATTGCTATGGCAAATGTGCTGTATTTCAACAGCTTAGGGGGACTGAATAGATGGTCTCTATTCTCTGAAATAGATTGCGTGAATGGCAGCAGTCACTTCTATTTGACTATTGATTTTGCCGTATAGAACCGCCACCATACACGCCGTTCAAACACCTGTTTGACCAGAACACCGTATCCGTTCGCGATGAGAATCGTCAGTCGCGGCTGTTAAAAAGCATATTTGAGACGGGATTTCCATGAAAGTTCTTGTAGCTGTGAAGCGCGTTGTCGACTACAACGTCAAGGTTCGCCCTAAGGCGGACGGCACTGACGTTGATATCGCCAACGTCAAAATGTCTATCAACCCCTTCTGCGAAATTGCAGTTGAAGAGGCGGTGCGTTTGAAGGAAAAAGGCGTTGTCAGCGAGATAATCGCCGTTTCCATGGGCCCCAAGCAGAGCCAGGAACAAATCCGCACAGCCCTGGCGCTGGGCGCCGATCGAGGCATTCTGGTTGAGACCGATGCCGAACTGCAGCCGCTTGCTGTAGCCAAATGCCTGAAAGCAATTGTTGAGAAAGAAGAGCCGCAAATGGTGATTCTCGGCAAGCAAACTATCGATGGCGACAACAACCAAACCGGTCAGATGCTGGGCGCTTTGACCGGAATGGGGCAGGGTACCTTTGCTTCCGAGGTGGTTGTAGCCGGTGACACTGTAAAAGTGACCCGTGAAATTGATGGCGGCCTGCAGACGGTAGAGTTGAAGCTTCCGGCTATCGTAACCACGGACCTGCGCCTGAATGAGCCGCGTTATGCGTCTCTGCCGAATATCATGAAGGCGAAGAAAAAGCCTCTCGATACCACCACTCCAGACGAGCTGGGTGTAGATATCACTCCTCGCACTAAAACGCTGAAAGTCGAGCCACCCGCAGAGCGTCAAGCCGGTGTTAAGGTTGCTGACGTTGCGGAACTGGTAGAGAAACTGAAAAACGAGGCGAAGGTAATCTGATGAGCATTCTGGTTATTGCTGAACACGACAACGCCGAACTGAAGGGCGCTACGCTCAATACCATTGCCGCGGCCAAGGCGATCGGTGGCGATATCGCCGTACTAGTGGCTGGCGCCGGTTGCGCCGCTGTGGCGGACGCTGCCGCCAAAGTTGATGGTGTTAACAAAGTATTGTTGGCTGACAATGCCGCCTATGAGCATCAGCTGGCTGAAAATGTAGCCCAGTTGGTTGCCGACCTGGGGAAAGACTACGGTCATATCCTGGCTCCCGCTACCACCACCGGCAAGAATATGCTGCCGCGCGCCGCAGCCCTGTTGGACGTTCAGCCGATCTCCGACATTATCTCTGTTGAGAGCGCTGATACCTTTAAGCGTCCAATCTATGCCGGCAATGTTATTGCAACCGTGCAGAGCTCAGATGCCGTTAAGGTAATCTCAGTGCGTGCAACTGCTTTTGATGCCGTTTCTGCCGAGGGCGGTAGTGCCGCTGTTGAATCCGTAGATATTGCCGACGATGCTGGAGTTTCCTCCTTTGTTGGCGAAGAGCTCGCCAAGTCCGACCGCCCTGAACTTACCGCCGCTAGCGTGGTGGTTTCAGGTGGGCGCGGCATGCAAAACGGTGAAAATTTCGAAATGCTGTACAAACTGGCGGATAAGCTCGGTGCAGCGGTTGGCGCATCCCGCGCCGCGGTAGATGCCGGTTTTGTTCCCAACGATATGCAGGTTGGCCAGACTGGCAAGATCGTTGCTCCCGATCTCTATATTGCGGTAGGAATTTCCGGCGCTATCCAGCATCTGGCCGGCATGAAAGACTCCAAGGTTATTGTGGCGATCAACAAGGATGAAGAGGCTCCAATCTTCTCGGTTGCTGACTACGGCTTGGTGGCTGATTTGTTTGAGGCGGTTCCTGAGTTTGAAGCAAAACTGTAATCCTTGATTGCTGTACTACTCAGTATTGAAAAGGCGGCGCATTGCCGCCTTTTCTTGTTTTGGCGATCTGATCTACGGAACTAGTGTGCAATTTCGGGGACGAAGTGATGGTTTGCAACGTTTAACTGGGCAGGAGCGTTGCCTTTCCTAGGATAAGGCAACAAAATAGGCGTCAAAAACCAATAACCTAGAAAAGTTGAACTTGTAAGTGGGTATGTTCATGTCCCCATTAAGGCGAGCCATTGGCTCAGTTAATAATGGCTTTGGTCAGGGTGATGCGCGCCGAGCGTTTTCCCGTGGCACCATGGCGGCATCCGCGGTGGGGCTGCTTTGGGTATCGGGCAACTTGCTTGCCTACGGTTCCCTACTCATGCCATCGGAGCCGGAAGAGTCTCTGCTGGCCGAACGTAAAGATAACCGTCTGGGTGCTCCACAGGCGTCTTCAATTCCCAACACCCCCTTCTTTGGCTATGCCGAAGCCAAGAAACAAGAAGCTACTCCCGAGGTCGATCTCTCTAGTATCCCGGTAACCCAGCTGAATATCGTTCTCTCTGGCGTTTTAGATAACTCGGATAAGAATAAAGCCAGTGCACTGGTTGCCGAAAAAGGCAAAGCGGCAAAGCGTCTCTTTGTAGGGGACTCACTACCTGGTGGCGCAGAACTTTATTCTGTTGAGGTAGACCATGTGGTTCTTCGTCGTAATGGCAGGATGGAAAAGCTGACATATCCAGAAGTGGACGGTCGCCCGAATGTTCCACTGAAGAATTATTCAAGCCTGACACGCAAGTCCAGGCAGAGTGGTACAAAAAGTACTGCAAGACGTGAAGCGAGCCAGGAAAGCATTCGAGAGCGGATGGAAAAGCTCCGTGAATTGGCTCGTGAGCGTCGTGCTCAGCGCCAGCCCCAATAAAACTGTCTAACTAGATTGTTTTGAGTTTTTGAACATTTACTAGAGCCAGATAAATAATGATGAAGATGTTTTATCGACGGCTGATTGCGGTCGGGTTTGGTTTTTTTGTGTCTACTGCAACGCTGGCTCAAGGCTCGGAGAGGGTTACCCTCTCTCTCGACAATGCCGATGTTCGTGACCTGATTAACTGGGCAGCCGATTTCACCGGCAAAAATATTATTGTTCACCCCAATGTTAAGGGGAAAGTCACCGTTGTTGCCGGTGACCCTATGACACACGATGAAGCCTTTGATGTCTTTATGTCTGTACTCCAGGTGAATGGCTTCAGCCTGGTAGAGCAGGGCGGTACCTGGAAAGTGGTGCCCGATGCGCTCGCTAAGCAACAAGCAATTCCAGTGGCCGACGAGAACACTCGAGCGCCGGCCGAATCTCTGGTTGTGCGCACCGTGCGCGTAGAAAATATTTCTGCTTCCCAGCTGATCGCTATGCTGCGCCCACTGATACCGCAGACTGGTCATCTCGCTGCGTATGCCGATACTAATACCCTGATTATTGCCGACCGTGCAGCGAATATTGATCAAATCATACGTTTGGTAAAACAGCTTGACCGCGCTGGTGCCATTGATATCGAGGTTGTTCCTCTGATGTTTGCCTCCGCCAAAGAGGTTAAGCAGATCCTCAATGACTTGTTGCAAGCCAGTGGGGGCAAGGGTGCGGGCAGGGAGGTTCAGCCACTGCGCATTGCGGTGGATGAGCGCTCAAACAGTGTGCTGTTGACGGGAGACCCGGTGACCCGTCAGCAAATTCGAACCGTTATTGGCCGTTTGGACCAGCCGCTGGATGGCGATGGCAATACTGCAGTGGTGTATATCCAGTACGCCAATGCGGCGGACTTGAAACCGATTCTGGAAGGGATGAGTGGAAGTATCCAAAATACCGAGAAGGACCAGCAGGCAGCCAGCGTAGAAGTCAGCATTCAGGTGAATGAATCGCTCAACGCCCTGGTACTTACCGCTCCCCCGGCACTACTGGAAACGATGAAGGGTGTTATTGCCCGTCTCGATGTGCGTCGCGCTCAGGTATTGATTGAGGCAGTGATTGTTGAGGTTAAAGAGGATACCAAAAATAACTTAGGGATCAGTTGGATCGCTGGAGCCGATGAAAGTATTGTTGCGGGCTGGAATAATCTGCCGGCTACTGATGCCGACGGGAATATCAACCCCTTCTCCCTTCCCCTTGACAGTGTCAGCAAGCTAAACACCTTGAGTTTGGGCTATTTTAGTGGCACCGACCTGAGGGTTGCGGTTAACGCCCTGGCAACAGCTGGCAATACGAATATCCTATCCACGCCGACCATTATGGCGCTGGATAACGAAGAAGCTGAGATTTTGGTCGGTCAGAACGTGCCCTTTATTACCGGTGAGCAACTGCTTTCCGGTAGCAACGGCGACCCCTTTACCACCATTCAGCGCGAAGATATTGGTACCACCCTCAAAGTGACGCCGAGGGTGAACAACAACAATTCCGTGACTTTGGAAATTGAGCAAAAGGTTGAAGATCTCCTTTCGGCAGCAGCTGATGAAGCTGTAGGGGCCTCGGATATTATTACCAGCAAACGCGAAATTCGCACGAAGGTCCTGATTGATGATGGCGCGATCCTGGTGCTGGGTGGATTGATCGAAGATAAAGTGACAGATTCTGTTCAGAAGGTACCGTTACTGGGTGACATTCCAGGAATCGGCAGGTTGTTTCGGAACAATACAAAAAATGTTACCAAAACTAATCTGATGGTATTCCTGAAACCGAAGATCTTAAGTACCCAAACGGCCGCTTATGAAGAAACTCGTAAGCGCTACATGGATATGCAGCAAAAGCAGATCTTCCTCAAAGACAGAACGAGTCTGCTGTGGGATTGGCACCGTGGTGATGCATTACCAGACCTGATGCCGCCAACAGGCACCTACAACGAGAGTCCGGCCCCGGTGGATGGCTCTATCAATGCCGTTGATAATCTGGAAGACGCTTTGGAAGGCGTATCGGAAGAGGTTGAGGTACTGGAGGTCGAAGAATATAAATGACGGTTGATACAGGAACAGGGACACCAGCAATTCGCCGCCTTCCATATGCTTTCGCCAAGCGCCACAAGGTCCTGCTACTGGAACAGGAGGGGCGCCCGGTATGCCAATATGTCGCACCGCTGAGCCCCTCGGCCATTGCCGAGGTGCAACGTGTTAACGGCGGTGCGGTGCGCTTGGAGGCCGTAGAGAATGAAATATTCCAGATGGCCCTGCAGCGCCTCTACGAAAATCGTGAGGGGGGAAACCTCTCTGGAGTCGAAGGGCTCGGCGATGACTTGGATCTGGCCGCAGTTGTGGATTCCCTTCCGGAAACCGAAGATCTACTTGAGCAGGAAGACGATGCGCCTATCGTAAAGCTGATCAATGCGATTTTTGCGGAATCTCTGAAGCAGGGCGCCTCTGATATCCATATTGAAACCTTCGAAAAGCGCTTGGTGGTGCGTTTCCGGGTCGACGGTGTACTACGTGAAGTACTCCAGCCCCGACGCGCCCTGGCTCCTCTGCTTGTTTCTCGTATCAAAGTTATGGCCAAGCTGGATATCGCGGAAAAGCGTATTCCCCAGGATGGTCGAATCTCTCTCCTGATGGCGGGGCGGGAAGTGGATGTCCGTGTATCTACTATGCCCTCGTCCGCCGGCGAGCGGGTGGTGATGCGTCTGCTCGATAAGCAGGCAGGTAAGATGGACCTAAGTAAACTGGGCATGGCGGACAGGGATCTCAGTGTGATGACAGAGTTGCTCGCGCATCCCCATGGCATCATCCTGGTAACTGGCCCAACAGGTTCCGGTAAAACCACCACTCTCTACGCGGGTCTAGGCAGTATCAATAGCCTGGAAAAGAATATTCTGACCGTGGAAGACCCGGTCGAGTACAACCTGGAAGGCGTTGGTCAAACTCAGGTGAATACCAAGGCGGATATGACGTTCGCCCGTGGGTTGCGCGCTATTTTGCGCCAAGACCCAGACGTGGTGATGGTCGGTGAAATCCGTGACCTGGAAACCATGCAGATCGCCATTCAGGCGAGTTTGACTGGGCACTTGGTCCTTTCAACCCTGCACACCAACACTGCCCTGGGTGCGGTAACCCGCCTGGTAGATATGGGAATCGAGCCATTCCTGTTGTCTTCAAGCTTGATTGGGGTCCTGGCCCAGCGCCTGGTGCGGGTACTTTGCCCCGAGTGCAAGCAGCCACATGTGCCTGATGAGAGTGAACGAGCAATGCTGGGGGTCGCCCCTGGAGAGGAGGCGATCATCTACAACCCCAATGGCTGCGATCAGTGTAACCATTCCGGCTATGTGGGCCGAATCGGCATTTACGAGCTAGTCCCCTTGAATGAAACCATGCGCCAATTGATTCACGATCGAGCCTCGGAGAGCAAACTGGTGGCGGAAGCGCGCAAGGTTGGGCCGAGTATTCGCGATGATGGAATCCTCAAGATCCTGGCGGGGAGAACCTCCCTTGAAGAAGTTATGCGGGTTACCCAGGAGTCCTGATCGTGGCAGCGTTTGAGTACACAGCCCTCGCGGCATCCGGTCGGAAAAGCAAAGGTACCCTAGAGGCGGACAGTGCCCGTTCTGCGCGCCAACAATTGCGCGCCAAAGGGATGGTGCCCCTGGATATTGCCCCGGCCGCTGAGCAATCTGAAAAGAGTGCCAGTGGCTTTATGTCGGGAAGCCCGGGACTCAGTATTAAAAACCTGGCCCTACTTACCCGACAGATCGCAACCCTGCTGCGTGCAGGCATTCCCCTGGAGGAAACCCTGGGGGCAATTGCCAATCAGACCCGCAACCAAAAAATTCGCCGCGTTGTGTTGGCTGTGCGCGGAAAGATTTTGGAAGGGCACAGCTTTGCGCAAGCCCTGGGTTGTTTCCCCAAGGCTTTCCCGAAACTTTACCGCGCCACCGTCGAGGCTGGTGAGCACTCTGGACACCTGGATGCCGTATTGGAGCGCCTGGGTGACTACACCGAGGGTCAGCAGCAATTTCGGCAGAAAGTGCAATTGGCGCTGATTTACCCTCTGGTGCTGGTGTTTATCTGTGTCCTCGTGGTCACAGGGTTGATGGTTTATGTTGTGCCGGATGTTATTGAGGTCTTTACCGGTACCGGACAGATTTTGCCGCTACCCACTCGAGTACTGGTTTCACTGAGTGACTTTATTGCCGTCTGGGGCTGGCTGGTACCCCCCGCGCTGGGTGCGGCCATTGCCGGTATTGCGATTTTGTTACGCCGCCCGGCAATCAAGTACAAGTTTCATCATCGGCTACTGGAACTGCCGGTGATTGGCTGGATGGTTCGCGGTGCGCAAAGTGCCCGCTACGTGGGCACCCTGGCAATCCTGACCGGGAGTAGTGTTCCTCTGGTACAAGCCATGGGTATTGCCCGAGGTGTAATGACCAATGAGTTCCTTAAGGATCGCCTGGAAACCGCTCAGAAAACCGTGCGTGAGGGTGGCAGCTTGCACCGCGCCATGGAAGATATCGGCTATTTCCCTCCAATGATGATCTATATGATCGCCAGCGGTGAATCTTCTGGTACCTTGGACGAGATGTTACAGAGGGCAGCGGAGTCTCAGGAGCAAGATTTACAGGGTGCGGTAACCGCTTTTGTGAGTTTGTTTGAACCACTCATGTTACTTGTGATGGCAGCTATCGTACTATTTATCGTGATGGCCATTATGATGCCAATTATGAGCATGAACGAACTAGCCATGTAGTGCTCAAAGAGGTGTAGTCCATAGAATTGGGACGCTGGTTATTTAGGAGGGGACAATGAAATCCTTACTGAAAAGCCGCGGTTTTACCTTGAGAGAGGCATCTAAAGTGCTCATTGGCCTCGGCGCTGTCGGGTTGCTCGGCTTCCTACTGCTTTGAGTGTAAAGATCAATATCTCTGTTTAAAACAAGCGAAAATTTTTTAAATTGGGGTCACGATATCTCTCGTGACCCTGGGGGTTCCCAGCTTTCAGCTGAACTTGGAGAAAAAAATGCGAAATCTACGCAAAAGTGGTGGTTTCACCTTGATTGAGGTCATGGTGGTAATTGTGATTCTCGGTGTGCTTGGCGCCATGGTGGTGCCCAGTGTCCTGGGAAAAACGGGCGAAGCCCGTATGAAGGCCGCTCGCGTGGACATTCGCGCTATCGAAACTGCCCTCGATATGTACCGTATGGATAACTTCGTGTACCCGAGTTCCGATCAGGGACTGGAGGCACTGGTTGCCCGTCCTTCCGGTTTCCCCGAAGCTAAAAACTGGACTGAGCCCTACCTGAAAAAGGCACCGAAAGATCCCTGGGGTAATCTCTACCAATACATTAGCCCTGGCAGCTCCGGCGCCTTCGATTTGTTCTCCCTGGGTGCCGATGGTAAGCCAGGTGGAGAGGGTGAGGCCGCCGATATTTTTGCTGCCGATTTGTAAGCCCAGATCAAACAATACCTGATGTATAAACGATCAGCCCAGGTAGGGCTCCAGCGCAATCGCGGCTTCACCCTGGTAGAGATTCTGGTGGTTATTGTGATAATCGCCAGCCTAGCGGGTATGGCTGTGATGTCTTTGGGCAGTTCCGGGGTACGTGTATGGGAGGGCGAGACTCAGCGTCTCTCCGCGCTATTGCAGCTGGTTGCCGATCGGGCTCTGATTGACAAAACCCACTATGGCGTGGTGCTAAAGCCTGAGTCTTACATCGTTGTGCGGTTTGATCCCTCCTCAATGACTTGGCAGGCGCCCGATATGGCTTCGGCCAGCCGGCGCAGTCAGCGCTTTGCGGCCCATGAATTTCCCGCCAACGTGCGTCTCGAGGTGCTGGAGGGGGCGGATCTTCCCTCAACTGAATCCACCGAGTTTGCCGAAGAGGAGAGTGACGAGGAAGATACCAAGCCACAATTTGTTGCCCTCTCCAGCGGTGAGGTCCTACCGGTGAAACTGGCGGTCTTCCTGATCGAAGATGGCGATTTTGCTCGCGGCGCGACTATTTCCTACAGCAGCCTCTACGGCTTGCAATTAGAGTGGCAGGCCGATGACTTATAGATACCTACGCCCATCTGTGCAGAGAGGCTTTACCCTCGTTGAGGTATTGATCGCGCTAGTCATCTTTGGGGTTATCGCGGCCAGTGTATTGCGAACTATGCAGAGCAGTGTGCAGCGCCAGCGGGTGATGGAAGAACGGCTCGCGGCGAACTGGGTGGCGCAACAAGTACTTTCTCAGGTGCGCCTACAAACCCCTTGGCCGCCAATTGGGGAAAAGAAGGACGAGGTGGCCTTTGCCGCGAGGGACTGGGAAGTGACCGCCCGTGTAGAGGCTACCAGCGAAGAGCGTCTGCGCCACATCACGATCGAGGTAGGGTATCCCGATGCGGAAAACCCGACTCTGACACTCGATGCCTGGGCGGCGCAGGAGTAGCTTCGATGAAGATCCCCACACACATCCCGCCACTGAAGGCTCAGTCCGGTTTTACCCTGGTCGAAGTGCTCGTCGTACTGGTCCTTGTGGCGATCATTAGTGTCGGCTCTTTTTCCCTTTTGGATGTTTTTCACAATACGGACAATATCGTTGAGCGGCGTGCCGAAGAGCTGCGCCGCTTCTCCATGGCGCTTTACCGCCTGGAGGATGACTTGCGTCAGGTTACAGCGAGGCCGGTAAAGAATGCCTATACAGGCTATGAGCCCGCATTCCGTGGAGATGAGGACGAATTCGAATTTACTCGTCTGGGAGCGGCAAATCTCACCGGGGAGCCTCGAGGGGAGATACAGCGTCTGGGCTATAGCATCGGCTACCCAGAGAGCGATGAACGTAGCTCGTTCAGCGAGGAAGAAGACACCGGCGCATTATTGTTGCGCAGCCGCTGGCAGGTACTGGACCGCGGGCCGGATTCAGAACCTATTGTCGAGCCTTTGCTAGCGGGGGTCGAGAGCCTGACCCTCAGGTATTTTGATTCGGATTCCGATGCCTGGGTGGCTCAGTGGCCGCCGGCCGGTTCTCCGACACCCCCTACAAGTGCCAACAGTCGGTTACCAAAAGCGATTGAGCTTGTCTTGCTCACCCACCAGTACGGGGAAATTCGCCGAGTCTTTTCTTTCTCCTCAGTGGATTACAGTTCTTCCGGGGGGGGATCGCCAAACGGTAATCCTGGGTTAAATCGTAATCCGGGGAGTACTAACACCGGGGGAAATGGTAATTGATGAAGGCAGGTAAATCACCAAAGGCTTTGCACTGCCAACAGGGTGTAGCCTTGATCACCGTTCTGTTAGTTATGGTGATTGCTATTGCGCTGGTTTCCCATGCGATTACCCGCGATCAGATTGCCATCACCCGCAGTGGCGCGCTCTTGGCCAATACTCAGTTAGCCGAATTTGTCGCCGGGGCAGAGGCCTGGAGCCGGGTAGCGCTGCTCAAAGATTTCGAAGAGGATAAAGAAGCTGATGAGCCCGCCGATCACGCACTTGAGGCCTGGGCTTCCCCAGCGCTGCAATTCAATCCCGACAACGGCAAAATACGCATAAATATCAAAGACTTAAACTCTTGTTTTAACGTTAATAATCTGGCTGAGGCCAGCGCCAATGATCAGTTTGATATTTTTCGAAGGCTGGTGAGTAATGTCACCGGAAAATCTGATTTGGCCGGAGCAATTGCCGATTGGATTGATGACAATGACACCCCGCGCACGTCGGCAACGGAGGACGATGGCTACCTCGGCAGGGAGGTTGCGCACCGCACCCCTGACACCCTGATCAGCGATGTATCCGAGCTGTCAGCGGTACAGGAGATGGAACAGGAGGATTGGCAGAAACTCGCCCCTTTTCTCTGCGCCCTGCCTGAGACCGAAAGCAAGATCAATATCAATTTAGCTTCACAGGAGCTGGTTGAGGCGGTAGACCCCTCCGCGAGTGTGGCTAAGTTGCTGCAGTTCCGCGAATCTGGTGGCATCTTGAGTCAGTCGGGGGATTATTCCTCCTACAACATCACCAAAACAGACCCGTTTAGTTTTCACAGCCAGCACTTTTTGGCGCGCATTGCTGTCCAACTGGGGGATAGTGAAGATTACCGTCAGTATTGGGAGACCGCCCTGTGGCTTGATGAGGATGGAGATGGAGCGGTTAAAGTAGTGCAGCGCCAGCGCCGCACTTTTTCTGGTGCAATGATGCAGGAGTTACTCGACTACGACGGTACCGTAGCGGGTGAAGATAGTAGATAGCCAATAAGATTGTATGTTTAAAAAGAAAAGCGTAAATGAAATCGGCATGCCTGCAGCCCCACCGAAGCCCGCTTTGGTCATGCTGCGGCTCTCTGAAAATAGCGATGATCAGCTCACCCTGCACCAGTGGGAGGGGGGTGAGTGGCGGCAGCTGGCACTGGATGATGCATTCCTTTCGGCTTTTGACCCTGAATTTGAAACGGCCACCGAGAGTGAAATTCTCCCAGCGTTGAATTTACCTGAGGGAAGCAAAGCCCTCCTACTGCTGCCCGGCAACTGGGTTTGGAGTGGCGTTGAAGCTATTCCAAAAGCAGCCAGGCGCCAGACAAACGCTATTGGTTATATGGTGGAAGAGCAGCTAGCCGAGGATGTAGAAGATCTACACTTTGTCTGCTCGCCTCGTCATGGTGATATTTGCAGTATTTATGCGATTGCCAAAGACAAGATGGACATCTTGCACAGCCAGTTGGAGCGGCTCAACTGGTCGCTAATAGCGGCGCTGCCTGAATACCAGCTCTTGGACCTGCTCGAGAGTGACCTCTCTCTATGGCTAGAAGGTGAGCAGGCCCATATTTGGCAGAAAAGTGGCCAAGGGTTATCAATTCGTCGTGAATATCTCCAGCCTCTACTCGGCTCTCTGCTCGGTGAGGGCGATGCACCTGAAGAAAACACCAGCGAAGAGCCGGAGGGGAAGAGCTTACTGTTGCTGGGCGCGGGAGAAGGGGATGGCCTTATCGTGGCCGAATTGGAATCCCTCTTCGACGATCGACTACAGAGTAATCAGCGCCCCCCTGAAGACATTTTTTTGGAGCGATATAAGCCGGGTATCCTCGCCAATCTGCTCAGTGGTGATTACCAGCTTTCCACAGGGGAAAGTAACTCTGTATGGTGGGTGAAACCCGCTAAAGTGGCCGCTTTCTGTTTCGCTGCTCAACTTCTCTTTTTTGTTGGGGCGGGAGCCTTTTACCACTGGCAAGCCGAGCAAGCGGAAGAGCAAGCGCGCACCATGTTCACCGAGCTGTTTCCCAATGTTCGCCCTTCAGCCCAGTTGCGCAGGCAGCTCAATGGTTTCTTGAAAGGCGCCGGTAATCAGGGCGGTACCTTTACCACTCACATGCAGCAGTTGAGTGAAGTGTGGACAGAGCAGCGGGGTAAAGAGCTGAAGTTGCAATCTCTGCGTTTTGACGGTCAGCGTGGCGAAATGGTACTGCAGTTGAAGGCACAAAGCCTTTCAGACCTGGATACCTTTGTTAGCAAGCTATCCAGTAGTGGTTTACGCGCTGATCTGCTCGGGGCCAATGAGCTGAAGAAGGGTGTTTCCGGGCGGGTCCGTGTGCGCTAGGCGCACCGGGCAAATGGCAGAGAGAATTTGGTGGTTATTGAGATATGAAAGAACAAATCGCGCAGTGGAAACAGAAATGGCACGCACTGTCATCCAGTGACCAACGCGCCCTCGGTGCCCTTGGCCTATTTGCAGGTGGTCTTTTTATCGTCTACGGCCTATTCAGCCCGGCGAAGGGCTTTTTCGATGAGTCCCGTACCCGTGCGGAAGAATCTAGGGAACTGGTACAGTGGATGGAGTCCCAGCGCCCCGTCCTCTCTCGTATCAAGCCTAATGGGGCTGGTGGCAAAGCCTCGGGAACTCTTCTGCAACGAGTGACTAACGCGGCCAAGCAAAATCGGGTCACCATTAAGCGCTTTGAACCGGAGCGGGAGAATCGTATCCGTCTTTGGGTTGAGGAAGTGCGCTATCAGGACCTGCAGCCATGGCTCAACCAACTGATGAAAGAGCAGTTGGGAGTGCGCACCATTAATCTCGATGCATTATCGGAGCAGGGTATGGTTTCTGCTCGCCTGACTATAGAGGGCTGAGAGTTGAGGGGCTGAGCCTCTCGCTTCCCATTGGGGAGACACGGTGTAGAAACCGGTTCCCCTTTGACGATCACTTGTCAGTTTGTACATATTTTTCCTAAGAACTCTTCTTTATCAAAGACTACGTGCTGCCTAATAGCGGGATGCGCGGCCTCTATACCATCCATGCCACTAGCCCCCAGTTTTCGCCAGAATTGTCGCCGAAAGCCCTATACTGAAGTCAGGAAGTGGAAAAAGGTGCCACTATGCTTTTCAAAGATGTAACCACCAAGCACTTGGTTGAGGTGGCCGATGTCGTCACACTCTCTAATCCCTATGAGCTGACAGTGGTTGGCCGCTATTTATGGGGCGAAGAGATCCAAGATCCAGAGGTCTTTGATAAAACAGACCTGTGTTTTCTGTCTGGAGAGCCACTGCCTAGGTGTTGGCACGATAGCCGCTACCGTGAGAAGGAAGTACGACGTTTGCGATGTGGTACTCACGCCCAGGAAGATGGGGACTATTATCAGGGTGCTTGAACTGCCAGTCATGTGAGTTGGTATGCTGACCGACAGTATTCGGCCAAGTCTTACCAGTAGCCGGCAAGCACTGTACAATGCGCGGCAATTTTCTAAGCGAAGAATTGCATGACTTTTGAGCAGTTTGAAGAGTATTCCCTATGGTTGGGGATCGGCGCACTTATCCTATTTATGGTGTTTATTGTCTGGAACCTGGCCAAGGACTCCAAGGCGGGTAGGTTCGGCACCTTTATCCTGTTTACGGCGCTGGGCCTGGGCTTGCTCGGGTTTATTATAAAAACAGTACTGGTTGAAGTACTTGGGATAGGCTAGGGGCCCTTATGTCACCGGATACCCAATGCTTCAGGGAAGGTCGCCATGACGTTATTTGATCGCCCTGAACTGAAAGTGCAGAAGGATAGGCGCATTTGTCGTGCCACCGATATGCGCATTGCCAAGTACAGTCGGCGGGGGATGATACTCTCCTTCTGTGCCTTCCTAATTGCGGCCACCATCGGCGACATGCGCCTTGAGGCTCCACGCCTGCTGCTCATCCTTGGGGCTGGGCTGGTGGTACTTACGTTGATTCGCGGTTACTACGTTTTTCGCTTTAGTCACCTTTACAGCGCAGGGCCAAATCGCTGGAGAAATCACTACTTTTTTATTTCGATTCTCGGTTCGATCTGGTGGGGCTTGATCCTATTTTACTTCGTTTACCTGATGGGGTTTGCTCCCGAGACCCACTTCCTGTGGATCTACTCTGTCATTTTTTGTTCGAGTGTGACGACGGTATTTTCACCGTACCACCGCTTTCTTGCCTGGTTTACCGCCACCTCTCTGTTACCTGCTGCACTAATGGCCCTTTTCTCCGGCATGATTCTCGGTACCATCTACGGCACTTTGACTCTGGCCTTTATCTGGTTGACCGCTCATCAGGGGCGACGCGAGTCGGAAAATTATTGGGAGCGGCTCTCAGCGATGCAAGAGTTGCAACAGCGTGCCAGTAGTCTTGCCGCCGCGCGCAAGCACTCTGAAGCAGCCGTAGAATTGACCAATGAGTTTATTGTCAATATCGGTCAGGAGTTTCGCAGCCAGTTATCCGATGCATTGGGGGCCCTATCGCTGTTAGAAGCGGAGCCTCTCAGCGAGCGACAGAAAGAGTGGGTTGGGTTGGCCAAAACAGCCAGCAGCCAACAACTTAAGCTTGTCGACAATGTTGGTTTGTTTACCCGTGTTGCGCGTAAGGATATCCGTATGCGCCAGGGGCCGTTCAACCTGGTAAAAACCATCGAGAAGTCCTTTAAGTTCGCCGCGCGCGCTGCTCACAGTCAGTCTCTGGAATTTAATTTCCAGATTGATGACAGCCTGCCGGTGATGGTGACTGGTGATAACCGAAAAACCGCACAACTCATCCGTAACCTGGTGGATTCTGCCACCGGTATCGCCCAGCGCGGCGAACTTTGGGGCGAAGTGAGTTTTACCCCAATCACATCCGTTGAAGGGCAGCTGAACATTACCCTGAGGGACGATGGGCGGGGTGAAATCCTTCCCGATGAAAGCGAATTGTTTGGAGCCTTTTCCAGGATGGACACCAACCAGGTGACCACTGGGCTCGGTCTTTCAATTGCCAAAGGTCTGGCAGAGGCTATGGGCGGCTATTTGCAACTGCATTCCAACCAGGACGGCAATCGCTATCAGGTGGTGGTTAAGTTCAGTATGGAACCCAACCAGCGCACTTATCTCACTCCGGATCGACGGCTGCAAGATAGCGAAGTTTTATTGATACACCAAAAGGGCCTGTTTATTTCTGGTCTTGTACAGGTGCTTCGCTCATTTGGGATGGACGTTAAATCCCTGCGCTGGTGTGAGGGGTGTGAATGTGAGGTGCAGCAGCTTCTCCAGCAGGCCCTGGAGCGTGGTCAGTTAGTGTTACTGGTGCCCGCCATGGGGGATGACACGCTGTTTAATTCTGTCACCCCGTTTTTTGAACAGGCCCACAGTGAAAATAGGGATTGTCCGCTGATTTGCCTCGGTGGTTTTGGCCAGAAGTCTGCTTTCGTACAGCTCCAGCAGCTTGTGCCCTCAGCGCTTTATCTGGGGCGCCCGGCAACTCGCAAAGAGTTGCACGATACCCTGGTGGAGAGAACCGTTGGCGGAACCAAGAGAACCACCCGTCGAGTGGTCACCGGTGGTGCCGATCACCCGCGGCAATATTCCCTGCTGTTGGTTGAGGATTCGCGTCCGCACCAATGGGTAACTGAGGAAATGCTGCAGGCACTTGGCTATCAAGTGGATATTGCCGGTAATGGTGAGGAGGCCATGGTCCGACTGTCGGAGGGACACTACGACCTTGCGCTGGTGGATTGTCAGCAAAATACTGATCACAGTGCTGAAATTATTGAGATGTTGCGTCGATGGGAGACCGAGCACAGACCGGATGATCGATTGCCAATTGTTGCCCTGACTAGCACAACGGAAGAGCAGTTTGAAGGGCGCTGTTTGGCGGCGGGAATGGACGATTTTCTGACCAAGCCCTTGAGTAAGGATTTGTTACGGGAGACTTTAGCCCGTTGGTTGGGTAGTGCTTAAATTCGTTTGAGCAGGCCTATTTATAGGTTTGAAAATAGGAAAGCCGCGGCAATTGCCGCGGCTTTTTTGTACTTAGAATTCGTAGCGTATTCCCATACGGGCGCTCCAAAGGGAAGCCGCTGTAAAGCGGGTTTGACCAGCTGGATCGTTGAATTCGTTAAATACAAATCGGCCCTGCTCATCAATGTTCGCATCTACAGCAGCCTGGAAGCGTGGGAAGGCACCCTCGTACATTACTCCCCAATCGTCGTTTAGCAGGTTGCCAAGGTTCTCGATGACAAAGAAAGCATTGAGTCTGTCGTCGGCGCGCCAGCCTGGTAGCTCCTGGTCAACACGCAGGTCGAATTTGGTCCACCAATTGCTGCTGAGGGAGTTGCGCTCCATAGTGCCGCTATCTAGGTCTTCAGAATCGATCCATGCGAAAAATGCGTCGGTATCGAAGTCTTCCCCAAAGACAACATTGGCATCGTCTAAATCTGTCGGAACATAGAGCAGGCCACGCCCTCGTCCCCCATCACCAAAGATATAATTGGAGAAGGTGTAGGAATAGGGAACGCCTTCATTTGCACTACCGAAGAGCGTAAAGCGAGTTTCATACCCAGCTAGAAACTCGCGGGCATAGTCCAACTTCAGTGTAAAACGGTGTGGCACCACGTAGTTGGAAGTCGCCGTACCTGGGTCTTGAGCGTCTACCGTGGCGATAGTGGTGTAGTTAGAATAGGCCACTGAACTGGTCATGGGGTTCACGTCTTTAGCATCGGTATAGGCGTATCCCACCGCTACATCCAGACCGAAGTCGAAAGACTTACTGAGCCCCAATGAGATAACACTGGAGTAACCGGAATCACCCTTAACATTGGTGAGCATGTAGTCCCCCCTGCGGCCATTAGCGTTGGCGTAAACCGGGCGGCCATCGGCTGCGGCACTAGCCTGCTCTAAAGATAGGTCTTGAATTATGGCTGCATCTTTATAGTCGCTGTAGAGATAGTCTACAGTGACTAGATAACCAGATTCAAACTCATAGCTCCCCCCAAGTGCATATTTCCAAACGGATGGAACCTCAAAGTCTGGGTCCATCATGTTTACGCCACCTAAAGAGCCGTCTCCACTAGCAACTTGATTGTAGAGGGACTGTGGTACGTCGAAAATTGGAGTGCCGTTACCAGTCCAATCCATATCAAACAAAGGAGTGCCGCTGGTATCAGTGGCTTCAATTTGTATAGCGCCGTTATTGGAGTAATTGTTGGAAATCCACACATTCGGATTGCCACCTGAGTAGAGGCCAACCCCACCGTGCAGCTCAAGGTTATCATCGACATTCCAGTTCAAGCCCAGTCGGGGTTGCAGTAGGCCGAGACCGTCTATGGTGTGCTGATTGGAGAAGTTATAAGCTGCTGTAAAATCTGTATTGGCTACAGGCTCGTCATCGCTGCTGTAACGATCGTAGCGTAGGCCGGCGACGACGGTGAGGTCGACGTCGGCAAAAGTGTACTCATCCTGCACGTAGAGAGTGTCGATATCGTATGCAAATTCAGCGGCGGCATCCAAGATATTGTTGGTACCAATAGCATTCTCATAAATAATTAAGTCGGCAACGCCTTGCTCAAAATTTTCAATACTACTAAAGCGATATTCACCAGCGGCTTCCTGAATAAACAGATTGTAAATATCGAAATTTTCGTGCTCGTAGCCGGCAGTTAGGTTGTGCTCACCCAAAAGCAGTTTGCCCGCGAGTTTAAAGGTCAGGTTATCGTAGCTCAACTTGTTGGCGTGACGGGAGTCATCTGCACCGAGATAAACAGTAGCACCTGTGTCACTGCCATCGTTGTCGTGATCGTAGGAAGTGCTGATTTGCACTTCACCAAAATCAGTCCCTTCCAGCGAAATCTGATGGTTATCCAGCTCGGAATAACCAATCTTTATTTCAGTAGAGAAGATGTCACTCCAGTCTGAAAATAACTGCACGACGTAGGAGTTCAGCTCTGCCCCGCGCTCATAGTAATGATTGGACAGTTCCAGCTCATCGGGATCGCCATCGGCCTCGGCAATAGAAAAACCATCGTTGTAGTTGTAAGTAAATGCGGCGCGATGGTTTTCAGAAATATTCCAGTCGAACTTGACTAGCAGTTTCTCATCTTCTTCCGGAAGGCTGTTGGGTAAGCTGCCCGGATTGTAACCGTAGACCTCGTTGGAAATTCGTACAATTTCGTCCAATTGAGCCTGGGATACGCCCTGGACTTCAGTAGCGGCATTGCTACCAACTGGGCCCCGGTCAAAAGTAGCGATACCATCGAGTTTCTCATAGGCTGCAAAAAAGAAAAGCTTATCCTCGATAATGGCGCCGCCAAGGGTTGCGTTGTAACGCTTTTCATCAAACTTGGCTACGTTGATGTCCTCTCCTTCTAGCGAGTCCCCGCGAAAAGCATCATCGGTATAATCATAGAAAAAAGAACCGTGCCACTCATTGCTGCCGGACTTGGTCACTGCATTGATATTACAGGCGCTGAAGCCACCATACTGTACGTCAAATGGTGCCAGCTCGACGGCTACCTGATCGATAGCGTCATAGGAGAATGGCATACGTTCAGTTGGATAGCCGTTACTATTCAAACCAAAGTTGTCATTCATACGCACGCCGTCAACAGTCAGGCTATTGAAGCGAGGGTTGGCTCCCGCACATTGGATGGAATCGTAATTGGCTTCATCGATATAAATTCGCGGGTCCAAGCGCAACAAATCCTTGATATCGCGGTTGATGGCGGGGGCGCTCGCAAGGTCATCGCTATTGAAATGTGATGCCGGGCCCATTGCTTGGCGGGAGGTATTGATAGCTCGACCGAGAACATTGACCTCTTCAATATTGGCGGTATCCAGAGATACTATTAGAGGCAGGCTATCACCCAAAGAGAGGTAGATATCTTCAAAGGTACGATCCCCTTGATCGGATTCTATGATGACGGTGTAGGGCCCGCCGGCACGTAAGCCGCTCAGGTTGAATTGACCGGACTCTCCAACTTCTGTTACCCGCCGACTGTTGGAGGGCGTATGTACCACCGTAATTTGCGCTGCATGGATAACTTCGCCAGAACTACCGGTAATGGCACCGCGAATGGCGGCGGCCGTTTCCTGAGCGAGGGAAACCGGGGTCGCACTAATCGATGAGAGAATAGCAGCAGATAACCACACGCGTGGAAATAGAGATGGTTTCATAGCTTGGTCCTGGTCTTAAAAAAGCCAACAACGTAACTTTGAGAGTACTGGTGGTATTAGTTTCCGAGACACTTTCCCAAATCTCGGTCAGAGTGCTTTTTAGCAGATGAAATTGAAGAGTTGATGAACGATTTGTTACATTTTTTGAGCGATACACCCAAGGAGTTTATGAAAGGTGATTTGTCACAAATTCTCACTAGAGTTAGTGGTTAAATTTCTATAACAGGTGGCTGAAATGAATAAGTCGCAAGCAATCATTCGGTTGATTTTTGTTCTGATAGGATGCTTCAGTGTACTTAAGGCCTATGCCTGGGGCGATGATGGTCATCGAGTAATCGGTGAAATCGCCTGGCACTACTTAAGTCCTGACGTAGCAAAAGAAGTGGGACTTCTTCTTGAAGAGGTGGGGGAACCTCACTTGGCCGAGTCGGCAACCTGGGCAGATCGCATTCGCTCAAATGCGCAATATGACTGGGCTGCGCCCATGCACTATATCAACCTTTCTCGCGGGTGGCGTAGCTATGAGGCCGCGCGAGATTGCCCACCAGCGGGATGTATCCTCAATGCCATCCAACAGTTTGCCGCAGTTCTCGCGGATCGCAGCCGCCCGGAAAGCGCGCGGGCAGAGGCTTTAATGTTTGTTGCACATTTTGTTGGCGACCTGCATCAGCCACTTCATACTGGCCTTTATTCAGACCGGGGAGGTAATGATGTACAGGTTCAGTTTTTTGGTGAAGAAACAAATCTACATGCCCTTTGGGATATCCAGCTCGTCTCTCGTGTAGTGGCTGATTGGCAGGACTATGCCCAGCGGCAAACGGAAATAATCCGCCCAGGAGAACGTCAACTATGGCAGTCCACTACAGTGGAAGAGTGGGCGCGGGAGTCCCACCAGATTGCTCACAACCTGGCTTATACCAATGAAATTCAACTGGGGGAAAAGTATTTCCTTCGCAGTCAGGACTCTGTGGAAATACGCTTACAACAAGGTGGCGTCCGCCTCGCAGCCGTCTTGAATAAAGCTTTGCGAAAAAGAGGGCTTAATCTAGCGGATAATGAATGTAAGCCAGGAAGTTGCTAATGACCTCTCCAGTGCCCCTGGTAATCATATTAGTCCTTGGAGGCCTTACTTGTTATATCCGAGCTATTTATGGGAGCTCAACCCGTACCACAGGCATCAGCAAAGCCCTTGAATTGGTGCGGTAGTCATTGTTTTCGGATTTTATGTCGAAAGATGGCCATAAAATGCTCAGGATATTTGGTAGTCTGTGGTGAATGTCGTCCATGCAATTGTCCCTGAACTGTTTTAATATACAGTTTTTATTGTTTTGTACTGCTTTCAATATCAGAATTCAAAAAAGGCTTCTTCTATTTCTAGTGAAAATGAGCTAATCCACTGACTTTTAAGGGATTGCCAATATTATCAAAAGCAGAAAAATCATGTAGATATAGAGCAGCTGCTGTATATCTATTTATAGAATATCATGCCATTGACTCTAACCGTTGATATTGGACGATTTTTGAGGTCGGCTTGGCTAGGTGGGACAGAAATATATAGAAGAATGATGTAAAGACGCCTCTTTTGAATTAACTGTTATGAGTATTAGTGAAAGTTATGGATTGGCCCAGTGACGTAGACTGCTATCAGGCAATGGTGAAGTTCGCCTCCTATTACATGCAAGCTGAACAGCAGGAAAAATGGTTAAGCATCATCGCTGACGGCCTTGAAACTGGAGCCTTCCCTCCAGGTAAAGGTTTTTTATATGAGATTGATAAGGCGATTAAGTCTTCTCCAAAATCAAGCATGCCAAATCGAGAGGATTTATATCAACTCATTTGTACAGTATGCATTTAAAAATTCATAACAAGTGACTATGGTTGTTCGTCAAGTTGTTAAGCCATACTTTCATCCCAGTAGGTGTTATTTTTTACCATCGTATTCAGGATCGTAATCTGCTTTCTCATGCAGGCAATCAGAGCGATTTTTTTAGGTTTGCCAGCGTCGACTAATCGCTTATACATTGGCTTTAGTTTGGGATGATGTTGTATGGCCGACATGATGGAAACAAATAGAACCGTACGTACACGATGCCTTCCGCCTCGAATATATCTCTTTCCCTGGAAGCTGCCGCTATCACGGTTCATTGGGGCGACACCTACAAGTGCAGCGATTTCTTTACGGTTCAATTTTCCGAGCTCAGGAAGTTCACTCATCAGCGTATAAGCCAATACATTTCCGACTCCTTTAGCGCTCAACAATAGGTCGCGCCTTTGCCGCCACTCAGACACACTGTTAACAAGTTTATCCAGTTTTTTGTCGATACTTTGTAACTCTTTTTTAATGGTGCTTAAAATGGTCTGGATAGGTTTGTGTACTGATTTAGGCATCCGCTGAAGCCGATTTTTTTGCATTGTGCTCATCTCTAAGTACTGGCTTCTTACAGTAAGTAAGTCACTGATCTCCCTAAGTTTTTCTGTTTTTAGCGTCGACAGCCTTGGTTTCATGGCCTCACCAAAATGTGCAATATCCATTGCATCTAGCTTGTCAGTTTTGGCGAGGCGACCTGCGGATTTAGCGAAGCTTCTTATCTGCGAAGGATTGCAAACAACAATAGGTAATCCTGCTTTGTCGGCGGCGCAAACAAACTGTAACTCGAGTCTTCCCGTAGACTCTATTAATACTCTTTGAGGTTTAAGAGGTTGTAGTTGTTTAATGGCATCCTTAATGCCATTTTTATCATTGGCAACACTAAAAAACTGGCCAGTAGGTCTCACATAAATATCGAGTTGTTTACTGCTGGTATCGATACCGACATTGATCTCTTGAGGTTCCATAAGATAAGCTATCTCCGCCTTGCTATTCGGGCTCGAGGCCCACATGACTATTCGAGTTATGCCTAGTGAGTGTCTGTCACGTTCCTACTTGTTAACGGTCTTTATAAACCGGCGCAGCAACGAACTGTGACAAACAAGGCCTTCGGTGGCCGCCGAAGGTGGGTCTCAATTTACCCGTTAACGAAAATGATTTTCAACATCAGAATCGGTCAAGAACAACCATACAAGCCGCAGCAATTGCCCCTTGGTCGCCCGGACACCCAAAACGTTGTCGTGAAACCAATACAGCCATACACAACAACTCGCCTATTGGTTGGTACATTTCTTCTCGCAGTCGAATGCCTTAAAGGTGGCCTCAAAGAAATTGGGGCTACCGGTTTATTCAAACCTAAGCCGATACTGCATTTAGAAGCTAAAGAAATGTCTGAGGGCGGCCTATCTGAGGTTGAGCAGCGGTGTCTAGGTGAAATGGCGTATGCAGCGGGAGCACGCAAGGTTGAATTTTTATGAATCTTAACCTATAGCAGGTGACTATAGTTACCCATCAAGCTTTAAGCCATATTTTCATTCCAGTAGGTGTTTTTTTTCATCATAATATTCAGGATGCTAAGTTGCATTCTCATGCAGGTAATGAGAGCGACTTTTTTAGGTTTACCAGCGTCGACTAATCGCTTACACATCGGCTTTAATTTGAGATGATGTTGTAAGCCTACATGATGAAAAAAACAGAACTGTGCGTACGCGATGCCGCCCACCACGAATAATAGCTTGCTTTGGAATCTGCCGCTATCAGGATTCATTGGGGAGATTTGATCCTACCCACAAAAGACGGACACTCTCTTAAGCGATAAACTACGCAGCAGAGGTGCCCTATGACACGATCTGATCCTATCCACCAAAGAGGGACACTCTCTAAAGCGATAAACCACGCAGCAGAGGTGCTCTATGATAAGACCAAGTAAATCAACCAAAACTGCTCGTAAAAAATACTCTGAGAAATATAGAAAAGATGCCCTAGTACTGACGACCTTAAAAAAGACCGCTGATTACTTTGCAAAGAGCCTGAAATGCGGTACGCCTTCATACAAAAGCACAGGCAAGAGTTCACATCAAAGCGGTGGCTGAGGTGTTGAGCAGATCTCGCAGAGGGCTTTGCAACCGGGTGTCAAGATCGGTCGGCCAATCCAAGCTCCAGCAGCGCTTTATAGCCAGTAAAGAAGGTAGTGGCGCCCCTCGCCTGACGAAGGAGTTGACCAGTGAAGGTAATAAATATAAACAAAAAACAATTACTGCCAGTATGCGTCGACAGGGCCTGCGAGCCAAAGCAGCTAAGAGATATAAAGCCACAATCTACTCAAAACATGGCCTGCCAGTGGCTCTAAATCTGCTCGAGCAGAACTTCAATGCTGAAGCGCCGAGTCAGAAATGGGTCGGGGATATCACCTACTTACGAACAGAAGAGGGTTTATCCAACCCATCAACGATATCTAACAACACTGAACGTTAGATATTTAATAGGAACCCGCTGAGAAATTTATATTAGATAAAATCAATACTAATAAAAAATATCTGTTTAGTCTCTGTTAACTGGTACCCAAAAAGTTGATAAACAGGATTACAAATAGACTGGTTGGTTCCGCTGGTTGTCTTAACTGCCAGCCTGTTTAACAATACTTAAAGTTTAAGTACACAGCGCCAACCTCAGGTTTAAGCACCTGAGAAATATTAACAATAATGTAGTAGGTGTACATACATGGAACCGGTAAGACCTCGCCGGAGCGTAAGGCTCCTCTGTGCCCCCTTGTTTTTTGCCGTGATGATAAGTGGGTGCTCGGACCTCCCTGAAGAGAGTGCCGAAAATCGCTTGGCTTTGACTCAGCGAGCCCTTTCATTAACCCCTACAGATCCTGAAATTGCTGAAATTTATGGACGTACCTGTCGTAGTTGTCACAGTACTGGTGCCAGTGCCGCGCCTTTAACTGGGGATATTGCAACCTGGGAGCCACGTCTGGATAAGGGGATGGATGTGCTGGTAGATAACGCAATCAATGGCTTTCAGGGGATGCCGCCTCTGGGACTTTGCTTTGAGTGTTCACCTGAACAGTTTGAACAGTTGATTGCCTTTATGGCCACTGCGGAGTAGGGGATTATGCATCAGTCACGTCGTCGTTTTATTGCCACTATCGCTGCAGGTTCCACCGCTCTCGCCGCAGCCCCAGTTTCGTCTATTGCCCGTACTCTGGTACAAGCCGCCGAGCCAATAAAACGCAAGGGTATTCATTGGCGCAACTGGTCCGGTTCTCAAGTGTGTTTGCCCAGTGAGCGCCTCGCGCCAAAAACAATAGCTGAATTACAACAACGCGTAGCCGACTCCAAAGGCACTATTAGAGCCGTAGGTGCTGGGCACTCCTTTACGCCTCTAGTACCCACGGATGACACGATCATCTCGCTTGGGCGTATTAGCGGAGTGCTGGATCACAGTAAAGAAACAGCCGAGGCCACGATTTACGCTGGCACTCGTATCGCAGACCTAGGGCAACCACTAGAGGATATTGGGCAAGCGTTAATTAACCAACCGGACATCGACGAGCAGACTCTGGGCGGTTGTTTAGCGACGGCCACTCATGGAACAGGGGCCGGTCTGGGTTGTATGTCTAGTTATGTGACTGGCCTAGAGTTGGTGACAGCGGGTGGCGATACACTTTGGTGTGATATGCAACAAAACTCTGAAGTATTCTCTGCGGCAAAGGTTTCCCTCGGGAGCCTGGGGCTGATGACCAAGGTACGTATGCAAAATCAGCCAAGCTATCGACTTCGCAGAGAGTCCTGGGTGGCACCTCTACAAGAGGTGCTTGAGCAGGCAGAATCTTTGGCTGATTCGAACCGAAATTTTGAGTTCTACTACATTCCATTTTCCAGTATGTGCATGGCGGACTCCCATCAACTGACGGATGAAGAGATTTTTTCAACCGAGCGGGAAGATACCAACGAAGCGGTAATGACCCTTAAAACAGTGCGAGATTGGCTCGGCTGGTCCCCGAAACTTCGACAATTTGCCTTGAAATCCGCTATAGAGGATATCGAAAAGGAAGTGGTTGTGGAGTCCTCCTGGCGAAACTATGCCAGTGAACGCAATGTACGCTTTAATGAAATGGAATATCACCTGCCTCGGGAAGCGGGGCTGGCCGCTTTTGCAGAGTTACGACGAGCCATCGAAGAGAACAACCTAAACGTGTTCTTCCCGATCGAAGTTCGTTTTGTAAAGGGGGACGATATTTGGTTGAGTCCTTTCTACCAGCAGGACTCTGTTTCAATCGCGGTGCACCGCTATTTTGAGGAAGATTATCAGCCCCTGTTTCAGGCATTGGAACCGATTATGCGTAAGTATGGTGGCAGACCACACTGGGGCAAGCTCAATACGTTGGGCAAAATGGATTTCGCAAAACTCTATCCCCGCTGGCAGGACTATCTAGAGGTTAGGCGTTCACTCGACCCGATGGGGAAGTTCTTGAACCCCTACCTGAAAAAGCTCACTGGCTGATCTTTATGCGGCGAGCCGCGGTACCTTTGAGCAGTTGGATGGCTATTCGGCAAATACTTGGTGGGACTAGAGGGGAGCACTGTGGATAGAGGGCGGCGAAAATTTATACTGGGTGGCACAGCCTTGGCTGCTGCAGCGTCACTGCCACTATTAAGGCCCGAGCCCATGGGGCAGGGGGGGCATGATGATTATTTTGCGGGCGTCTCCAGGGCATTGCATTCGGCGGGAATATCGGGCCCCACGATGGTAGTCGATTTAAGGCGACTAAAGGCCAATGCTGGGGTACTTTCGCGGCACTTACAGGGGCATTACGATTACCGTATCGTAGCCAAGTCCCTTCCTGCCCTGGGCTTGCTAGAGACTGTAGCCAAACAAACTGGCACCCAGCGAATTATGGTGTTTCACCTGCCTTTCTTGCAGCAGTTGGCACAATCACAACCCGAGGCGGATATCCTCTTAGGTAAGCCTTTCCCGATCGCCGCTGCTGAGAGCTTTTACAAGAGCTTACCTTCAAGTGGTTTTGATCCCGCATCTCAACTTCAGTGGCTTATTGACAGCCCGCGCCGCTTGCAGCAGTACGCAGAGCTGGCCAATGGCCTGGGGCAAAGGCTGCGTATCAACATCGAATTGGATGTAGGATTACACAGAGGCGGAATAGGTGATGCGCAAAGCCTTACTAAAATGCTCAATATTATTCAGGGAGAATCCCAGCTTCAGCTGTCAGGCTTTATGGGGTATGACGCCCATGCGGCTAAAATGCCGGGAATTCTGGGGGGGCCAGAGAAGGCGATTGATCGCGGTCTCGACATATACTCGCAGCGATTAGCGCAAGCCCGGCAGTTGTTGGGGGAGCATTTTCCCGAGAACCCGACATTGAATGGGGCCGGTAGCCCTACTTACCAGTTGTATAAAGGTCGAGCTGGCAGGGCTCCCTGTAATGAACTAGCGGCAGGATCATGCTTGGTTAAGCCCCTAGACTTTGATATTCCTACCCTAGAAGATCATGTAGCAGCAGCATTCATTGCAAGCCCAGTTTTAAAGAAGCTTCCCCATACGCAGATTCCCGGTTTGGAGGGGATGACTACAGTCATGCGTTGGCTGAACCCCAATCGAGCCCAAACATACTTCGTCTCTGGTGGGTATTGGAAGGCTCGACCAGAATCCCCAAAAGGTCTCTCGATTAATCCAATCTATGGGCGCTCCACTAATCAGGAAATGTTGAATGCGTCCAGTAAAGTTACTCTTGCAGAAGATGACTGGGTTTTCTTTCGCCCTACTCAGAGTGAATCAGTCTTTCTTCAGTTCGGGGATATTGCTGTGTATGACCAGGGCGAAATCGTGGAGCGCTGGCCGGTGTTCAGCAACACCTGAATCAATGGCGGATTATGTAATTTAAGGCGTAAAGCGCCATCGTATATTTGGCCACATAAGAAATATAAGTGTTCACAAGAATAATTATTGGAGGCTGGTGTGATCTTTGAAGCAATCCTGGTGTTAAATTGTATTTGGTTCTTAATGGGATTTAATGTGTTCTCATTGCGCGGTAGGGTATTTGCCAAATTGCTAGTCCCCAGAGAGCAAAGGGATACCCCCGTCTTTGGTATATTGGCTGAATCGGGCAAGTTTCTAGGAGGGTTTAACTTTTCTCTGGCGTTGCTCAACATTTTACTGCTAATTAACCACGCCTCTTTCTCTAGTGATATACAAAGAGCTGTTCTGCTTTTTACTTTTTCGGTTACACATGGCTCGCAGTTTATTTATAACTTGCCTGTTGCACTTAAGAATCGCAGTGGTGGTGGAGCTTGGAAAGTAAGGGGCGTTATGAGGTTTATTTTTGTGATGGACTTTGCAATGATGATGATTAACCTGTTAGCGGCTCTTTGGTATTGGTTGTAGTGAGGGCTTCAGCGGCAGAGGTATTATCTGCCGCAATTGAATTCTTATAGGTGGACTTTTGGGGTTGTGTGGTTTTAAGTGGCTGCTGAACACCCTCAAGCCTGATGGGTAGGCTGCCCCCTGTTAAGATTCCTTATCATTTATATCAACGCACTACAATATTACCCGTCCAAATAGAACCTTGGGGGTAAGGGGCCTGAATCTGGTGATTAAACTTACAGATGTTCCCGCTCAGCAGATGTCGGCTATAACGGATTTTATCCTTACTATAGCTGCAGTGATAATCCTGATTTATTTATGTCGTCCTGAGCTTCAACCACGATGGAAAAGAAATTCCTGGATTTTTTTCTATGGTTTGTTAGTTGTTGTTTCCTTTTTGGCTGGCTTGATACATGGGCTGCAGATTCCTGAAAACATCGAAGTTTTCTTATGGTATATACTTTTGTTCCTGTTGGGCGCTTTTCTGGCATCTTTTGTCGTCGCAGTTATGAATGATCTTTTAGGTGAGAGTTTGTCAAAAAAAGGGTTGCCCTATATTTGTCTGGCGAGCTTGATATTTTTTTGGGTAGCGGCGACTAGAGTCAATGGCTTTGTTGTGTTTGTTACTTGCCAGATTCTTATAATGATTCCTGTTATCATTGGTTATTCCTGGCTGGGATTGGCTAATAAGCTGAGAGGCTCCTGGTATATGGTTCTGGGTGCCATTGTTTCCGTAATTTCCGGGATTTTTCAGCTGAGTGCTGAAGAGGAAATTGTTTATGTTTGGGTGCTTGGTCATAATAGTTTTTATCATTTGGTGCAGGCGGTGGGAGTATTGTTCTTTTTTGTAGGTGTTGCCAAATCCTTTCAAATTAAAGAGCGATCGTGATTCTTTGTGTGGTCTATTGGGAATTTGAAATCTGCCCATTAACTATATATGAGGGGGCTTCATGTGGTTTTATCTATGGTGCTTGTCCGCCTTCAAGGTTTGTCATTTATAAGGCTTTAAACTTCTAGAGAAGGCGACTAATGGGTATTAGGAACAATTCGTACGACTATGGCTCTATTGCCAAGTGGCTGCATTGGAGTGTCGCATTATTATTCCTGGGATCTTATATCAGTGTCTATTACCGCCAATGGTTTACACAAGAAGAGACGCCGGAAAACTGGATTGCCCTACAGCTTCACTTGTCTATTGGCGTAACGATTGGAGCGCTTGTGCTGTTGCGAATATTCTGGCGTCTCACGAACCCCACCCCCAGATTGGAGCCAGGCTCAAGGTTAGAGCACATTGCCACCCATACAGGCCATTTTCTGCTGTATGTCGTCATGATATTGTCACCACTAACCGGATATCTGGGGACTGGGGTGAATACTGAATATTTTTTTCTTTTTGAAATCCCTCAGTTTGCAGATACGTCATTTTTTACGAATATTATGCAGAATACAATGGGGATGACCTTTAAGCAATTTGAAGAACCTATCGATTTTATACATAAGGAAGTTCTGGGAGAATGGCTTGTTTGGTTGCTTATTCTCGGGCATGCCCTGGCGGCTCTTTATCATCACTTTATAAAGAAAGATCGAACACTGGTTAGAATGACTACCGGTAACAAGTGAAACGCAGGCTTTTTTTGAGGCCGTCAACTTACCAATAATTACAATGGTCCTGTTATGGCGTTGCTTACTAAGAACCATAGGCCCAGGATTCTCTGCTTGACCTTTGATAATGTCGGTGAGGCTAGAAAAGTGTTTCTTAGGGAATCTGCTGTACCCAACTGGGAAGCCCCTGAAATCACTATTGGATTTCCTCAATTATTACGGCTATTGGAACGCCTGAAAATACACGCGACCTTTTTTGTAGAAGGTTGGAGTGCTCTGCATTATGGGAAACTGATTCAGAATATTTATAATGACGGCCATGAAATTGGCCTGCATGGGTGGATTCATGAAGGCTTTTCTAGCTTGGATCAACGTGCAGCTCGCCAGTACATCCATGATGGTTTAAAGGCCCTGCAATTACGCGGTATACAGCCTTTTGGCTTTCGGGCTCCCGGCGGCCAGGTAGGGCAATTTACCCGGCAGATTCTCGTTGATGATGGTTTCATTTATGACTCTAGTATAGAGACCTCCCTACCGAAAAGCATTCCCAGCGACGTGAAAGGATTTTCTGGAGATGAGATCCAGCAGCTGGAAAGTGGCTTGATCTGTATTCCCTGGCAGTGGTTCATGGTGGATGCCATTCACTACAACCTTGCTAGCAATGGTTTACGCAACCCAAAAGCATTATCAGATTTCTGGTGCCAAGTGATCAGGAAGGTAGCGAAAGGTAATGGATTAATAACCTTGATCTGCCATGCACATGTAACGGGCATTAACCCGGAACGTATGTCCGCACTTGAGAGAGTATTAAAGCTGGCTTTAGCATTAGATTTCGACATTGTCCCGGCGATTGATGTATGTGCACGTTTCGGAGATCTTTCCAGGTAAATCTGAATACCAACTTTACTGGCTCGCTTGAATCAAGATCACTTTGTTAGGGTTAACTTCGCTGAAATGGCAGAATTTGATGCCAAGTTGGCATGGAGGTTTACTTCCCAGTTTTCTAAGCTTCAGTTGGTCATAACTGCAGCCAACACTTTGTGCTCGGGCAGTTTGGGCGCTCACCGAAGTCGTTATCCGACTGGTTGCTTTAAGCCAGTTCCCGAGTGGTATTTATGCAAAGCTGTTTTCGTGTTTTTTCGTGGGTCTTATGGTCCAGTTCCCTCGCATTATTGGCAGGCTGTGATCCTCCCAGAGAGTTTCAACGAATAGCAGAAACAGAGTTGTACCTGTTGCCGTTCACCCCCAGTTCCGCAGATTCACTCTAATCAGCTCGCAGCATTGATTAGCGGGCGGTTATCTTCACTGTGTTTAGGTAATGCGAGAGATATTACGGTTGTGAGAAGTAGCAAGCCAGTGGACGCCAGTAGGCAGGCTTGAAGGCCGGCCGTTTGAAATATCCAACCCGATAGCAAAGTTCCGGCAAGGCGCCCCATGGCGTTGGCCATATAGTAAAAGCCCACATCCATCGAAACCCCATCTTCTCTGGCATAAGAGACAATTAGGTAGCTATGCACAGAGGAATTGACGGCAAATAAGATAGCAAAAAATAGTAAGCCCACTAATAAGCTGATCTCTGTGTGGGTACCGGTGTGTAGGGCAAGGGCAATCAGTAATGGGATCAGGCTCAAAGCGGCACCCCAGAGTAGGGCTGTTCGACCATCTGGAACTGCAGGGGAGAAACTTGCAGTGATTTTAGGTGCAAAGGCTTGCACAGCCCCATAGCCGATTATCCAGCTGGCCAAGAAGGCACCTACCTGCCAGTGGCTCCAATGAAACTGGCTTGCTAGAAAAATGGGTAGAGCGATCACAAACCATACATCGCGCGCGGCAAAGAGGAATAGTCTTGCCGCGGCAAGGACATTTACAGCCCGACTTTTAGAGAACACATCCCTAAAACGGGATTTAGCCTTGGATCTGCCCAGATCCCGCTGAAGAAACCTCATACTTAATAGCAATACCAGTGCGAGACCCGCTGCCATTAATAATACTGCCCCGCGAAAGCCCAGCAGTGCCAGCAGGGCTCCCCCGAGGAAAAAGCCAATGCCTTTAAGCGCATTCTTAGAGCCAGTGAGCAGGGCTACCCAGCGATATAACGCCCCCTGGGCACAGGGAGGCAGCAACAGTTTGATCGAGCTTTTTGCGCTCATTTTGTTCAAGTCTTTGGCAATGCCGGAGAGCCCCTGAGCGGCCATAACCCAAGGAACATTGAGATGACTCGAAGGAACCAGGAGCATGGCCAGCGCGGTAATCTGCAATGTTAGGCCAATATTCATGGTGTGATTGAGCCCCACGCGTGCTCCCAGCCATCCTCCCACCAGATTGGTAATAACCCCGAAAATTTCATAGAACAGAAAAAGCAGGGCGATTTCCATTGGGGTATACCCCAAAGTATGAAAATGCAGTAACACCAGCATACGCAGTGCGCCGTCGGTGAGGGTGAAAGACCAATAGTTTCCAGTTACCAGTAAATATTGGCGCACAGAGGGGGGGAGGGAGGAGAGGAACGGCATTGATTCGGGCTCTTACTACTTGGGCTCAATTTGGCCTGGAAGCCAGGCCAGTTTTACAAGGGATCAAATGATCTTCAATCTATTGACCCTTCGGTGCCAACCATACGGGCTAGTTCCGCGGTGCGGTTTGCATAGCCCCATTCGTTGTCATACCAAGTGTAAATTTTGACCTGGGTGCCATTAATCACCATGGTGGAGAGGGCATCGACAATACTGGAGCGCGGGTCGGTTTTATAATCCACGGAAACCAAAGGGCGCTCCTCAAAGCCGAGAATATTTTTCAGCGCACCTTCGGCTGCGGTTTTAAGCAGCCTGTTGACCTCTTCAACTGTCGTCTCACGTTCAAGCTCGAATACACAATCGGTTAGTGAGGCGTTGGCTAGCGGAACCCGCACGGCGTGGCCATTCAGTCTGCCGCTCAGCTCTGGGAAAATTGCGGTAATGGCGGTGGCCGAACCCGTAGTCGTGGGAATCAAGCTGGCTCCACAGGCCCTGGCACGACGCAGATCTGCATGGGGCGCATCGAGAATCGTCTGAGTATTGGTGATGTCGTGAATTGTGGTTATAGAGCCATGCTTGATGCCCAGCTTTTCATGAATCACCTTAACCACTGGAGCAATGCAGTTGGTCGTACAGGATGCAGCGGTAACAATTCGATGTTTTGCCGGGTCATAAATATGCTGATTCACTCCCAGAACAATATTCGGCACCCCAGCTTCTTTCATCGGAGCTGATACCAGTACACGTTTTACTCCCTGTTTCAGATACCCCTCCAGCAAGGCACGTGTCTTCATCTTTCCCGAGGCTTCGATGACAAGATCACAGGCGCTCCAATCCGTATCGGCAATGGCCAGGTTGTGGCTGCAGCGCACCTGTCGTCCATCAATAGTGATCATGTCCCCGCTAGCCTCGGCATTGTGCTGCCAGCGCCCATGCACCGAGTCGAAATTCAGTAGGTGAGCAAGTGTCGGAGCATCCCCAGCGGGATCGTTGACATGGACGAACTCGATTTCTGGCCAGTCCCAGGCCGCGCGTAGCACCAGACGCCCGATTCGACCAAATCCATTGATTCCGACTTTGATAGCCATTTTGTCTCTCCCGAGTAATTCGCATATATGAAAAAACACATATATGAAGATAAATTTTTACTGTAAAAGCGCCTATCGCCACGGGGCCGTTGAGGTCTTGAGTTGCTCAACAGCACAGTGTGGCACGTAGCGGCCTATCGCCCATCTGGATCAGGTTGCGTAGAGCCGCCTCAATAAAGTGCCGGTTTGCCTGCAAAGTTTCCTGAAGAATTGATTTCGCCCACCCCTCTAATGCAGGGTTGATACGGTAGAAAACCCACTGACCCTGACGTCGGTCCTGTAATAAATCGGCCCCGCGGAGTAAGGCCAGGTGTCTGGAGATCTTTGGCTGGCTCAAATCCATAGCTGCGGTTAGCTCGCACACACAAAGCTCACCCTCATGAACGATCAAGAGCAGTGTGCGCAAGCGCGTGTCGTCCGCCAGGCATTTATAAAATTGTACAGGGTTCAAGGTTTCCCTCAGATTCGAGTTATGCCACTTTTGCGGCTTTGCTGTAGATCAACACCAATAGCTTGATCCGGGTACTGAGCTCTAATACTGTTTTGTAAAAGGGCCTGAAACAATGGCGACTGGCTGGATCTTTAAAATCCCAAGAGGCTAACTTTCCATGCCCAGGGGAGGACACATATTCTTTGTGGCTCTTGTCACATAAAGTAATAACCAGGTCAAAATACCGATTAGAGACTTCTTTTAAGCTTTTGGAGTAGAGACCACTTATTGGGATGCCGCAGCGTCGCAGCGCCCTAATAGCTCGAACATCCACTGGAGCAGGGTCAGTGCCGGCACTGCATACCTCGAAAAACGCTCCCCCGTAGTAGCGCAATAGTGCCTCAGCAATGAGTGAACGGGCTGAATTCCCCGAGCAGACAAACAGAATGCGCCTTTTCATGGGGCTGCTCCATTCGGCTTTGGCTGCATTATATATGGAAAATCGCATATTCAAAGGATTAAAAAAACCGGGCACAGGTCCCGGTTATTCACAAACGATTAGAGCTTAAATTCTGCCCAGACCGGCGCGTGGTCTGAGGGGCGCTCCATGGCGCGGATATCGTAATCTACGCCGGTGGCGACACAGCGTTCCAGAAGTGGATTGGTCGCCATGATGAGGTCGATTCGCAGTCCGCGCCGAGGGTCGCGGTCGAAACCCTTGCTGCGATAGTCAAACCAACTAAATACATCATCGGTTTCAGGGTGCATGGCACGGAAGGTGTCCACCAAGCCCCAGGCCTCAATTTTCTGCAGCCACTCACGCTCTTCTGGCAGGAAGCTGCACTTGCCGTCGCGAAGCCAGCGCTTGCGGTTGGGTTCGCCAATACCGATATCCTGGTCGCTCGGGGAAATGTTCATATCGCCAATAACCAGTACCGGAGCATCGGGTTCGCAGGTGGTTTGCAGATAGGTATCCAAGTCTGCGTAGTACTTTTCTTTTGCTGGGAACTTCACCGGATGCTCCCTACTTTCCCCCTGCGGGAAGTAGCCGTTGATCACGGTAAGTGGTTTGGGACCGCCAATATCAAACTTCCCCATCACCATACGGCGCTGGGCACTGTCGTCATCAGTAGGGAAGCCATATTCACGATCAATAAAAGGCAGGCGTGATAGGAGTGCGACTCCGTAGTGTGTTTTTTGCCCAAAAAAGATCAGTTCATACCCCAGGTCCCTGATGGCATCTACCGGGAAATCCTCATCGGTGACCTTGGTTTCCTGTAAACCGATAATATCGGGTTGGTGGCTATCCACCAGGGCCTGCATTTGGTGCAGGCGAGTGCGGATGCTGTTGACGTTAAAGGAAACGACTTTCATTTCTTCCCCCAAATAAAAAAGGTCGGGGAAGCCCGACCTAACTGTTGGTGCGTGCACCGGGCGCGCATCGCGCACCCGGAGAACGGCTAATTTAGAAGTTGGCGACTTGTGGCGGTGCCTTGCTGGTTTTGTCGGCCAGTCCGATAAAGTCCGCCATTATATAGCCGGCTTCGTTCAAAATTGGATCTTTTTCCAGTTTGATCTCTACCGGGCCGCCGATAGTAGCGACTTCTTCTGACTCACTTTCTTCATAAGCCTCGAAATCCTTATAGGGTTCCAGGCCTTTGGCACTGCGGCGTCGGTTTTCCATGGAAAGCAGGCGCTGATTTACATTTTCTCGTTCCTGCTCACGCATTACTTCATTCAGAGATAGGTGCTTCCTATCGGCGCGTTCGCTCTCAAATTGAAACTGATCGCGCAGGAAGATGAAGTCGGGGTCTGATGCCGTGCGCTTGTTGTGCTTGGTGATCAGGTTCGGGATCAGCGTTTTCAAGTTGAAGTATTTTGCGTGGGGTACCGCGTGGATACGATCCCAGGGCAGGGCCGTATCGTAGGCACTCTCACCAACACTCTCCGCATTGATCAGTTGCGGCATGGGGATATCCGGTTTAACACCCGCGTGTTGTGTGCTGTCTCCCGATACGCGGTAGAACTTGGACTGGGTGATTTTCAGCTGACCCTCCTTGAGGGGAGCCATGGTCTGCACGGTGCCTTTACCAAAGGATTGGTTGCCCACCACTAGGCCGCGGTTGTAGTCCTGAATAGCACCGGCAAAAATCTCTGAAGCAGATGCGGATAAACGGTTGATCAGCACCATCAGCGGACCGCGATACATCGCACGAGAGCGGGAGCGATTATGCCGTGAGATCTGCTCATTCGCATGGCGAATTTGTACTACCGGACCCTGGTCGATAAACAGGTCGGTAAGCATGGTGGCCTCTTGTAGCGAGCCGCCACCATTGTTACGCAGATCGAGAATGATGCCGTCGACCTTCTCTTCTTTCAGTTCACTGAGCAGCCTGGCCACATCGCGGGTGGTGCTTTTGTAGTTGGGGTCGCGACGGCGGTAGGCATCGAAGTCTATATAGAAGGTGGGTAGATTGATTACGCCAATCTTGTAGCTCTTCTTACCGTCAGAGAACTCAAAAACAGCTTTCTTGGCGGCCTGATCCTCCAGCTTAACTTTACTGCGTTTGATGAGGATGGTCTTGTGGGTACCGTCACCGCCAGTGGGGATAGTCTCCAGGCGGACGAAGGTGCCGGCCTTGCCGCGGATTAAATCCACCACATCATCGAGACGCCAGCCGACGACGTCGACCATTTCTCCCTTCTGATCCTGACCCACGCCCACGATCTTGTCGTTGGGCTTGATCTTGCCGGTGCGGTCAGCTGGACCACCGGCCACTAGGCGGGCAACCTTGGTGTACTCCTCATCCCCCTGTAACACAGCACCGATGCCTTCGAGAGACAACGACATGCTCATGTTGAAATTTTCCAGGGAGCGGGGGGACAGGTAGTTACTGTGTGGATCGTAGAGGCGTGTCAGCGAGTTCATATAGAGCTCGAATACGTCATTGCTGTTTTGCTGCTCCAGACGCTTTTGTTGGCCTTTGTAGCGTCGTTCCAGCAGATCGCGTATCTCTTCATCGGTCTTACCGGTGAGGCGCAGATTGAGGACGCTGCTTTTCAGGCGCTTGCGCCACAAGTCATCGGCGGCGCTGATGGAAGAGGGCCACTGGCTCTCCTCGCGGTCCAGCTCCAGAGACTCGTCCCGCTCGAAATCAAAGGCTGGTAGGCCTTTCTCCAGCTGGGAGAGGATATTGTCCAGGCGATCACTCATGCGCAGGCGGAAACGGTTGTAAATCTCAAAGCCCGCTTTGACCTCCCCGGCACGCAACTGGTCATCCATGGTGGTCTTCCACTCACGGAACTCGTTAATGTCGGAGGAGAGGAAGTAACTCCTGGTGGGGTCTAGAGCATCGATGTACTCATCCCACAGGTCTTCAGACATTTCGTCCCCGACCTTGATTTTGTTGTAGTGCAGCATTTCAAGCTTGCCGACGATCTCTCTGGCTGTACTGCCCTGATCCTTTTCGGGAACCAAGGGTTCGGTCTCAGCCATAGAGGTGGTGGAAAGCAAGCCAATGACCAAGAAGCCGGAAAATAGTGCGGCGATCCGATTGGTAAGCATAGGGAGTCTCTTTATACGTCCTACTTCATAGGCCACCAGCCTTTATGGCTTGGCGACCTATAGCTTAGGACAAGTATAAAGGCTGAAAGCTCCGAAGGGCATGAAATACCTCCAATCAGAGATGGATCTTTCCCGCTTTGGGGACATTTAGCAAAATATATTTCCCTGATCTCCACCTTATACGGCATTTCATCTCAATTTCAGGCGACAGATATGTTTGGTCACCATCGCTTTTGGCGCTCTCAACCTAATGTTGACTATGAGGTCTACGTTTAATTTGTAGGCAATGTGATGAAAATTAACACAGTGGAAAAAGTGATCGAATGGTTATGGGGAGAGCATAAACATGACAGGTATTCGCCGATTTTCCATATTTTCTCGCAAATGATCCCTACCAACAGATGGCTTGGGGGTCTGATCCTGAGCGATATCCACTGAATTTGGGAGTCGTGACTAATTTTGCACATCTAATGAAGTAAGTGATCAGAGATTGGCCAAGCGAAGCCTTTCAGGCTGTTTTCATTCCATAGGCTTTTGTTACTAACCAAGCGAGATCGATGCAATAAGCCACTTCGACTGAACTCCGATTACTACAAATTAGGAGCATCAGTATGAAAGTCGACTTTGCAACTACCAGATCTCAACAACTTTTTGAGATGGCTGATTTGGCTGTAATTGGCATAAGCCCTTTCAATAGTTATTTTTCTGAGGGACAGATAGCCCGACTTGCTCAGTGGGCACATAGTCACTTTAAAAGGGTGATGTTCTTCATTCCGGATGGGGCGGCTGAATATACTCAGCGGGCACTTGGATATGAGGAGAGAAAAGCTAAAAAGAGAGCGCGGCGTCAATGTACTTACCTGCACAACAAAGTCTATCGCGTGGTGGCTTCTGGATCGATAGAAAGTGAGTTAGTGGATTCGGTGTGGTTGGAACAGTCTGAATCCTATTCAAGTACTTACTGTGAGGTGGAACAGAAGTTTAATTCGGATGAAAGTTTCCGCGCGGGTTGTTTAGAAACTAGTCGGTGGGTACTGGAGCACCACTCAGCGAAAGGCCAAGTAACCATTGATATGATGCTTATGGCTGTTCGATATCTTCTAGCCGAGCTACCAGTGATTCTGCACTCGGCAGACATCGTTGGAAGTGAGTCCGCATGCTTCTGTTATCACAGCTGTCCCAAATTTCTAAATGACTTATTTAGGGAAGGGGATGAAGAGGTTATGGGGAGGCGTAGTGGTTATGTGATTGTGAAAAATGATGATGAGTTTTCTTAATCGCGCGTAACGTCATTCCCCCTACTCAAGGTGGACTATTTAAGCTGTCTAAACCTAACACGATACATCAAAAAAAATCTTTAACTTATTGAAAAATATGTATTATTTTAAGTTAAAGTAAATTCTAGATTGGTTTGTGACGGATGCAGTAGCTGCTGCATCCGCCCCTGCATTCAGCTTTAGAGAGGTAGCTGTTTAGTCATAATGATGTGGTCGATGTTGTAGCCATGTTTAACCACGGCGAGGTCCAGCAGTTCATCAATAATTGCCTCATCCAGTTGAGGGGTACGGCTCAGAAGATAGAGACTGCTGCGATCGGGGTCGCCTACCAAGGACCATTGATACGTGGGATCCAACTCCAAGACCCAGTAGTTACCATTGGTTTTGCCATCGAAGAATGAAACCGCAAGCTTGCTATTCGTGTCATCTATGGGGGTAGCAGAGCCTTGTACGCTGATTGGAAAACCGTACTTCGGGTGTAGGATTCGGCAAAAGTTGAACACACTGAGTGTGCCATCATCGTTGAGGCCATAGTCTGCCGTAACCGCTGTGCAAGCAGGCTGGAAGATTTGTGGCAAACGGGCTATTTCATACCACTTACCAACATACTGATAAACGTCCACATAGGGTACCGTTTCAAGTTCAGACTCACTATCGGCCCAGGAGAAATGAGCCCCAAAAGCCAGTAGAAAAACCCCCAAACCTTTTACCAATCCCTTCATGTTCTAATTTCCTTGTCATTTGATTGAGTCACTTTCCACCGTACCAACCGTGCGATGGCAAACTCTTTACGAGAGGAAAGCTGGAACGGATTAATCAATTGTTGATTTGGGGAAGATCTTCACAATAACTTCAAGAATGGCCGGCTTTGCCCTCAGAATTTAGCCAAATATTTTTGACAAAAAGGGCAGCCTTAACTATTCGCCCGTTACTTGGCCTTGTATCAGGGAGATTATAATGAGGAAGAATTTTTCACTATCGGCGGTAGTCTCATTGGCATGGGCGATTAGCTGGCGAGCGATCGTTATCAATCTTCCGATATACATGCCGTTTTCCGCCCTAGATAAGCTGGGTTACGAGTTTCCTAACTGGTTTTGGTACCTGCTTTGTATCTTGGGTGGTTTTTTTTCGTATGTACTTGCATTTTGGTGGGTCCTCTCGCGAGGTTACGGCCCTCAAAACCGACAAAAGCTGAAAATATTTGAACAAGAGGGTGGCAACAAGCAAGTATAAGTTGGGTTACATTTTGATGGCTCTGCCAATAAACCATGCCTTCTCGCCAAACCAATAAGTAGGCCATGCTATGTCACAGGAAATTCCCGTTGATGTACTGATTCTCGGAGGTGGTATTCAGGGAGCAACCCTGATGAGGGCGCTGATACCGGAGTACTCGGTAATACTGGTCGATGACGAGTTCGGTGATGCTGAATCCCTGCATTTCCACGGTTACTTCTCCTCTGGCTGGAATGCTGCCAACCCGCAAGCCGCAGAGATTCACAGGGCTGCCGCGCAACGCTGGCACAAAGAGCTTGCGACTAGCGGTGTGAATAGTCGAATAACTGATTTCCATGCAGCGCTGACTCCGGACTTCTTAAAGATGGTTGAAGGTAACTGGGCTGAAGCGGCTATCCCTTCTGAGGAGGTGGAATTGCCAGGGATCTTTGATCCGGATGGTTTGCCACCAAATCGCAGGTTCAGATTTCCTGGCGATCTTATTTTTGATGGCGCTGCAGCCTATCTCAGTGTCAGCGAGCCCTTGAGACAGCAAATATATCGTGGCCGGTTGGCATCGTTTCAGCTTGCGGGCTCAGATATTGAGCGAGTAATTCTGGATATGGACGGTCGCTCTTGCGCAGTAAAGCCAGAGTTGGTGATTTCCGCCTGTGGTGCGGGTAATGCTGAGGTAATTCGACAGTTGGGTGTTGCAGAGGAGCAGGTGCAAAATTCTCAGATGGTGAGGCCGCTACACATGCTTTTGGCCCGAGGCCCCGATATTCCAAAGGTTTCTGCTTACCTAATTGATTTAATGGTGATGCATCACCCGTTGGAGGAGGGGGAAGGCCTCTGGATTCTTACCCTTAACCCGGACGTACCCAAGTTTAAAGCGGGTGTTGTGGATAGATGCATTCCTCCAGAAATTGAGAATGATCTGCTTTGTGCATCCTTCAAGCGCCTTGCCAGTGTAATGCCCAGCTTTGCGGCCTGGGCCGAGGAATGCCAGTGGTCGGTATACGCTGGTTGGAAAACGGATGCACCAGGCCCTAATAGTGATCCGTTGGTACATCTGGAGTATCCAACGCCCTATCAACTGGATGATTTTGGTCTGAAAAATTTCCTGGCGGTCTGGCCCAATCACTGGGGTTTGGCTCTGGACGTTGCGGATGATGCCGGTGAGTGGGTGCGCTCCAAATTGAAGCCTCACCACCCCCAGCCAGGTTCGAATAGTGGGCTGCCAGCAGGTACCGGCAGTGGACATACTATAGAAAATGGCTGGCAGAGTGATGAGTTGTTATGGCATTCATGGGGTGAGTTTGCCCGGCAGGTGGGTTATCACAATGAATAGCACACACTCAAAATCGTAGATTGAAGTCTCCAAATTCCGCATCTCGTCATCAAAAATCTATTTTTGGTTGAATAAGACGCCATGTTGCGTGTTGATAGTTTGCAGTGGCTGCTTTTTTCTGTATTTTAAATAGAAATGTAACCGGTTACATTTTACTCTAGCTGATTCTTCCATGTTGTGTATTCCTCTATGAAAGGCGTATGCACTTGGCGAAATAGAAGCCATAACAATAAAGGTCAGGGGCCTCGCCTCTATCGGGCGATAGTGCGCCCCCATGGAAAGTAGTGTGGGTATGAAAATAAGAATGGGCATGGTTGGTGGTGGAGAAGGCGCGTTTATCGGAGCCATACACCGAATGGCGGCTGCACTGGATGGCGAGATTGAGCTGGTGGCGGGTTGCTTCAGTAGTAACCCAAAGCAAGGGCGAATGACTGGAGAGAAACTGGGGCTCGACCCCGAACGCGTTTACCAGAGTTACCAGCAGCTGTTTTCAGAGGAGGCTAAGCGCAGCGTCGATGATCGCGTTGAGTTTATCGCGGTTGTCACCCCGAATGATCTACACCTGCCGGTCGCTATCGCAGCTTTGCGTGCGGGCTTCCATGTACTTTCCGACAAGCCTGCAGCTGGCAATTTGGAAGAGACTCTGGCGCTGCAACAAGAAGTTGTCCGTAGCGAGCGAATCTATGGTCTTACTCATACTTATGCGGCCTATCCGATGGTGGTTCAAGCAAAGGAGATTCTTCGCAGAGGGGAGCTTGGGAACATTCGCCGGGTCACAGTCACCTATCCTCAAGGCTGGCTGGCCCTGGCGGATGACACGAAGGGCAGTAAGCAGGCTGGCTGGCGGACAGATCCTAAACGCTCAGGTGAAAGTGGCTGCTTTACCGATATCGGTACCCATGCTCACTATTTAGTGGAATTTGTTACTGGCGAAAGAATTTCTGAGGTTTGTGCAGATTTGCAGTCAGTAGTCGATGAACGGGCACTGGATGATGATGGTGCAGCTTTGTTCAAACTGACAGGGGGGGGGCGCGGTACTTTGACGGCTAGTCAGGTTTGTGGAGGCGAAAGCAATAACCTCAATATCAGCATTTACGGTGAGCGGGGATCGCTGTTTTGGGAGCAGGAATCTCCAAACCAGTTGCAAATCAAATACCGGGGAAAACCGAAGGCCACTCTTCAAGCTGGTGTTGATTGCGAATATCTGGATAAAAAGGTTCGAGCCCTATGTCGAACTCCGCAGGGCCACCCAGAGGGCTATATAGAAGCATTTGCCAACATATACCGGGACTTTGCACAGATGGTGCGGAGCCAACGGAGAGATTTTCCGGTACAGAGTGGTAACTGTGTTGGGGGGATCGATGCAGGTGTTCGCGCAATGGCATTTGTGCGCGGAGCCCTGGAAAGCAGTTGTCAGCAATCTTCCTGGGTAACGTTGGCACCTTATTGGGAGTGAGAGAAACACGTACTTTTTTCTATAAACCAAGCACCTCTTATACGTGGTAACTCTGATGTAGGAAGTTCCCTGGCAGGGTGGGTAGTACGGCGGATAGTACGGTACAGGGAAGTACCGGTGCCGGCCAAGTGCCAGCCACCTTTCGACGAGCGCAAGAAATTTCCATAGGGATTGCAGAGTTAAACAGAGTTCATAAGTACAGCAGTAAAAAGGATAACAATAATGAAGGCACCCACAATTCAGGGGCCCGGAATTTTTCTCGCCCAGTTTCTCCCGCCTGCGAAAGAGCCAGTAACGTTGGAGTCGATGGTGCGTTGGGCGGCGGGGCTCGGCTACCGGGGTGTACAGGTACCCACATGGGACAAGCGTGTTTTTGACTTGGAGCTGGCCAGCACTAGCCAAGCTTACTGTGATGATGTGTTGGGAATCTGCGATAGCGCAGGCGTGCAAATCTCTGAGCTGTCCACCCATTTACAGGGACAGCTCGTAGCTGCACACCCTGCGTACAAGGAAATGTTGGATATTTTTGCTCCGGAGAGCTTGCGCGGCGACCTGTCGGCCCGAGCTGAGTGGGCGAGCAACCAGTTGGTTTTGGCGGCCAGAGCCAGTGCCAATCTGAAGCTCAAATCGCATGCAACCTTTTCTGGTGCATTACTCTGGCACACTTTTTACCCCTGGCCTCAGCGCCCCGCACAGTTAGTGGAGGAGGGGTTTCAAGCATTAGGTCGTTTGTGGCGCCCCATTTTGGATGCATTTGACCATGCAGGGGTCGATGTTTGCTACGAACTGCATCCGGGTGAAGACCTCCACGATGGACTGACCTTCGAGCGTTTTCTCCACGAAGTGGAGGATCACCCAAGGGCGAATATTCTCTACGATCCCAGCCACCTGCTTTTACAGCAAATGGACTACTTGGCTTTTATCGATATTTACCACGAGCGTATCAAGGCCTTCCACGTGAAGGATGCGGAATACCACCCGAGTGGGCGGGCCGGTGTTTACGGCGGTTATGCGCCCTGGATTGATCGGCCTGGCCGTTTTCGTTCGCTGGGTGATGGCCAAGTGGATTTTCGAGGAATTTTTAGCCGGCTGACCCAGTATGGCTACGACCGCTGGGCAGTTCTGGAGTGGGAATGCTGTATCAAGGATCAGCATCAAGGCGCCAGTGAGGGTGCGCCGTTTATTCGGGATCATCTGATCACAGTGGCCGAGAAGGCCTTTGATGATTTCGCTGGAGGGCAAACAGATCGCGCCAGAAATCGCCGAATACTAGGGCTGGATTAGCCATGGTAAACCGGTGAAATTGAACTGAGATTGATGTCATTGCACAACCGATAACAATAATTGATGCGGAGACCGGATAAATGGAAACACAGACAAAGACCCTGCACAGGAATATCTTCCTGGTAGGCAATCTCTCGATCTTTATGATCGGCCTTGGATTCGCGGTCAGGGCCTCGATTGCCGGTAACTTACAGTCTGATATTTACGATCATATTGACCTTGCCAACTCCACCGCCATGCTGGGGGAAGCCTTGGGTTTCACATTTACCGGTTTTGCACTCACCTTACTGTTTGGCAGTGCCTTGGTGGACTTAGTCGGCATCAAGAGAATGCTGTTGCTTTCATCAATTGGTTATGTGATGGGCAGCCTGCTCATTATCACAGCCTCCATGGTGCCCCCGGGAGAGGGGGTGGAAAATCTGGTCATGGCTGGACTGCTCCTCACAGGACTGGGTTGGGGGGCAGTGGAGGCCGCCAGTAATCCGATGGTTGCCGCTGTCGATCCAGAGAATAAGACACACCGTTTAAACGTGCTGCATGCTTGGTGGCCCGCGGGCATCGTGGTGGGAGGGCTATTAGGGCTGGCAATTTCTGCCCTCGAGTTTCCCTGGCAGTTGAATCTGATCGTCCTCGCCTTACCTGCAGTAGTCATGGCCTGGCTCGTTGCCGTAACAGATTTCCCGGTAACTGAACGCGTTTCTTCCGGTATCAGTTACGGCGAAATGCTTAAGGAAGTTTTTAAACAGCCCATGTTTATCCTTCTGTGGGTGTGTATGTGGCTGACGGCTGCAACAGAGCTGGCGCCGGGCCAATGGGTGGATCTGACCCTCTCAAGGGTTGTCGGTATGAAGGGCATTCTTATCCTGGTGTACGTCAGCATGTTGATGTTTGTGATGCGTCATTTTGCTGGACAGTTAGCGAAGAAGTTGTCCTCTGTTGGGCTTTTGTGGTTAAGCAGTCTGCTTGCAGCGGTAGGGCTCTACAGCCTGGGTATGGCCAGGACCCCGGTCACGGCGCTCCTGGCAGCTACTGTCTGGGGCATTGGTGTCTGTTATATGTGGCCGACCATGCTCGCCACTGTGTCTGAACGCTTTGTGCGCGGCGGGGCGCTTTTTTTGGGGCTACTGGGTTTTGCCGGTGGTATGTCTATCCAATTTGTCCTGCCGAAACTCGGAGTCATTTTCGACAATGCCAAGATCGAGGCTGCAGGTGGTCTGGAAGCCTTCGAAAAATTATCTGGTGATGAACTGGATGCAGTACTGGCAACCGCCTCGGTTGAGTCCTTCCAATCGCTGGCAGTGGTCCCTCTCATTTTGTTACCCATTTTTGCGTTTATCTGGCTTTGGGATCGCCGGCAGGCTGCCAGTAAAACAGAGAGTGTGATTACAGTGGGGAACCCGTAGATGGTTTCGATCTGTGCGAAAATAGTCCACTTCCAGTCGAAAATTAGCAGGAATATATGTCAAACATTCGCGAAGTTGCACGTCGCTCTGGTGTTTCGGTCGCGACCGTGTCCAGGGCTCTGAAAGACCCGCAAATGGTTTCTCCGCGAACTAGAGAGCGGGTATTGAAGGCCGTGGAGGAGGCCGGTTACCGGCCCAACCAACTGGCGAGAAACTTCAGTTCTGGTAAGTCATTTGCGGTGATGGTACTGGTCCCAAATATCGCCAATCCCTTTTTTTCCAAGGTTATCCGGGGAATAGAAAAAGCTGCTCAAGATCAGGGTTACTCAGTGTTACTGGGGGATACCAAGGGCGATACCGCTCACGAGCAATTTTATGCGGGCATGGCACTGACAAATCAGGCAGATGGTTTGATACAGCTGGGTGGTTGTTATCCGTTTGCGGAAAAAGATGCGGCCCTGGCAGCGTCGGTTCCGATGGTGAATGCCTGTGAGCGGATTGCTGAAGATGACCGGTATCCAGTCGTTGAGCTGGATAACAGCGGTGCAGCACAGGCGCTGGCTCGACATCTAATAGGGCTTGGCCACCGCCGAATAGGCGTGATTACCGGTCCAATGAAAAGTCCAATTGTGCGTGATCGTTTAGCCGGATTCGAAGAAGAAATGCAAAGACATGGCCTTACATTGAATACGGAACTAGTTGTCAACGGAGAGTTCACTATGCCATCAGGTGCCGAGGGCGCACAAAAGCTACTTTCTTCTATCAGTGCGCCTACCGCCATTTTTTGTATGAATGATGAAATGGCTATTGGCGCCATACATCAAGCGAAAAAGATGGGGCTACAAATTCCCACAGATGTATCCGTGGCGGGTTTTGACAATATCGAGTTTTCGCAATTTACCGATCCCCCCCTGACCACAGTTGACCAGCCAGCAGAAGCACTAGGCCGATATGCGATGGAAACCCTGCGCCAGATTATTGATGGGAAACCAATGAAATCGAGTCGGACCATTTTGCCGTTTGATCTGGTCGTACGCGGAAGTACGGACCGCTACCAGGATTGACAGGAACTCGGCGGTAAAACCAGTAATCCCCCGAACAGATAACGACCATTTCATGTGGAGATGATAACGATGAAAACACTCACAGAGACAAAACCATATTCATTTCTCATAGCAGCAGTTTTGCTAATCCCTCTGGGAGGCTGTGAGAGGGTGCCGGAAAAAACGGATACCCACGGTGGCTTCCAAGCCGAAAAGCAATGGCGATATTTGTTTGATGGTAAAACCTTGCAGGGCTGGGTTGCTGCAAGTGGGTCTCCGGTGGGAGAAGCCTGGCAGGTCATAGATGGCAACCTGGTGCTCACCGCCGGCGGGGCTGGGGATATTGTGACTGCGGATCAGTTTTCTGACTTTGAACTTGAGCTGGAGTGGAAGATCTCTGAGGGGGGGAACAGCGGCATTATTTATAGGGTAGCGGGTGGCAATGCACCGGTCTGGATGTCTGGTATGGAATATCAGGTATTGGATAACAGCGCCTTTCCCGATCTGGAGAAGCTCAGCCACACTGCGGGATCGGTATTCGATATGTACGCCCCCAAAGAAGATGAGGTGAAACCGGCGGGTGAGTTCAATAAAACCCGTATTCGTGTTGAGGATGGCCGAGTTGAGCACTGGCTAAATGGCAGCATGGTTGTGCGCTATGAACTCTGGTCTGAAGACTGGGATAGGCGTCTGGCCAACAGCAAGTTTTCTGCCTATCCAGATTTTGCCCGTAGCGAGAGCGGCTTTATCGCCCTTCAGGATCACGGAGACAAAGTCTGGTATCGCAATATCCGAATCCGGGAGCTGTAGGCCATGGGGATTTCCGGCGTGAGCATCTGGCAGATTCTAATTATCCTTGGACTGGCGCTACTGTTGTTTGGCAGCGATAAAATCCGTCGCATGGGTGAGGATCTCGGTGGGGCAATCAGCGGCTTCCGCCGATCGTTGCGGGAGTGCGATCAGGCAACATCGACTGCAGGATTTCAGGGCGATCTTTCTGGTAATTTGATTCAGTCTGGAGAGCGCGCTGGAGAACAGGAATGAAGCGTAGAACTTTCTTACAGGCCAGTGCCAGCCTGGCCGCAGCTACATTGACGACCCCTTCATTTGGCAGCAGTGGACATAGCATCGGTACTGATAAGGGGGGCTTCTTCAAAATTTCCCTCGCCCAGTGGTCCCTACATCGACAGCTGCGCAGTGGTGTTCTCAAGGTACTGGACTTCCCCGTCAAGGCAAAAAAAGCCTTTGCCATTGATGCGGTGGAGTATGTAAACCAGTTTTTTGCCGATAAAGCCAGGGATCAAAAATTCCTGACGGCGTTGAGAGATCGCGCGGTAGATCACGGCGTAAAGAGCCTTTTGATAATGGTAGATGCCGAAGGAGACCTCGGTAATCCAGACAAGCGCGAGAGACTTCAAGCCGTAGAGAATCATTACAAATGGGTTGAAGCCGCCAAATACTTGGGGTGTCACGCGATCAGGGTAAATGCTGGGGGGCAGGGCAGTAGTGAGGAAGTCGGCTCCGCGTGTACAGAGGGGCTGCGCGGGCTCTCAGAATTTGCTCAGGACTTTGATATCGACATTGTGGTGGAGAATCACGGTGGTTATTCCTCAAGTGGACTTTGGCTATCTCAGTTGTTGCGGAAAGTGGACATGCCGAACTGCGGTAGCCTACCGGACTTTGGCAACTTCGGTAACTACGACCGTTATCTCGGGGTGCAGCAACTAATGCCTTTTGCTCGCGGAATCAGCGCAAAGAGTTTTTCTTTCGATGAGAGGGGTAACGAGGTCAATACGGACTTTGCCCGGATGCTACGGATAATACGAGATGCCGGTTACAAGGGATATATCGGCATTGAGTACGAGGGTTCCAGTGATGAGGAATATGGAATTAAGGCCACGCAAAAGTTGCTACTGCGCTTATCGCAACAGATTGAGCCGGCCTTGTCTTAAATAATAGATATAAATTGATTCTTAGTGTAACCGGTTACTTTAGTCTGATAGTCAATATTGAGGGGTTACGGTTGCAATTTATACGTTTAAGTCGAAAAGTCAGCGAATAACTATTAATTATTCAACGAATTCACAACAAATGAAAAAAATTGACAAATAATATGGCCTTCGATGTAACCGGTTACACTTTTATCTTGAGTAATAATTAAAATTCACCGGACAATATAAAAATAATTTAGGAAGTAGGAGAGAGGCGATGCCGAAGGATGACTTCGAGAAAAAAGAGTATGACGTGCTGATTGTGGGCTCTGGCGCAGGTGGCGGTATGGCGGCCTATGTACTGGCGACAGCAGGATTAAAAGTACTGATGCTGGAGGCGGGACGATCCTATGACCCAGTCAAGGAAACCCCTATGTTCAATCTGCCCAAAGACGCACCTCTACGCGGAGGTAGTACACCGGAAAAGCCGTTTGGTTTTTATGATGCGACAGTCGACGGTGGTTGGCAGGTGCCTGGTGAGCCCTACACCCAGGCATCCAACGAACGAGGTCGGCGTTTCGATTGGTGGCGCGCGCGTATGCTTGGAGGCCGCACCAATCACTGGGGGCGTATCTCCTTGCGTATGGGGGAGTACGATTTTAAGCCCCATTCGCGCGATAGACTCGGTTTCGACTGGCCGATTAGTTATGCAGACCTGGCCCCCTACTACGACAAAACCGAGATGCTGATCGGTGTCTACGGCACCAATGAAGGGCTGGAAAATACGCCCGACTCTTCCGACGGTGTGTTATTGCCACCGCCTAAGCCACGTGCCTATGAACTCTTGGCGAAAAAGGCCTGCGACAAACTGGGTATTCCGGTGATTCCATCCCATTTGGCCATTCTCAGTGAGCGCCTAGACCACAAAACTATTCCTCAAAAATTGTTCCCAGACAATAAACTCGCCCAGGAGGTAACCCGCGAGTCAATGAAATCCCGTGCCGCTTGTTTTTGGGCCACACCCTGCGGACGCGGTTGCTCTATCAAAGCGAATTTCCAATCCACTACCGTGCTGCTGCCGCCGGCGTTGGCCACTGGCAATATGGACATCATTACCGATGCCATGGTGCGCGAGGTTACCGTAGATAAGAAAGGTAATGCCAACGGGGTCGTATACATCGATAAAGGCACTCGTCAGGAAAGGTTTGCCAGTGCTCGTGCCGTAGTGGTGGCAGCCAGCGCCGCCGAAACGTCGCGCATTCTGCTCAATTCGAAAAGTAGCTTGTTCCCCGATGGCCTCGCCAATGGCAGTGGCGTCGTAGGTAAGTACCTGATGGATACTGTTGGCGCCGGCATCGGTGGCCAGATTCCCGCCCTGGAAAATATGCCTGCACATAACGAAGACGGTGCATCCGCGATGCATATGTATATGCCCTGGTGGTTGTACAAGGAACAGCTCCGTGGGGATCTGAATTTTGCCCGCGGTTACCACATTGAGTTTGGCGGTGGCCGCAGTATGCCGGGCGCCGGCGCCTTCGGTGGTATGGGTGATTTCACCAGCGGCGCCTACGGCAAGGATCTGAAACAGGCCTGCCGGCGCTACTACGGTTCTTTTGTTTGGTTTGATGGGCGTGGAGAAATGATCCCCAATGAGGACAGCTACTGCGAAATTGATAATCAACAGGTAGACCAGTGGGGTATCCCCGTTCTGAAGTTCCACTGGAAGTGGAGCGAGCAGGAGTTGAACCAAGCGGCCCACATGCACAAAACCTTTGCTGAAATCATCGAAGGCATGGGCGGCAGGGTGACCTCTAAGGTTCAAACAGATGGGGCCAAGGCAATTATCAACGGTGGTGCGATCATTCATGAAGTGGGCACCGCGCGTATGGGTTCAAACCCAAATGACTCCGTGCTTAATCCTAACTGCCAGTCCTGGGAGGTTCCCAACCTCTTCCTTACCGATGGTGCCCCTTTTGTTTCCAATGCCGATAAAAACCCAACCCTAACCATTATGGCCCTGGCTTGGCGTACCAGTGACTACATCGTGGATCAGTTCAAGAAGAGGAATGTCTGAGATGAGCGAGGAAAAAACAAACCTAAGCCGCCGCAATGCCCTGCGTTTGATTGCCTCCACCGCTGTCGCTGTTCCGGTGATGGGCTGTTCTGAGGAGGTAGCGAAAAAAGTAGCGATCAGAGAGGACAAGCCAGCAACCAACCCCGCAATTAAAAAACTGGATGCACCAAAGCAAACTTTAGCCAGGGGGACACCGACGGACCCGGACCTGCTCAACCCGGTCGTGTCCTGGGAGATGCAACTGGATGCGAGTGAGCTGGCGGTACTGGCGGCATTGTGCGATGTGATTATTCCAGCGGATGAAATTTCCCCGAGCGCTTCTTCGGTTGGGGCTCATCACTACATCAATGAATACGTCAGTGCACCGTATACCAATAACAAGGCAGATCTCGTCACGATTCGCGGCGGAGTTGTTTGGCTGGAAGGAGAATCTAGGCGCAGGTTCGCAGTGGCATTTATTGAGCTGAGTGAAACTCAAAAAAGCGCGATCTGTGAAGACATTAAATGGGTCCGCAGCGCAAAGCCTGAATTTCAAGCTGGTGCACGTTTCTTCGCCAAGGTGAGAGTCCTTGTCTCGACCGCATTCTACACCACGGAGGAAGGCATGGCGGATATCGGCTACGTGGGCAACAGACCCATGGCCAGTTTCCCCGGAGCGCCGCCCGAAGTGCTAAAGCGACTCGGATTGGATGGTTAATGATTGCTAATGGCTTCACCCTAGGGAGGGAAGATTCTATGTAAAAAATAATGAGCCAGTGAGACGTAGACCTGAAACCGGGGCTTATCCGATGGCCGAAAACTTAAATGCACAGGGCCTAGAGGGTGAACGGAAAGCTCGAGAAGAATAATAAAAGAGACATTGAGCAATGAAAGAGAAATCTCTTAAAGTAAGTCGCCAAACGGAGTTATTACGCACGTCTGCCAGTATGTTGGTGCTATTCAGTATTGTCGGCATGGCACACGCGCAAAGCGTAGAACAGTCAGAAACAGAAAACCTGGTTCTCGAGGAAGTCGAGGTGCTGGGTATTCGCCAGAGTATGGTGAAAAATCTCGATGTGAAGCGCTTCTCCAATGCGATAGTGGATTCAATAACGGCTGAAGATATCGGCAAGTTTCCCGATAAAAATGTTGCGGATTCATTGCAACGGGTGCCAGGAATTTCCATCGTTCGCAGTGGTGGCGAGGGCGCACGGGTCAGTATCCGCGGCACCGCGCCGGAACTTACTTTTACCCAGCTGAACGGCAACTATATCGCTACTCCCGGTGATGATCCTTCACGGTCATTCGACTATTCCTTGTTACCTGCAACAATGATTTCCCGCGCGGACGTTTATAAAAGCCCAGAGGCAAAGCTGGATGAAGGCGGAATCGGCGGTACCGTAATTTTACATACCCGCAAGCCTCTGGATCTGGATGCCGGGGAAGGCATGCTATCCATAGAGACAACCTATGCGGATGTCACGGAAAAGTATGAGCCGCAGTACACCGGTTTTTACTCCTGGAAAAATGATCAGGAATCCATAGGTGTGTTAGTTGGTTACTCCAAGCAGGATCGTCAAAACCGTGTGATTAGCACCACTACGGAAAACTGGGGCTGGCAAGGTGCTGAAAAGCCGCACGATGGTGTAGAGGCCAGAGGGCCCATGGTCGATATCGACGGTAACGAATACCGGGATTTCTATGCACCCAGAGCGGTAGTGGGCAGTGTGTTTGAGGAGGAGCGCACCCGCGAGGGTATACAGTTCAGCGCACAGTGGCGTCCTGTAGAGCAGCTGGAGTTTGGCGTTAATTATTTTCGCTTTGAACAGGGCGGCGATTCGGAAAATTATCGTATCGTATTTCCCGAGTGGAACTACGGCAATGCGATAGCACCTGGTAGCCTGAAATTTGATAAGGATGGCGATACCTTACTCGGTATCGGCATGTTGGATAGTGGACAGGCGGAATTGCAGTCCCCGCAGGTTGCCGGTGACTACACTCGCGCGAAGTATGTATCTGATACCCTGGATTTCAATGCGAGTTACCAGGGGGATGGCTATAGTATCCGCCTGGTTGTCGGTAATACCAGTGCGGAAGGAGGCCCCTCCGAGAAGTTGTTTGCCTCGGTAAACGCTCGCCAAGGCACTGTCACTGATTGGAGTTGGGACCTCAGTAGTGGTACCGCCGAAATCGATACCAGTGCCGACCTGGGAGATCCTAATACCTATCCTTTATACGACTGGTTCTCTTCCCATTGGACCAGTAGTGAAGACGATGAAAACTACTACCAGCTGGATATTTCTGTCGATATGGATTATGGCTGGTTCAGCGCCTTGGACATTGGACTTAAATACCGCGACCACGAAATTAACCGGCGTATCACCAGGCAAGCCTGGGATGATGACAACCCCCCATGCCCAACGATCAACTGGCCCAATGAAGAGGGTGAAGCAGGTCTTTGTTATCCCTGGTGGCCAGATGATTCCTTTCATACTGACCCCAATGGGGTGCCGAATACCCTCGATATCCTTTCGAGTGGTCCGCTAGACAATATAATCGGTGGTGTGAATGTGCCCAACTTCGCCCATCTGGAGTTTGAACAACTGAAGGCGTTTCTCTATGAGACTTATGGCAATCCCACGGTTACCGTAGAAAAGGATCAGGATTACCGTATCGGGGAAGAGGTCACAGCAGCCTATGTCCAACAGAATTTTGCTTCAGCCACCTTGCGCGGTAACTTTGGCGTTCGCGCAGTGGAGACCAAACAATATGCCCGTACTTACGACAATATTAATGGCGTCCTGCAGGCGGAGCCCAATGTCCGCGATAGCAGTAACACCGATTTTTTGCCCAGCGCCAATATAGCCTGGGATATTAACGATGAACTGGTCTTGCGTGCGGCTCTCGCTCGGGTCGTAGCCCGGGTAGATTACGGTGATCTGGGTGGCTCTGAGTCGATACACGCTCCGTTGCCTGGAGCGACTGTGCGCGATGGATTTGCGGGGAACTCCAAGTTGGAGCCCTATAAGGCGGATCAGTTTGATTTGGGCCTGGAATGGTATTTCGGTGATGCTTCCGCAGTAGGATTGACCCTGTTCCGCAAGGATATCGCCTCATTCGTGATTAACGGCAGCTCCCTGGTGAGCAGGGAAATTGATGGTGATATATGGAATGTGAACATGTCAATGCCGGTCAATGGTACCGATGCCAGTGCCCAAGGAGCCGAGCTGTTTGTTCAGTACGCTTTCGATAACGGTTTTGGGGTTTTTGCCAATTACACCTATACAGATACGGAATTGGCCAACCTTGATCTAGAGAGCGGTGAAACCATCAAAACGGAGATTGCGGGCACGTCCAAGGATCAGTACAACCTATCGGTATATTACGAGAATAACGACTTCAGTGTCCGGGCCTCTTACAACTATCGCAGCGCCTATGCCGATGGTTACAGTAATGGCGTGAACACCTTTACCGATGAGTACGACCAGCTGGATGTGAATGCTTCGTATCGTTTGATGGAAAACCTAACGCTCACGGCCTCCATTATTAATCTCACCGAAGAAAAGGTGGATAGGTATTGGGGCGAGGAAAATAGAGTCCTTGGTTCAGCCTATTCTGGCCGCCGCGCCTATATGGGGCTGACTTATAGCTTCTGATCCTGCCTTACCTCTCGCGTGCGGATGCAGTGGTGTGTCCGCGCGCTCAAGGCTCAAAGAGAACTCATCGTGATGAACAAAAGAAAATTCTTGCGGTATTCCTTCCTCTCAACTGTTACTGCCTTGACAGCACCGTCAGTGACTGCCATGGCCAAGCGTCATGCTAAGAAGGGAAAAAAACCAGTGGTGATTTCAACCTGGAACCACGGCGGCCCTGCCAATGAGGCAGCTTGGCCGATTCTCGCTGACGGTGGCAGGGCCTTGGATGCAGTAGAAGCCGGCGCTCGTGCCCCGGAAGCAGACCCGCAGGTTACCAGTGTGGGATACGGTGGCTTTCCCGATCGGGATGGTGTCGTTACGTTGGACGCCTGCATTATGGATGAAAAGCAAAACTGCGGTTCAGTGGCTTTTCTGCAGGGTATAAAGCATCCCATTTCGGTCGCACGCAAAGTGATGGAGGAGACCCCCCATGTCATGTTGGTGGGTGAAGGTGCACAGCGTTTTGCCGTTGAGCAGGGATTTGAAATTGAAAATCTACTTACACCAAGAGCTGAGGCAGCTTGGCGTGAGTGGAAGCAGGAATCCTATTATCAGCCGGTGATCAATATCGAGAATCACGACACGATCGGTATTTTGGCTTTAGATCAAGACGGCCATCTTTCAGGTGCCTGCACTACCAGCGGTGCGGCCTTTAAGATGCATGGGCGGGTAGGGGACTCGCCAATTATCGGCGCTGGGCTCTATGTCGACAATGAAGTGGGGGCTGCCACTGCCACAGGCATGGGTGAGCTTATGATAAAAACAGTTGGCTGCCATCAGGTTGTGGAGTTAATGCGTCATGGCTACACACCGGAGGAGGCCTGCCGAGAGGCGATCGAGCGGATTGCACGAAAGCTTGGGGACTACAAGCAGTTCCAGGTGGGGTTTTTGGCTTTAGATAAGGCCGGTAACTATGGTGCCCATTGTATCCACCCCGGTTTTCACTATGCGGTTCGCGACGTGCTTGGTGCACAGAGGATTAGCTCAAAAAGTAAGCTTGAGTGATGGTTTTCTCAGCCTGCCTAACCTGCAACAAACACTGGTATTTCGATTCGTCACAATTTAGAGACAAATTTTGTATCGCTCAGATTAGTGCAGGGTCCGCACTTGCTGTCTGTTCAGGCGCAGTACGGGCGAAAAGCGAATCATATCCAGGAGAGTATCAATATAGCGCTCGCCTAAATCTCCGAGATCTTCTATACGTGGAGAAAGCAACCAGCTCTCAAGCACCCCAAAGAGGCCGCCGTGGAGCATTTGCTGAGCCAGGTCCAGATCCAGATCGGCCGGTAGTTGACCGGAAGCAAGAGCCACCTCCAGTAATTGCCCCATACGCTCAAGCCGCTCTGTGCGCCCCATTTTGATGCGGTGGGTGGACTCACAGACGTCACTGGCTGAATCGCAGGGCAGGAAAATAATTTCCAAGAGTCGCTGCCACTCCTGATTGCAGGCAACTTCATCGAACAACCATAGCCAGCGGGTACGCAGGGTGCCGAGGGGATCTCTTTTCAGTTCGTCACCGGCATTTGCACAGAGCGTTTCACCCGGCAACGGCATGCGCTCGGTCAAGGCATTGAGAAGGCCCACCCGATCATGGAAATGGCTGAAGAGGGAATCACGACTGACTCCGGCAAGTTCGGCGACTGTCGCAAGGGAGGCATGGGAGACACCACACTCGTAAAAAACACTGATTGCGGCGTTCAGGATACGTTCTCGGGTCTTGAGTCTTTGCTTTTCTCTGTATTTATCCATGGAAACAGCAGCTTCTTCTTTATCAAAATCGCCTCATTTGACCGTAAATTCACAGCCTTTCACCGCAAGATAAACAAATGAGACCTTCGTGCAAACCCTTGAAAACACTGGGTAAAAGTGCATCTTAGTCGATTATTACACGCTGATGAATAGTTGATCGAGTTTCATCACTACCCATAAAATACCAATCCATTGGAGTCGGACCTTCCTGTCACGTCTACTATTTCCCCCGTAACTGACTGCTGTCCCCAGGCTGTCAGGCCCTGATCGAGGTATTCATGCTCAATAAAAAAGCATTCTTCAGTCTTGTGGTCACAAGCTCATTGCTTTCCGCCTGTGATGAAAATGTCTCCGCACCGCCAATGATGGCGCCGCAGGTAACAGTGGTCACCTTGGAATCTGAGTCTGTCACCCTTACGAGGGAATTGCCCGGACGCACTTCGCCTTTCAAGGTGGCGGAAGTCCGTCCACAGGTTAGTGGCATCATAAAACAGCAATTGTTCCGTGAAGGGGGGCGTGTCGATGCAAATCAGCCGCTCTACCAGCTAGATGACGCCATTTACCAAACCGATGTGGCCAGTGCCCGAGCGAAACTACAACGCGCCAATGCGGCCATGCATATTGGGCGGCTAAAAGCGGAGCGCACCGCAGGCCTTGTTGCGAGTGGCGCAGTGAGTAAGCAGGAAAATGACGCTGCAGAGGCAGATCTGCAAGTGGCGCGCGCCGATGTGGCAGCGGCCAGGGCCGAGTTGCAGAGAAAGGAAATTCAGGTGGAATATGCCCAGATTACCGCACCGATTACCGGTCGTATCGGTAAATCGACCGTGACCCAGGGCGCTTTAGTGACGGCCAATCAGGCTGCAACTTTGGCCACAGTGCAACAGCTGGACCCGATCTATGTGGATGTTACTCAATCCGCCGCAGAGCTGGTTAGCCTTCGCCGCTCTTTACAGGCGGGCACTCTGTCCGATGCCGCTCATTTGCCAGTGACGATTTTGTTGGAGGATGGCAGTGAATATGAGTATCAAGGCAAACTGGAGTTTGCTGAGGCGAGTGTTGACCCCTCTACCGGCAGCGTGTTGCTGCGAGTAGTCGTACCCAATCCAGACAATATGTTGCTTCCGGGCATGTATGTGCGGGCCCTTGTGGGCAGTGGTGTGCGAGACAATGCCATTCTGGTACCCCAGCAGAGCATCGCGCGGGACCCGAAGGGCAATACTTCGGCCATGGTCGTCAACGAAGAGAATATTGTTGCCCAGCGGTCCGTGCGGGTGAGCCGCACAGTCGGCAATCACTGGCTGGTCGAAGAGGGACTTCAGGTTGGTGACCGCGTGGTAATTGCCGGATTGCAGAAGATTCGCCCCGGGGCCCCGGTCCAGCCCAGCGAACGTGAAGACGCACAACCACCTGCTGCGGCTGACGAAGAACAAACCGCTGTTAAGCAGGGTTCCTGAGGTAGTTATGGCGAGTTTTTTTATCAACCGGCCCATTTTTGCTTGGGTCCTGGCAATTATCACCATGCTGGCGGGTGTCCTGTCGATCAGTAAGCTGGCGGTGGAGCGTTATCCAAATATCGCGCCGCCCTCCGTCAATATCGAGGCGAACTATCCCGGTGCTTCCGCCAAAGTGGTGGAGGACTCGGTCACGCAAATTCTGGAGCGGAATATGAAAGGCCTCGATGGCCTTCTTTATATGTCTGCCACCAGTCAGTCTAACGGCGGTGTATCCATCTCCCTGACATTTGAGAATGGTACCGACCCGGATACCGCCCAGGTACAGGTCCAGAACAAAGTACAGCTGGCAATGCCACTGCTGCCCCAGGAGGTGCAACTACAGGGGGTGAACGTCAGTAAGTCCCGCGGCGGCTTCCTGATGGTTGCGGGCTTCGTGTCCGAAGACGGCAGCATGAACCGCAACGATATTGCCGACTACATCAATTCAGCCATTGTGGACCCGGTCAGTCGAGTGCCCGGCGTTGGCAATGTGCAGGTGTTCGGCTCCAAGTACGCCATGCGTATCTGGCTCGACCCCAATAAGCTGACCACCTACGATCTTGCGCCCTCTGATATAGCGGCGGCAGTACGCGCGCAGAATGCCCAGGTAGCTGTAGGTAGCCTTGGCGGCGCCCCGGCGGTACCGGGGCAGCAACTCAATGCCTCGATTACTTCCCAAGGGCGCTTGCAAACCCCGGAGCAGTTTCGGGAAATCGTAGTGCGTGCCAATAAAGACGGCTCCCTGCTGCGCCTCGGGGATATTGCCCGTGTTGAGCTTGGGGCGGAGAATTACGAGTTTATCTCCCGTTACAACCGTCAGCCGGCAACCGGTATCGCCATTAATCTGGCTACTGGTGCCAATGCGTTGGAAACCGCTGAGGGGGTTAAGGCGAAACTTAAGGAGTTGGAACCCTTCTTCCCACGAGGGCTAACCTCGGTCGTACCTTTTGATACCACGCCATTTGTCGAGGTCTCCATCAAAGGCGTTATCAGTACTTTGATTGAAGCGATCGTGCTGGTCTTCCTGGTGATGTACCTGTTCCTGCAGAACTTCCGCGCAACCTTAATACCCACAATTGCGGTGCCGGTGGTGTTGCTGGGTACCTTTGCCGTACTTGCCGCATTGGGTTTTTCGGTCAATATGCTCACCATGTTTGCCATGGTATTGGCCATCGGTCTGCTGGTGGATGATGCCATCGTGGTGGTGGAGAACGTAGAGCGAGTGATGCGCGAAGAGGGGCTATCTCCAAAGGAGGCCACGAAAAAGTCCATGCACCAGATCACCGCCGCGCTGGTTGGTATCGGTGTGGTGCTGTCGGCAGTGTTTGTCCCTATGGCATTTATGGATGGCGCTACCGGTGTAATCTATCGCCAGTTCTCAGCAACCATTGTGGCGGCTATGGCCCTATCGGTACTGGTAGCAATTGTCCTGACGCCCGCACTTTGTGCGACGCTGCTCAAACCGCTCTCACAAGGTGAAAGCCACGGGGAGAAAGGTTTCTTCGGTTGGTTCAATCGAAACTTTGAGCGAGGTAGCCAGCGTTACCAGGGCGGAGTGCAAGGCATTCTCAAGCGCAGTGGCCGCTTTATGCTGCTGTTTGCCGCTCTTTCGGCCGTTATGATCTTTTTGTTCCTACGCCTACCCAGCTCCTTCCTGCCGGATGAAGACCAAGGTGTGCTCTTCTCTATGGTGCAGGCGCCCGTGGGTGCGACCCAGGAGCGCACGATGGAATCGATTCGTAAAGTGGAAGACCAGTTCCTGGATAACGAGCAGGGCACTGTGAAGTCGGTATTTTCGGTGCAAGGCTTTAGCTTTGCCGGCAGCGGCCAGAATACCGGTATCGCCTTTGTGAATATGGAAGACTGGTCTGAGCGGGAAGAGGAATCACAAAGTGCCGGAGCGGTAGCCATGCGCGCAATGGGCGCACTGATGCAAATCAAAGATGCCATGGCCTTTGCCTTTGCGCCGCCGCCTCTGCCAGAGCTGGGCTCTTCTGGCGGCTTCAATTTCTACCTAAAGGACAACGGCAACCTGGGGCATGAGGCTCTCACTGGCGCGCGCAACCAATTCCTGGGGATGGCTGGACAGAGCAAATTATTGTCCAACGTGCGCCCCAACGGCCAGGAGGATACGCCCCAGTTTCGAGTGAAAATCGACAACGCCAAGGCTGCGGCCCTCGGCTTGTCTATTGCCGATATTAACAGTGCGTTGAGTACCGCCTGGGGAGGCTCCTATGTCGATGACTTTATCGATCGCGGGCGGGTCAAGCGGGTTTATATGCAGGCAGACGCTCCGTATCGCATGGCGCCGGAGGACTTCCAGCTGTGGTCCGTGCGCAATGATAGAGGCGATATGGTGCCTTTATCCTCTTTCGCCAGCTTCGCCTGGGAGTACGGATCTCCCCGTCTTGAGCGCTATAACGGCGTACCGTCTATGCAAATCAATGGTCAGGCCGCACCGGGGGTCAGCTCTGGTGAAGCCATGGCGGAAGTGGAGAGCTTGGTGGCCCAATTGCCGGCGGGGATTGGTATAGAGTGGAGTGGCCTTTCCTATCAGGAGCGCGCCGCCGGTGCACAAACACCCCTGCTCTATATTCTTTCCTTATTGATCGTTTTCCTCTGCCTCGCCGCACTTTATGAGAGTTGGACGGTACCGACGGCAGTATTGCTGATGGCGCCCCTGGGTATTCTCGGAGCTGTACTCGCTAATAGTTTGCGTGGTATGGAGCGGGACATTTACTTCCAGGTGGCCATGCTGACCACCGTAGGCCTGACCAGCAAGAACGCTATCCTGATTGTGGAGTTTGCCAAGCAAAACCTGGAAAGTGGTATGGAGTTGGTGGAAGCGACCATGCATGCAGTGCGCGATCGCCTGCGCCCGATCCTGATGACTTCCCTGGCTTTCGGCTTGGGTGTACTCCCTTTGGCGATTGCCACCGGAGCGGGTTCCGGTGCGCAGCGTGCCATCGGCACCGGAGTGCTGGGCGGCATGCTCGTGGGTACAATTCTTGGGATATTCTTCATTCCCTTGTTTTTTGTGGTGGTGCAGAGACTGTTTGGTCGAACAGTGGATAAAGCTGATTCTTCACCAGTTGAAGCTGCTGAACACAGAGAGGCAGTGGCTGTAGAATCTTTGTAAATTTTTATCTGAAAGGCCAGGTTGGATAATACAGCCTGGCCTTTTGGTTTCTCATTAGCCCTGAATCACCTAGAACTTTAAGCAAGTTCACAAATCCGCTCATTTGCCGCCGTCACGGCTTTTTCTTTGGCCTCATCACCCGTTGCAAGCCCCTCAATATAGACAAACTCTACATCGGTGATACCCACAAAACCGAGGAACTGACGAAGAAATGCACTCTGTGCATGGTCGTCACCGTAATAGCCACCGCGAGCGATAAAGATGATGGCCTTTTTGTTTTCTAATAATCCTTCGGGTCCATTGGCTGTGTAGCGGAAAGTGATACCAGCCCGAGCAATGTGGTCAAAGTAGGTGTGCAATGTGGAGGGGATGGCGAAGTTGTACATAGGTACACCCAATACCAGGACATCGGCCGAGGAGATCTCTTCGATCAGTTTGTCAGAGAAATCAGCCACTGCCTGTTGTTCTGAGGTTCGCTGTTCAGCCGGAGTGGTGAAAGCTTGGAAGCGATCAAGATCCAAATGGGGGATGGGGTGCGCGGCAAGATCACGTTGAACCACTTCCCCGTTGGGGTTGTTCATTTTCCAGTTCTGGACATATTTTGTGGCGAGCTGGGAGGTCTGGCCACCGGCTTGGAACATGCTGGATTGGATGTTAAGTAACTTTGCCATAACGGTCTCCAAATGAATTGAATTGCTTGAATGCTATTGAAACATTGAATGAATCGATTAAAAATTAGAAATATTCGCTGAAATACATCTAAAAATTCGATTATGCCTAGTCAGTTCGGAAATCAATATTCAACAAACCCGAAGATCACCCTTGAGCAGTGGCGCTGTTTGGTAGCCGTTGTAGAGGGTGGAGGATACGCTCAGGCAGCAGAACGTTTGCATAAGAGCCAATCTTCAGTGAGCTATGCAGTGCAAAAGCTAGAGTCCGTGCTTGGAGTGGCTGCTTTCACAATTAGTGGACGCAAAGCGGTGCTGACGACAGCGGGCGATATGTTGTACCGTCATGCTCGGCAATTGTTAGAAGATGCTTCCGCCCTGGAATTATCCGCACGTAGGGCATCCGTCGGGTGGGAATCGCAGATTTCAATTTCTGTAGAAGTGTTGTTCCCTATGTGGTTGATGCTCGATTGCTTGGCGTTATTTGGGGAGGAGAGCCCGCAGACCCGGGTTGAGGTCTATGAAACGGTGATTAGTGGTGCACTTGAAGTACTACAAAAAGGAAAGGTAGATTTTGCCATCGATCCGCGTATCCCACTTGGTCACAACGGTGAGCTGCTGCCAGCCTCTCCACGTGTTATCCCCGTTGCTCATCCCGAGCATCCATTACATCAGCTAAATCGAACCCTGACCGTGAATGATTTACGCAACTACCGGCACTTACTGGTGCGGGATTCCAACCCCCAGAGTGATGGCAAAACGCTGACGGTTGAAGTAGCGAAGCGGTGGACACTAAGCAATATATCCTCTGTTATCGGCGCTGCCTGTAAAGGACATGGCTTTTCATGGTTGCCGAAAGATAAGATCCTTAATGAACTATCAGAGAAGAGTCTAAAAATACTTCCTTTGCAGGGGGGGAGTGAGAGAGTGGTGCCAATGTACCTGATTTATCCTAACCGAGATGATATCGGTCCTGGAGCTCGGCGATTGGCGGAGATTATCCGCCAGCGCCTGGGAGAGTTGGAGGCTAATGAACAAGCCTCACCATAATAATAAAAAGTAGTAGGGGGGCATCCTCATGCCTGCTCAATTCCTTGCTGCTCAGCTTTCAACTTTTTAGTCTTCTCGAACCAAAAGTTGTAGAAGTCTTCCGTTACCAGTTGTTCGATGTTAGTCGCCTCCTCACGCGGGCAGAATATCTTAGCAGTGATGACATCGTGCCCAAGCTCATTGGTTGTAATACTTACCTTTGCATCGGGGCCTGTCAGCTCCACACCCATACGATTCTCAATAAGCTTGCAGTAGCGTTCGGCAACTTCTCGAAAGGAATCGCAGTGCTCCTTCAGGCGCTCTGCGAGAAATTTTTTTGCCTCAAAAGGGTTAACCTCGCTCCGCTCCCGAGTAATTGAGAACGTGTGCTCGATATAGCGGCGCATAAAATTTAAGTTCTTTACCGGTTGGGTAAAGAATGCATTATTGGGGATATAGAGCGTTGTGCCTGTATAGCCATTACCCAGACCATGTGGGTCTATCTCCAATAAGGTGGTGCTCAACCAGTCGCTGTCCGTAACCTCTCCAAACTGATCACCCACACGGATCCAGTCACCAACGGTGAAAGAGCGCATGTTGGCTTGATATAGGCCGCCAACCAGACACTGAACGACTTCCCTCAAAGCAAGGACAATGGCTACCGAGAAGGCGGCTATCGATAAAGCAAATTCGCGTAGTTCTGTGATCCAAACGGCAATAACACCAATTACCAGCAGCAGATTACCAATGTTATGTACCGTATTAATCCGGCGACGCTTATCTGCCTTAGCCCAGTTACTGCGGACAATCGCAAGCGTGAAGAACCCACGCAGCAATAAAATAACTACGATGACACAGAAGCTGATAAAAAGTTTACTTGCGAGAATATGTTCCAGTATCTCGGGTTTCATTCGAAAACGCATTCCTCGATGGGGCTAAATACAACAACCTCCTCTGACTATTGCCCGGCAAGCATAGCTGATGGATATTCGGCCGAGAGAGGTTTGGTGGGGCTAAAAGGTGGCGCAATGTATCTCCTTAGGTCCCTGCTTGTAAATATTCCTGATGGAAAATATAGAGGTCTCTGATCCGTTCATAAATTTAGGCGGCCGCTGAATAATTCCGTAATCGCTCTGCGGATCTTGAGGGCGCAGATGTTCGAGGCGCTCATCGGAAGTGGCAGGACCTACAAGCTCAGCCGTTACAGCCCCAAGGCCCGTCCGACGGGGCTTTCGGAGCGCCCCAAACATTGCTTTGGAGCTTTTTGAAAGGTTCAGACATTTCCACAAAGCAGCGCCTTGATATGTAAAGTACATTCAAAGCCAGAGGTTCCTTAGTCCTCTGGTCGGTCCAAATGATCAACTCACCGAGTCGATGCCCAGCGTCTATCAGCGCTTTAGCGATAATCGGGATTGGGGAAGTCCGGCCGACAACCTGCGTCCCAGGCGGAGCGCTGGTTACCATGGGCGGGGACTCCGCCGGCATCCTTGAGCATTCGTGCCATATGCAAAAGATTCCAGGTCATAAAGGCGGTGTTGCGATTGGTAAAGTCATTCTCCGGTCCTCCTGATTCTGGGTCGAGATATGAGGGGCCGGGGCCGGCTTCGCCAACCCAGCCGGCATCCGCCTGAGGAGGTATGAGAAAGCCTAGATGCTGTAGAGAGTAGAGAATATTCATTGCACAGTGCTTAGCGCCATCCTCATTACCAGTGATCAAACAACCACCCACTTTTCCATAGTAGGCATACTGCCCCCTTTCATTGAGGTTTGATGAATTGGCGTAGAGGCGTTCTATTGTTTGCGTACAGATTGAGGATTTTTCACCGAGCCAGACTGGGGTGGTGAGCACCAGTATGTCGGCCTCTTTGACCTGTTTGTAGATAGTGGGCCACTCATCGTTTTCCCAGCCGTGTTCTGTCATATTCGGATAGATGCCAAAGGCAATGTCATGGTCTACCGGCCTGAGAACTGATACCGAAACACAGTTACGCTCCATAATCTCTTGGGAAAGGTTAATTAGTCCTTCTGTGTGTGAGAGTTCCGGTGTTGGTTTTAGCGTGCAATTAAGGAATAGGGCTTTTAGGTCTGAGAAACTCCAAGGGCTGGATTCACATTCTTCTATTTGCGTTGGCTTTAGGGGCATCGTTGGCTTCCTCGAATGATCTGCCTATAAATTAGGTATTAAGAGAAGCGAATGGCGGTTTTTGTAATTACGGAGCAAAGACGCAGAGGATTACAAAGCTAAAATACTAGCCTATCGCTTTATGGTTACGCCCCATACTTTGTCACTAAAATTATGAGAATAACTTCTCATGGCTATCTGTGATTTTTCAATCAGACTTATTTCCATCACTAAACTCGTTGGGTGAATGCTCTAAGGAGGTTATCCGGTTGCTGGTTATCTAGCGACGGGCAGCTGTCATTTAGGCTGGCAGGATAAAAATGAGAAACTAAATTTCTGCAGCTGGTGGGTAGGATCATGGTAATACTTAAGGTGTTAGTCACTCAGTTTGTACCGACCGGTCTTTCTCAATGGAGTTCGAATCATTCGCTAGGCATCCCCACATAGCGGCCCCTTCACCAAACAGGTAAACACTATGAAGATTAAACAAGCTCATCTCAGTATTCTGTTGCTCGGGGCTGTAGTGTTATTAGTCTCTTATCCAAATTCAATCCAAGCCAACCCCGATACGAAGAACCGTTTGGATGGAGTTTGGTGTGCAATCGCTGACGAGTCTTTTATGCTTTACGAGCATAGTACAAACGCCTTAACGCTAAAAAAGAACCAATATTGCCGAACCTTTAAAGTTTTTAAGGTGACGAAGTCAGGAGGGGGGGGGCGATTTATGGATACTATTAAAAAGCCTGCCGATATAAAGCATCAGCTCAGCGCGGTCGAAGAGTCCAAAGATGGCATGACCACCGGTCAAGATATCGGCATCTTTGCTTTTTCTAAAATGGGCGAAACCACTCATATAGTGACCGTCGATGTTTCCGATGAGAGTTCCGGCAGTTTCATCCTCGACAGCAAAGGAATAATGCATGGATTTGTTGAAGAGGTGACTTCTGAACCCCACAACCATGAGGCTCATGTGGGTGTTGTGCTGTTCAAAAAGAGCCCTAAACCAATGCCATCACAGTTCAATCAGGAATGGGAAGCGATTTTTAATAAGACGCACAAGCAGCAGGGGCAAAATAACTAGCAGCTGAAGACTGCTACTTCGGGCGAATGGTTTGGGGGCGCTTCGTGAAGGGTCTCCCAGTTTAGAATCATAGATTAAGGTTCAACCCAGCAGTTGATCCGTATATTTAATGGTGACGGTATCTTGTAGTTAGCCGCCCTCCACCGTTGGTATCAAGAGCGTAATGACCCAGCCAGAGCTATAACAGCTCCGCCATTTTCTTCATCAAAATGGCGGAAGCATTTTCGCTAAATTGCTGCCCTTCTTCGATGTACTCCCACACCGTGGCATCACTCTTCCAGCCGCCTTGTTTCTTAATAAGTTCAAATCCCACTTTTTCCCGAGCGGCAGACGTGGAGAGGCCTCGACGAAAGCTGTGGCTGCTGAGTTCATCGACAAACTCAAAGCCACAGGCCAAACCTAGCTTTTTCAGCAAGTCATTGATGGCGGTAGGATTCAGTTGCCTTTCTTGGATGGAGCCCCAGCGATTTACCGCACGAAATACAGGGCCACTGTCAATGCCGCCAGCCTCCAGCCAGGATCGGAGTGCTTTTGCCGGGCAAGCTCCGGGGGAGCCGTAGGGTAGGGCGCGCATCATACCTTGACCGCTCTGATCCGTCTTCGACTTGGGAAGTCTTACAATGAGGCCCTCCTCCTCCCAAATTAGATCCTCCACCTGTATGGCGACCAGTTCACTGCGCCGGAAAGCACCAAAGAACCCAACCAGAATCAACGCGAGATCCCGGGCATTTTTCTTTGTTGCCGGCTGCTCGCGCAAATACCGCGTCAAAGCGGCTATGTGCTGGAGGCTGAGTGCCTTAGATTTTTGCTTTGGCTTGCCGTGTGTGCGGCGAACTCCCCGCATGGTTTTCTGCACCAAGGCGTCTGTTACCGGGTTAAACATGCCCTGGTACTGGTGCCACTGACCGATGGCGGTGAGATGGAGATCCAGGGTGCGCGGGTTGAGATGTTCTGCGCGCTTCAGGATGTATCGGACAAGTCCACTGCTATCGGTTGGCAGTCGGCCGCCCCATTTTTCGAACTGGCGTATGGCCGAGCGATAAGCCCTGCGGGTGCTGTCTGCAGTGGCTGCGCTCAGATATTTCTGGATGGCCTCCTCAGTGAGTAGTTCGCCCACCTGATTCGGTGTAACAGGGGTTAGAGGCTTGTGATTGCTTCTCGTCGATGCGGTGGTGAGTTTTTTCATGGCCTTGAGTCGCTTCTGGTCCCCTCTTGTGTACCAAAGGTACGTTATCTGGGGGCAATTATAGAATTATAACCTTCGATAAGAATCATTATCGAAGGTTATATGGCGGCATTCAAGAAATACTCAAAATATAAATATTATGTAATAATACGTAATACGTAATTCATAACGAAATAATCTGAGGAAGAGCTTATGGCACGCACTGGTGTCACTTATCTGGATATTGTCCAGGCGGCAAAGACGATTAAGGGGCGCGGGGAAGATCCCACCGTGGATCGGGTGCGGGAGCAGCTGGGTACCGGCAGCAAAAGCACAATTGCTCCGCTACTCAAGCGGTGGCGCAATGAATCTACGACCGATACTGATATCAGTGGGCTCCCCAAAGACCTGATTGAGGCCCTGAAAGGGTTGCATCAGAGAATTCAGGGGGTAGCAGATAAGCGGGTAGAGGAGGTGCAGCAGGAGTTTCAGGCTCAAGAGGCGGTGATCAACGCGCAGCTGGAAGAAATACGCGCCACTTCCAGCGAGCAATCCGTCAGGCTCAGGGAGGTCGAGCAAAAACTTTCTGTTGCTGAAAGTGAAAACCGCAGACTCAAGCAAGCCCTGGAACAGACCCAGGCAGCCCTGGAAAAAAGTGACTACCAGAGGCAGGAGGCGGCAGAGCGCATCCTCGAGCAAAAGACAACGATCGAGGAAGTTAAGCAAGAAAACAGAGATATACGTGATCATTTTGAACACTTCCAGCAGCGCACAGCCAGCGATCGGCAACATGAGCGGGATCAGTACCGTGCAGCCGCGGAGCAACTGAAGGACCAGGTGGCCGCTCTCCATGAGCAGCAGGCCCTCACCGAACGCAGATTCAATGAACTGGAACTGCTCTATAAGCAGGCACAGGCGCTCATTATTGAGCTCAACCGGGAGAAGCAGGACCTCAGGGAACAAATAGGTAGCGCGAGCGCGGAAGCCGCAAGTCTCAAACAGCAATCAGAGGAGCGGGGTTCTGCGCTAAGGGACAATCTTGCAGCGCTCACCGGCTTGCGTGAGCAAATTTCAAAGCTGCAAAGTGATGAGGCCGCATCCCAAAAGGCGATGCAGCTACAACAGTATTCGCTGGAGAGGCTTGAGTCTGAACTCATCACAGCACGAGATCGACTTGAACTGCTCAACGATGAGAATCGCATTCTTACTCGGGAAAAAGCCATGATCCAAGGGCAGTTTGCCCAGTTGGAGCGCTCATTAAAAACGTAACCTCATAGATTGACAGAAGCCCTCTATACTTTTTGGTGGGATCGATTGATGTTCGCTTGGTGTATACACCACTAAGCGCTTGATCGCTCCGCCTCCACTCAAGCAAGGCCTGCCTTGCTTGTAGACTGTTATAAGCTGGTCAGTGTTCAGCGGCGCCACTTTCGTGTGGAGCAGGTCAAGCCTCACCTATTCCCGTTACCCAAAATATCCCCTTTTGATGGCATCCATACAGCTAGACTTATCAGTAAATCTTTCATTTCTTGTGGCAATCCGGCTGATGAGGCAGCATTGCATCCAATTGATTGCTCTGGTTTAAATCCATTCGGCTCCCATAAAAACCCCGGAGAGACGTATTGATGGGGGAATTCAAAAGAATCATCGACAAACCCACTTTCTTTGGGGCGCTCACCTTGCTTTTAATGGTTACCCTACCGCTCATTTTATATCCAAAGTCGGGAGCGCAGTGGGTACTCATGGCCAAGAACTTTGTAACAGATGAGTTGGGTGTGTTTTATCTGGTACTTGGAGTTGGTGCATTACTCTTTATGACCTATATCATATTTAGTGATATAGGCCAGATTAAACTCGGGAAGCCCGAGGAGCAGCCGGAGTTCAATACACTATCCTGGGCCTCCATGTTATTTTGCACTGGTATAGGGGCATCTATTCTTTATTGGTCGATGGTGGAGTGGGTTTATTATTACCAGACACCGCCTTTTGAGGTAAAAGGAAACACTCCCGAGGCGGCACGGTGGGCCATGGCATATGGGATATTTCACTGGGGGCCTATAGCCTGGTCAATTTACCTCATTCCAGCTCTTCCCATCGCTTACTTTTATTATGTGCGAAATCGCAGCGTATTAAAGATAAGTGAAGCTCTTATGCCAGTTTTGGGTGAGAGGCGGGCAAAGGGTGGGATTGGTAAGTTAATCGATGTGTGTTTTGTTTTTGGTATGCTTGGAGGTGGGGCCACCACCCTGGGGATTGCTGCCCCTTTAATCTCCGAAGGCGCTCACGAACTATTCGGTGTGTCTACAGGGATACCCACGAAAATTTTTATTCTGATGCTTTGCACTTTTATTTTTGGGTGTAGTGTATTTGCTGGACTGAAAAGGGGAATACAAACACTCTCCAATGTCAATATGTGGCTATCCATTCTTTTGCTCGCTTTTGTCTTTATTGCAGGTCCCACATTATTTATGTTGAATGCGGGATTGGACTCTTTGGGGAAGGTCCTGAATAATCTTTTTCATATGGCGACCTGGACGGAGCCATTTGGTCGATTTAAACAATTTCCCCAAACGTATGTCCCTCAAGATTGGACCATCTTTTACTGGGCCTGGTGGTTAGTATTTGCGCCAAGTGTCGGTCTGTTTATCGCTAGAATCTCTCGAGGGCGCACCATTAAAGCAATGGTTGTTGGTGCCATATTCTATGGCACCCTGGGGTGCTTCCTGTTTTTCTTGATTCTGGGGAATTATGGCGTCTATCTACAGTTTTCTGGAGAGCTGGATGTGGTGCAAACGCTCAACCAGCAGGGGGCAACTGCGGCAATATTTGCCATATTGCAAACATTGCCAATGAGTAAGCTGGTTATATTGGCTTTCACCGTGCTTGCATTAATTTTTACCGCCACCACATTCGACTCCATATCTTATATCCTCGCTGCTGTTGTGCAAAAAGAAATTATTGGAGAACCAGCCCGCTGGAACCGTTTGTTTTGGGCGTTTACCCTATCTGTAATGCCTATTACCTTGATGTTTCTTGGTGGTCTGGATGCCCTGCAAACTGCAAGTATTATTGGTGGCGTCCCGCTATTGATCGTGGCTCTGTTACTGTGCATCTCTATCGTAAAGGCGGCTCAATATGATTTACGCTACCAACCCAGTTACGAAGAGAAAGAAATCTATATAAATGATTTTCCTGAAGATGATCCGTGGAGCGAAGAGGGTGACTGGGCAACATCTAGTGAGACAGAGGCGAGGAACTCAAGGGATCAAAAAGCACCCAGTCAAAAGAAAACCTAAACCCTCGAAATCACTGGATTTACCTTTTTACCTGGTAGCCTATTGATTGCCTTTTAGGGCGCTCGTCCTATGATTATCACTTTACCAAGATGTCGATACTTGTCTGCAATCATGTAAATTGAGCGGCTATAAATTTTCTCATGGCAATGCAGCAAGTTAACATTCAGGGAGCTAGCTTGACAATAACATTCAAGTCGCATTTAAATGCCCCAGATTGAAATAATATCTAATCCTGTTAGAATTCAGCCCCAAATATAAGAAATACCTTATAAATCTTTGTTCCGCCTTCATAAAAGTTCTTTCCTGCCATATCACCAGTCCTCATGCTTTATGTGACATCGAGCTTGCTTTTATTTTGTCGGTCTTTTGCTGCTTTGGAGGACTACATTGACAAAGAATTTCAGAGAAATTATCGATAAGCCCACTTTTTTTGGGTCACTTGCACTGTTATTGCTGGTTACCGTTCCGCTCGTAATATTTCCTGATGTTGGTGCCGCATGGGTGCTGACCGCCAAAAAATTTGTCACTGATCAGCTGGGCGTTTTTTATCTGTTGCTCGGGGTGGGGGCCATACTTTTTATGGTTTATATCGTATTTAGTGATATTGGCCAAATAAAGCTGGGAACAGCCGAAGAGGACCCCGAGTTTTCTACGGTGTCCTGGGCTTCTATGTTGTTTTGCTCCGGTATTGGAGCCTCCATCCTCTACTGGTCGATGGTGGAGTGGATCTATTACTACCAAACCCCACCTTTCCAGGTTGAGGGTGGCACTCCCGAAGCTGCGCGCTGGGCGGTTGCCTACGGCATATTCCATTGGGGGCCACTGGCATGGTCTATTTATCTCATACCAGCCTTACCTATCGCCTATTTTTACTACGTGAGGAACCATAGCGTATTGAAGATTAGTGAAGCTCTGATGCCCGTGCTGGGCGAGGAGCGGGCCAAAGGAGGGATCGGAAAGTTCGTCGATGTACTCTTTATCTTTGGGATGCTTGGGGGGGGTGCTACAACACTGGGAATTGCGGCACCTCTAATTACAGAGGGGGCTCATGAGTTGTTCGGCGTACCTAGGGACCTGACGACGCAAGTTCTGGTGCTCATGCTATGCACGCTCATTTTTGGTTATAGCGCTTTTGTCGGTCTAAAAAATGGTATTAGAGCTCTTTCCAGTGTCAATATGTGGCTTTCGGTCACACTACTCGCTTTTGTATTTTTAGTGGGCCCCACACTGTTCATGCTGAATACGGGCTTGGACGCCCTGGGGCGAGTGTTAGACAATATCTTTCATATGGCCTCTTGGACGGAGCCCTTTGCACAGTTTGAGCGTTTTCCAGATACCCACTTTCCGCAGGATTGGACTATTTTTTACTGGGCCTGGTGGCTGGTATTCGCACCGAGCGTGGGCCTCTTTATTGCAAGAATCTCCCGCGGTAGGACGATCAAAGCGATGGTGGTGGGCTCCATATTCTTTGGTACCTTGGGGTGCTTCCTGTTCTTCATGGTGCTAGGGAACTACGGTGTCTATCTGCAGTTTTCTGGGGAGTTGGACGTTGTTCAGATGCTCAATCAGGAGGGGGCAACCGCGGCAATATTTGCTATCTTGAAGACGTTGCCCGCAAGCAAGCTCGTAATATTGGTTTACACCGTGCTCGCTTTGATCTTTACCGCAACTACCTTTGATTCGATTTCTTATATTCTTGCGGCAGTAGTACAAAAAGAGGTGGATGAAGAACCGGCACGTTGGAATCGGGTTTTCTGGGCATTTGCTTTGTCTGTTATGCCTGTCACCCTGATGTTTCTAGGCGGGCTGGATACCCTGCAAACTGCCAGCGTTATTGGAGGTGTTCCACTGTTAATTGTGGCGCTTCTGTTATGCGTCTCTATTGTCAAAGCGGCACAATATGATTTGCGTTTCCAGCCGGACTATGAAGAAAAGGAAATCTACATTGAAGATTTTCCTGAAGATGATCCCTGGAGTAAAGAGGGGGACTGGGAGTTGCCCACCGAATCCTCTCACGGCGTGACACATAATGATAAACCCCATGTAGAGGGCGATCCAGGAAGCCACCCTTCACGCCTGTAGCCAGGCTGGGTAACTCACCAAATTGCCCCTTGTGACTTAACCGGAATCTACAGGGCACCTCCAGTAAAGGTGCTCTGTATACACTTGCATTGGTCTGCGACCGTGAAATTCGAGTGTGATGTTCGATCAAACGGTCAGCACGACGCTTGATTTTTAGGTTGAGCTCAACCAAGGCTTTTGCCAATCCTCAAGCTCCCCTAAAAACTTTTGCGCACCCAAGGTCGCGTAATCTGACGGCCAGTTGTTGCTGGTTGAAAGAGCAATATTTTCCAATCACTTTTTCTTAAATGGTTTCTTTCGGCCCTGCTGGCCTTCCAGCTCAAATTCAATCTTGCGCCGTTCCATATCGACTCGAACTACGCGAATATCGACAGCATCGCCAAGACCGTAGCTGGTCTTGTTACGCTCGCCGCTGAGTCGCTGTCTGGCGGCATCGAAATTATAAAAATCGTTTTTTAGGGCAGAGATGTGGATCAGCCCTTCAACCTTGATATCTTCAAGCTCGATAAACAGGCCGAAGTGGGCAATGCTGCTGACGACACCACGAAAGCAGTCACCTACAAAATCCTGCATATATTCACATTTTAACCAGGCTTCAACCTCCCAGCTCGCCTTGTCTGCGCGCCGGGAAACGGTTGAGCAATGCTCAGCCAAATCCCGCATAGCCGTTTTGTCGTAGGGATAGCTTGTTGCGGGATTTAAAAGTTCTGCATGTTTATAGCGCTGCACGGAACCTCTGCCAGCGCCAGTGAAGAACCTCAGTGCTTCACGCAAGGGGTTTATACGGCTTGCCTGGCGAATCTCCGAACGAATCGCTCGGTGTACGAGCAGGTCAGGATAGCGGCGAATCGGTGATGTAAAGTGCGCATACGCGGAATAAGCCAAGCCAAAATGGCCTTGATTGTCGGGGCTGTATTCCGCCTGACTGAGTGATCGCAGCATCATTGTGCGGATAATATCGGCATCAGGACGCTGGTCAATACTCCTCAGCAAGCGATCATAGTGGGCAGGCGAGGGCTTGTCGCCGCCTGCCAGGCTGAGTCCTTTTTCACCGAGAAATGCGCGTAGATTGGTCAGTTTTTTATCTCTGGGCCCGTCATGAACCCGATATAGCGCCGGTATTTTCAGTTTCTCTAAGAATCGTGCTGTCGCAACATTGGCGCACAGCATGAACTCTTCAATCATTCTGTGTGCGTCATGACGAATGACGGGAATTATCTGATCAATCTTGCGATCTTTATTAAATTTAAATTGTACTTCTTGCTTGTCGAAATCCATTGAGCCGCGTTTTGCCCGCGCCTTTCTCAATACGGTGTAAAGGTTATGCAGCGTGTGAATATGGGGCACTACAGCTGAATATTGGCGAGCCACAGTAAGCCCAGGACCGGAATCAGGTGAGGTTAATAATGTATTCACCTGGTTGTAAGTAAGTCTGGCGTGTGAGTGAATCACCCCTTCCGAGAACTTATAGGCTGTCATTTTGCCAGAGGCGGTGAGTGTTATTTCACAGACCATAACTAGCCGGTCAACGTGGGGATTTAATGAGCATAAGCCGTTGGAAAGTGCTTCTGGCAGCATGGGGACGACATGTCCTGGGAAGTAAACCGAAGTGCCGCGCTTTTGCGCCTCCTGATCCAATGCGCCACCGGGCATAACATAGTGGGAAACATCCGCGATGGCGACAAATAATCGCCATCCGCCGGTCCTGGTCTTTTCGCAATAGACGGCGTCGTCAAAGTCGCGCGCATCATCACCATCAATAGTCACAAAGGGCAGTGATCTAAAGTCGGTGCGATTTAGTTTATCGGTTTCTGCGACCTCGCCTCCCATGTGTTTCGCGGCCCTGGTGGTTTCCTGGGGCCAGCGATGGGGGATATCGTGGCCCCGTATCGCCACTTCGATTTCCATGCCGGGGGCCATCGCATCACCTAGCCGCTCCGTCACCCTTCCGAAGGCATTGTAGCGGCGGCAGGGGGCCTCGATGATTTCTACAGACACATATTGGCCGGCTTTTGCCCCCATCAGTTGATCGCTATCGACATCAATCTCATGGGCGATACGGCTGTTTTCGGGCTTAAGGAAGTAGTCCTGATTTTCGACGTGCAAGCGCCCAACCACATGAGTGGTATTCCGTTCAAGTACTTTGACGATGACGCCTTGCTGTCGGCCGCGGTGGTCAACACCGGTTATGCGAACCTGGGCGCGATCACCATCAAATACCGTGGACATTTCGGTATTTGAAAGATATAGGTCATCTTCGGTGTCATCGCAGGCAAGGAAGCCAAAGCCATTTGGATGGCCAATCACGCGCCCAGTTATCAAATCTTCTGCCCTAGTTAAGCTGTAACCTTGCTGTCGATCGAAGGAGAGCTGTCCATCGCGCTCCATGGCACGCAAGCGGCGGCGTAAGGCTTCGTTCTGTTCTTTGCCGGACAAAGATAATGCTCGGGCCAGTTGCTGCCGATCCAATGCTTTATTGCTTTTTTTGAGCAAATTGATAATGAATGCACGATCGGGGATGGGATTACTGTATTTTGAGGTGTCAGAGGAGGAGGGCGCCGTTACTAAGGCTGAATTCATAATTTCTCTCAGAAAACCGCCAGGAACGTTGTGCTTGATAAAGGCTTAAATGATGTGTCGGTGCAGATCAGATATAACTCGGCAAGGCAGGGTGGCGGGTATCACTCAATTGAAATTGAGGACTTAAAATAGGTGGGTATTCAAAGTGATTGGATACCCATAGTCGAGGTTGAGATACTCGAAAAGTGTATCTCAACCTGCGAAACGCAAAGCGACTCAGTAGGGTCACTCAGTCGCTAAGGTAGCTAGCCGTTAGATGCAGACGATGTTTTCTGCTTGTGGGCCTTTTTTGCCCTGAGTTACGACAAACTCAACCGCTTGACCTTCGGCCAGGGTTTTGAACCCAGGGCTTGCGATTGCGCTAAAGTGTGCGAAGACATCGGGGCCGGACTTCTGTGCAATAAAGCCAAAGCCTTTTTCTTCATTGAACCACTTAACGGTGCCGGTAGTAGTGTTAGACATAATAATATCCTGAAAACAAATAGGGGTAAGCCTTCATATGAGGCATGAATAGCGAAAAAATAGACTTAACTTTAAAAATCTACAGGACGAAGTACTACAGAGATGCGACGAAATGGAGAGTGTAAACAAAGGTAACTTACTTTTTAGCTGTTGGCAGCAGTATATGTATTTTCGCTCTCCGGTCAAGCGGTTTTTAACTTGATAGTGAGAGTCGGTGGCTCTTGCCCCACTTTTGGTCATTGTGGCTCAAATGCTGCCGTAACCTCCTCTACGCAGGACTTCCTGAGAAGGGCGGCGTCATTCCTCGCGCCACCCATCTCTAAACACTGATTAAGCTGGCTTACATAACGGCGAAACAATACTTTTGCCCCCTCTAAAGGCAAGGCCACCAGATAGTCAATAAATTGGCGAGAGCCTACCTGGAAGTGCATATAATCAATCGGCGTATTCCAATCGCCACCCCAAACAGCAAAGCCGTGTTTGGCAAATACTAGGGCCACATCTTCTGTCATCCCCACGCGAACCGGCTTTCCAACTCGATACTTTGCTCTATTTAAATATCCCTCAGTAGCATCCCTGGGTATTACTTCAGCCCTGGAGGTATTTTCAATATCCAGGTAAGGGTTCTGTATAGGGTTAATATCAATAGCGACTCCATAGGCATGCTCTGACCACCTGGTTTCATTGGTGATGAATCGAGAGTCGAATGCCAGCGTATTATTCATATCCTCAGTTACCCTCTCTTGTTGGCTGAAATATTCGATTGGAATTGCAGATTTAATAGGAAATTTCAATCGATATAACTCGCCAAACAAATTAAGCACTTCACCGGCTACAACATCGAGGACGATCACGGCCCCTTTTGGATGGGGCACCACGTTGTTTGCCGCTCTCTGGCGAATCCCGCTACTCGGGGGAGGTATGCTTCTGTATAAACTGTCGAGCGCAAAAGTACTCCTCATGAGTCGACTGGAAATAGGGAAGAAGTTGAAGACGACCTTTCGCAAGCGCTCGCATCCAACAGGTGAATCACTTTTAATAATCTTTCGGTATCTCATGAGTGCACATTCACTTTGAGATACTGTGTAAATGCCTACCTGTGCCTCAGGGTGAAAGTCGTCAACACTAATATCACTCAAAGGGTTCTTAGTGCAGGCGAAGATCACCAAAATCAGTAAGGCAGCGACAGTGGACTTAAGCATACCCTTTCCAGGCTTTTCCATAGCAAACAGTACTTTTCACGCCAGCTAAGGGTTTCCAGTGGTTTAATATTTAGGCATTCCAATAAGTTTAGCTGTTGTAGCAAGCCGTTTTGGGTCAATAGATTGCAGGGTATAGAAACTAGCAGATACTGCGTCAGCTTTTAGAGAAGGGATTCAGGAGGGGGCGATTAACGGGTTGTCATTAAGGAGTTACAGAAGGTGATCTTTACTCGGCACTTGAGGCAGCAAAGATGGTGGCCCGGGAGCTTTAGCGGCCCCCGGAACCCAGACGCACTTTACAGGTTGAAAGTACGGGCAATAGAGAAGACTATGCGCTCGTCTGCGGCATCGGAATCGAGGTTGGTGTTTTCCGCGGCAATATTGAGATCGAAACCATTCAAGGAGGTCATATACTCTACGCGGTAGTGATTGTAGGATTCATCATCACCCCAAATCCACTTATCTTTATCTGTAGAAGTAGAGCGATCAACACTGAAGCGCACATTGTGGTTATCTGCCAATTCAATGGTGTGGGCCAGCATCAGAATGTGGTGGTTTCCACCAGTGCCAAAATAGTCCCAGCTGTACCAGCCATTCACTTCTGACGCACCCAAAGAAGAGCTGTAGCCTAGTTTGGCATAGGCTTCTGGGTAATTGCCTTCGTTAGAAGTGTTATCGCCATGATAGGTGTAATAGGCGATACCGGTATCCAGGCTCACTCTGTCGGTAAGTTGCATAAACTTACCCGCGTAAAAATCCCATTCCAGGTTAGTGCTGTCGTCACCTTCAAAATTCACATTGGAAGCCCAGCTGCCAACATACCAGCCACTGTCAAAACCATAATCGAGGCTGGCCTGTAGGGCGGGATTCTCTTTTGTTTGGCTTACACCATTAAAGGTGTAATCGCTGGTCAGATTTACGGTGGAGGAAAGATCAGCAAAAGATTGTTGCGAAATGGCCAGTATGGAAGCACAGGCCAGGGCTGATAGTTTCAAATTCATAATATTGTCCCCTTAAATTTTATTCGTTATCCCTGCCCAGTTTGGGCAGGGTATTACACTTCAATATTCTTAATTCACCATCTCGATCTTTCTGAAGTCGACCAGGTTCTCTTCGGGAGAGGCGTTGATAGAGGCAACTTCCCGGTAGCGTTTAACCAGGATGTAACCGAGGCAGCAGAAGAAGATGCCGATCACGAGGGCCCCGATCCATTGGATTTGCAGGAAGTCCAGCTTGAACAGCAGAGTGAGCAGGCTCAGTGCCACCAGGTTCAAAATGAAGTACTTCATTTTGCCGAGGCGGGCGACAGTCATACCCAGGTTGTCGGTATACAAGCGGATCAGAGAGTCCAGTGAGTTGATTACAAAGGTGATGCCCACAACAACCATGGCCAGGTTATAAAAGCCGCTGGTGTCCAGGCCCTGACTGGAGTAGTAATACAGAACGGTAAACCAAAGCGCGATGGGAATCGACGGGAAGATCAGCATCGCCGCCAGAACCTGATAAGTGCGCAGGCCACCCACAAAGCGGGAGGTAAACTGGCCAATCATGATGCTCCAGGCAAACCACCAGAAGAGGTAGAACTCGTGGTAATCATTCAGAGGCAGTACAAACTGGTGGATATTGCCAAAATAACTGCCGAGCAGGCTGAAGGTGGAGACAAAATCGCCAACGCTACCATTTTCGCCGGTAAAGGCACCAACCCACATCAGCGCAATCAGGCCGATAAACAACCAAGTGGTGGCCAGGCTGAGAAGGCGCACATAGCGCAGACTGGTGGATGAGTACACGGCGGCAGCGATTACAGCAAATACGATCAAATAGAAGGTGCCAACAATGGTTTCACCATCGCCAACCTGAGGCAGGTACCAGGGCAGGTTGCTCAACAACAGGTAGGCGGTAAATGCACAGGTGCCGATGATCACTACATTGTTGATCAGCTTAACCAGGCCTATCTCGAAGAACTTTACTTTCGGCTCGATTACGCAAAAGTAGAAGCAAGTGAGGAAATAAAAACCCCAAATCAAGAATGCCCAAAAACCAAACTCAATGGCAAGTGGGTTGGTGAAGCCGTATTCGGGGCTGTTTGCCAGGTCCGCGTAACCGGCAAACTCGGTCAGTGGGAACATGATCAGGCCAACATCCAGGCCTGAAGTAAACAGAATGGCGATAAAGGTGAAGGTGTGGACAGGTGTAACCCCAACCAGCTTCACGTTACCCCAACGAATTAAGGCAAAGATTATTGCTGTAAAAGTAAACAATATCCCCGCAGAAAGCCAAAACGTCATGCTGTGTCTCCAGCTATGTTATTGGTATACCGGCGCCTCCGGAAGGCTAAACTGTGCGAGATTTGAGTATCCCCGCCGAAATGAAGGGGATAGTCAAATCTTGACAGGACGCCGGTGGTAATTAGCTCGCTGGTCGCTTGGGGCAGCCAGGTCGCTGAGTGCTGGTCGCCGCAAGGGCCACCGATGCTTCGGATGGGGCCAATACTGGGCGCCCCAAAATCAGGTCGGCAGCACGCTCTGCCACCATGATGGTGGGTGCGTTCAGGTTGCCGTTTGGAATTGTCGGGAAGATAGAAGAGTCAACGACCCTCAAACCCTGCAAGCCATGCACGCGGGTTTCCGGGTCCACCACAGCCATTGAATCGGTGCCCATCTTGCAGGAGCAGGACGGGTGGTAGGCACTTTCGACAGATTCACGTACGAAAGCATCGATCTGTTCGTCAGTCTGAATATCGGTGCCGGGCTGAATCTCTTCTCCGCGGAACGTATCGAAAGCCGGCTGGTTAATGATCTCACGAGTCAGGCGTACGCAAGCGCGGAAGCCTTCGATATCCTCTTTCTCCTGAAGGTAATTGAAGAGAATAGAAGGTGATACTTTTGGATCACTGCTAACCACTTTAACTCGGCCGCGACTCTTGGGCTTGTTATGCCCGATATGTACCTGGAAGCCGTGCCCATCGAAGGCCTCTTTGCCGTCATAGCGCATTGCCGCAGGGAGGAAGTGATATTGCAAATCGGGCCACTCAACACTTTCCTTGGAGCGGATAAAGCCACAGGACTCAAAGTGGTTGGTAGCTCCAAGGCCGTCCTTCTTCAGTATCCAGCGCGCGCCTATCAGGAATTTATTCCAGGGATCGAGCTTGCCATTTAGGGAGATCGGCTGTTCGCAGCGGAACTGGAAGTAAAACTCCAAGTGGTCCTGCAAATTTTGGCCAACGCCTGGAAGCTCGTGCTGAAGCTCGATACCGGCTTCCGCCAATGTCTCAGCTTCCCCAATGCCGGAGAGCTGAAGAAGGTGAGGGGAGCCAATTGGTCCTGCGCTAAGGATGACTTCCTGTCGCGCCTTTAACTCCTGGATTTTACCTTTACGTTCAAGCTTGATACCTACAGCCCGCTTACCTTCGAGTAGTACCCGGTGCACGGTAGCGTGGGTCAATACGGTGAGATTCGGGCGTTGCATTGCCGGTTTCAGGTAAGCATTGGCAGTAGACCAGCGTTTTCCATCCTTTACCGTCATATGCATGGGGCCGAAGCCCTCTTGCTGCTCACCGTTATAATCTGCGGTGTAATCGTAACCGGCTTCTTTGCCGGCCTCGATGAAGGCGCCGTATAGGGGGTTGGCCATTTCATTGCCATTATTTACCCCCAGCGGACCCTCATCACCACGGTACTCATCACCACCGAAGGCCCAAGTCTCCGAGCGCTTGAAGTAGGGTAGGCAGTGCGCGTAATCCCAGCCTTCCGCACCGTGTTGTGCCCATTCGTCGAAATCTTTAGCGTGCCCTCGCACATACACCATGCCGTTAATGGAGGAGGAGCCTCCAAGCACCTTGCCCCTGGGGCAGTGCATACTGCGATTATCCAGGTGGGGCTCCGGCTCGGTCATAAACTGCCAAGCATACTTTTTCGTGTTCATGGGGATGGACAGCGCAGTGGGCATCTGAATAAAGAGGCTGCGGTCACTCCCACCAGTTTCCACTAATAGGACGTTCTTATCTTCCTTGGCCGACAGGCGGTTGGCCAGGACACAGCCGGCAGAGCCGGCACCGACGATGATGTAATCAAACTCACTCATGCAGGATACCGCTTAAAATGGACTTTCTAGTGGAGCCAGACCCACATACACCGCCTTGATCTGGGTGTAATGGTTCAAGGTTGCCAGTCCATTTTCGCGCCCGACACCAGATAGCTTGTATCCGCCCACAGGCATTTCGGCCGGAGAGGCCCCGTAAGCGTTAATCCAACAGATACCCGCTTGCATCTGGTGGATTACCCGGTGGGCGCGCGTGATATCGCGAGTGAATACGCCAGCGGCAAGCCCCAGGCGGGTATCATTTGCGCGACGAATGACTTCGTCTTCCTCATCAAACACCAGCACTGACATCACCGGGCCGAAAATCTCTTCGCGGCAGATAGTCATATCATCACGACAATCGGTGAATACCGTCGGAGCGACGAAGTAGCCGTTGGGTGCATTCTCAGGGGAGAGGGTATGACCGCCGCAGAGGAGGGTGGCACCTTCCTTTTTACCTTGATTGATGTAGTCCATCACCAGCTGTTGGTGCTTGGCGGAGATCAGTGCACCGAAATTGGTATCTGGATGCATCGGATCACCGGCAATAATATTCTGCTCGGTACGCTCTTTTAAGCGTGCGAGGAACTGCTCATGGATATTGCGATGAACGAAGACGCGAGTTCCATTGGTGCAGATTTCGCCCTGGGTATAGAAGTTACCCAGCATAGCGGCTGAGACGGCCTGTTCCAGGTCGGCATCATCAAAGATAACCAATGGGGACTTACCGCCCAGCTCCATGGTTACTTCTTTCAAATTGGAGGCCGCTGCAGCCATCACTTTCTTGCCGGTGCCTACTTCGCCAGTGAAAGACACTTTGGCGATATCGGGATGGTTGGTCAGCCAGGCGCCAACAGCACCGTCACCCTGAATTACATTGAAAACGCCAGGGGGCATGCCCGCTTCAATAAAAATTTCGGCCAGCTTCAGGGCGCCCTTGGGCGTTTCCTCGGAAGGCTTGAAGATCATGGCATTACCACAGGCCAGCGCCGGTGCCGCTTTCCAGCAGGCGATCTGCAGGGGGTAGTTCCAGGCACCAATACCGGCGCAAACACCTAAGGGCTCGCGACGGGTGTAGTAGAAATCCTCACCCACCTGCTGCTGGTTGCCTTCGATGCCTGCAGCCAGGCCGGCGAAGAACTCAATGGAATCAGCGCCTGTCACGACATCGACAACGCTCGCTTCTTGCCAAGGCTTACCGGTGTCAGCAACTTCAATAGCCGCCAGCTCGTCGTTTCGCTCGCGCAACAGCGCTACGGCTTTCAATAGAATACGACTGCGTTCAATCGGCGCCATGGCTGACCATTGCGCAAAACCGCGTTTGGCGCTCTCGATGGTCTCAGCGAGTACCTTTTCATCGGCCTGCTCTACCTGGTAGCTAACCTCATTGGTTGCCGGGTTGAATACATCAAAACACTCACCGCTTTCGTTGGCCAGGTAGCGACCATCCACAAAACTTTGTTCTTTTTCCAATGACATCTGTCTCTCCATACTGCCTTAACAGAGGGCCAATAGGTTGTTTATCAAGCGATAAAGCCGAGGGTCACCCTGCTGAACAAGGAATTTGGACCCATGGTCATCACTGTATTAAATCTCTGAAGCTCGGGCCTCCCGCAGCAGAAACTCTGCCTGCAAAAGTGGGGCGAAAACCCGGGCCGCACGCCTTCAGACTAGGCTATTTGACGCGAAATATAACATGCTATTAGTTTGAACTCTAATTGTTTCCGCTGAATCCATGCTGGCAGAGGGGGAGAAAGGAGATTTATTTTTCAACAAATACCGGGTTTTTTCGGAATATTCTTACTATAAATGCCCCATTTAAAGGTTGGGCATCTCGTTTGAACTCTATCCAAAATGCGGTCAATATTTGATCAAATCTGGAGTAGAGCGAAGGCCATCGGCAAGAATTACAAAGGACTGAAAATCATAAAAAAAGCCCCCAAGGGCGTATGCCTTGAGAGCTTTGAGGGAAATACTATGAGCTATCAACCGCTGATTCTGGGTGTTAGCGAGAGCTCTCCAAAGAGTTCACTTCGCCCAGTTCGACGGGGCGACAAAACTGGCGGGCCAAGTAGAGCACCAATAGTCCAGCGAGAATTCCGGGCAGCCCTTCGTAAACTGCGCCGTGAAATCCAAGTCCGCGCCATACAATGGCAGAGGAAAAACCAATCAGTACAGCGGTAATACTGACGAGCTGCGAAGGCTTCCAGCCGAGACACAGCACTAATATGAGTGGCCCAAACGCACTAGCGAGCCCCGACCAGGAGAAAATCACCAGGCTGAAAACACTTTGATTGTTCGTAAGCGCCAATAAGAGCGCTATAGCCGTGATAAACACCGTAGCGAGCTTCAGCAGCCAGGTTTTCTCTGTTTTGTGTGGAAGTATGTCGTGGGTAATAGCTGCGGAGCAGCTGAGCAACAGTGAGTCAGCTGTCGACATGGTAGCGGCGAAGATTCCGGCAAGAATCAAACCGACCAGCATGGGCGGGAGCAGTTCTATAGCCATAGTCGGCAGGGCTAGTTCCGCATCAAAGCTACCGACATCAGCGATATAAACCCTGGACAATAAGCCTACACCGGTCGCCATACAATAAAAAAGGATGAACCAGAGGTAATACCAGGCTCGGGCACGATGCATCTTGCTGGAGTCACTCAGGGCCATAAAACGCACCATGACATGGGGTTGGCCAATCACAGAAAAACCAGCGAAGAGCCAGCTCACCACAAAGAGAGCCACCCCACTCCAGCCGGGGAGTACCAGTGCCTGGGGGAACCAGTCCATAAACCCTTCCACGGCCCGCATTCTATCGAGGGTAACCGAAAGTCCACCTAAATCTGCCAGGGCAACGACCAGCAGGGTGCCCATAGCGCCGATCATCACAAGAGATTGCGCGGCATCAGTCCAGATGGAGGCACGAATACCTCCGGCAAAACAGTAGAGGCAAATTAGTATCGCCCCCGCTACAGCACCGGACCAAAGTGGCCAGTCCAGCAATACATGAAGGGCCTTGCTACCGGCAACCATCTGCGCGGAAGCATAGATCAGCAAAAACAACAGGGAGATAACCCCAATCATGCGCTGCAGAGTAGAGTGATTTTGCCCGTACCAATTACTGAGCACCCCAGCATAACTGACCTCTCCGCTTGAATTGGTCGCACAGCTCAGGCGCTTGTGTACATACAGGGAGGCAATAAAGTCCCCGGCAATCCAGCCCACCATTAACCAGATGGATGCCAGCCCGGTGATGTAGGTATAACCAATTACGCCAATAAACATGTAACCGCTGTTATTTGTCGCCACTGCCGACAAGCCAACCAGCCAGGGAGGAATACCCGCGCTGGCAAGGTAATAATCGGCCTTGGTACCGCGACTAAATAGCGCTGAGGAAATGCCTACCAGAGTAAACAGCGATAAAAATCCAATAAATGCGTAAATCACCTGCAGACCCTATCTCGTTATAAGTTATAGATTTGAAGATACTGTTATTTACTGACAGGTCAGAAGCAAAGAGGACCCCCTTGAAAGGGGGTACAAAATGAATACATCCCTGTGAAGGCTAAAGCGACATCCGTGCCTCAAGCCACCTCGGAAAAGTAGCGCGCCTGGGCCTCAGGCAAAGCCTGAATCAACCTTCGACACCTATGACTTTAAAGCCAACAAAAGTACAAATGCATTCAGAACCGCGAAGTCAGTAGTGCGGCACCCCTAAAGCCGGTAAGGAAATTAAGCACCCTTGTCATGATCATGGCTTTTCATGGCGATGATCTTATCGAGTTCTTTAAAAGACTCACTCTCTACCAACGGTTGTAGGGCGCTATCACTAAGAGTCTCCTCACGGTAACTCTCACTCCGGATAATGGCTTCCGCCAGATAGCGCAGCGCTTCATCAAATTGGCCCATGGTGGTATGCGCGCAGGCCAACTGATAAAACGCATGGCCATTATCGTGGTCGATACTGAGAGCCAGGTGGCAGAGATTTATAGCCCACTGCGGCTCATTGAGCTCCAAAACGGCATCGGCTTTATAGGTCAGCGCCTCAACATCCTCTCGGCGCAGCTGCAAAATTTCATCGTAGACTGCAATTTTATTGGCCACTGACGATTCCTGCTGTGCGCGGAGCCAGAGCGACTGAACCTCCTGTGTCAGCTCAATTTCCTCACGGTTTTCCTCGATGTGCTGGGTTTTCTGTTGAAGCTGACTCTCGATAACCTCAAGCCGCTTTTCATACTCTTGAACCAACCGGGAAATTTCCTCATCGGCCAGAGAGTGCACCCGCTCCTTGATATCCTGAAATGAACGCCAGCCCACCAGCACCAAAATTGAGGTGGCACCGGCAATCAGGTAAAAGAAGTAGGTGACAGTGTCGGTAGCGTAAGTGACCGCTCTATCTACAGAATTGTGCTCGCGATCTACAATTTGCTGGATCAGCTCATGTTTGGTTTGCGCCTGATCAACACGTAACTGCTTCAGCTCATCCAGTATGTACCTCTCCACAAAGGGGGTGTACATCGCCTTGCTCAAGGTTTCTACTTCTTTCTCAACATCCTTTTTATCATTCGCCTCCTGGGCAAGCAGGCCAGAGGGGGCGAATAGAACCCCAAAAAAGATCAGACTCAGGATGCGAGACATATAGCGGTTCCGTGATCGTGTATCTCTACCAGTGCTTCATGCAGGGTTCTCACCGCCGCATCATAATCGGATTCATTGACAATAAACTGCATGTCCACGTGCCTCATAGATTGATGTACAGCCAAAACACTGATGTCTTTCCTGGAAATCGACTGAACCGCTTTGGCAAGAACCCCAGGAATCTGCATGTCACTTCCTATAGCGGAAACAATAGCGACTTTGCGCTGATTCAACTCCGCTTCAGGGAATAGCTCTTCAATGGAGGCCTGGATGCGCTTTATAGTCTTCAGATTAGTGGACAGAAAATGGGTCAGCGTATTGGCATTGGTGTCTTTCGAGATGATATGCGCTTTGAATCTCTTTATCACTGACAGAACCTCTCGATCGTAATCTTGAAGGCTTCCGGCCATATCCTGATCAAACATTTCCAGAGCGTAAACACCTTTACAACCAGCGATAATCTCTACACAGGGGGAGTCACTGATGTAGTCGCCGGTAATCAATGTGCCGGCATGCTCGGGCTCAAAAGTATTTTTAACCCGCAAAGGGATGTTCTCCTGGCGAAGCCCTTTTGCCGCCTTGGGGTGGATGGCTTCCATACCCAGGTTGGCGAGCTGGTCGGCCACATCGTAGTTGGTTCTACCAATAGGAACGGCATTATCGGCACCGACCAAGCGGGGATCGGCGCTGCTTAAGTGGAATTCCTTATGGATGACAGCTTCTTTCGCCCCGGTTAAGACGGCCAGGCGACTAAAAGTCATTTCACTATAACCCCGATCAAACGAGATCAGCAGACCCTTATCGCTGTGCGCATAGCCCGTGACAATCGGAAGCTGCTTATTCAAATCGATGTTGGCAAACGCATCGCGAATGCGCTCATCCAACGGGATATGCTTGCTTGTACGCCAGCCGGTTAAATCGACAAAACAGGCGTTAACACCGTCCCTCTGCAGAAGTTTGGAGGTGTTCCATGCGCTGTGGGCCTCCCCCAAACTGGCAAGCATCTCCCTGACGGTACCGAGGTGGGCATCCAGGGCGAAGTGACCGTGTTGGCAAAGGCTTTGCAAATCCCGCAAACACTTTTGTGCGCCTTCAAGGCGCTCATCCAAGAACAGGTTGGCCGCCTCCAGCAGATCTCCACCCTTAAAGAGGCGCTCATTAATCTCGCGCAGCTTTAAGCGCAGCTCATCAAACTTATCCAGCCAACTATCATCTTCTATACCGCTGGAAAACAGTCCATAGATTCCGGGCTGGCCACTTTTTTTATGTTCGAGCAGCAGGTCTGTAATGCCACCATAGGCAGAAACCACAAACACCCGATTGTAGAGATCGCCAGGACTCCCCTTAATAATATTGTCTCTGACGGATTCATAATCAGTCATTGAGGTGCCGCCAATCTTTTCTATCGTATGCATCGTCTCTTATAGATCCTTTTGTACTCTAGGGGTCAGCCCGCAAGTCTGGAATAAACACATCAGATCAGGCCGGGTTAGCTATCTTGACAGAGAGCAGAGGCTGCTTTCCTTGTGCAAGCGTCTTATGGTTGCAGCGGAATATTACAAATTGGGTCTCCCCCTTGCTGCTCGAGATAGCGCAGACAAAAAAGAAGTTAAAGGGTGTATTAAGTCAGAATAGTCGCCCAAGCCAAGCCTTCCATTACCCCTCAAAATAATTGAACTGTAGGGTTCGCCTGCCCCCAGCCTCATTGCTTTATGCTCGCCATAGGGGGGAAGAGGGTGAGAAAAGCGAAGTGTTGCGACCTTTTGATAAGCGTCCACACCAGAAGAAAACATACCCCTTTAAAGGATTGCACCTCTGAAGCTGGCGGGCATCAACTCGAATGGAGCTGAAGAAAGTGGGGGAGGGTGCCGCACAAAAGACCGCAGAGTCTCTCTGCCGCTCTTCGGTACATCGAAGGCTCGATGTTCGCGAGTGGTGCAACTTTGAAATAGTATAATATCTGTTATTTGGCAGATGGTTCATATCCCCCCCCATCGTCAGCAATTATTTATTCCTGAATAGAGTCCGCCTCCAGCTCATAGGCACCCTCAGCATTGTGGACCTCCTTGCCGTTCAAAGGGGGGTTGAAAACACAGGCCATTGTCATCTCCTCAAAGGCTCTCAGGACATGACGATCATGTTTATCTAAAACGTATATCGTGCCGGGCTCGATAGGATGTTTTTCCCCATTTTCCAGTGTTTCCACCTCACCGCGACCAGAAATACAATAAACAGCTTCCAGGTGATTTTGGTAGTGCATCTGGAAATCCGCACCGGTGTAAATGGTCGTAATATGGAAAGAAAAACCCATTCCGTCGTCTTTTAGGAGCAGGCGCGTGCTCTCCCAATTGCCATCAGGAGAAACTATTCTTCGGTTTGAGTCTTTGGCTTCGGGTAATTTTCTAACGATCATTGGTGGTCCACCTTTTTCTCACAAGGGCAACCCATGTTGCCCTCGCTCACAGCAATTTTAATGTGTACGACGCGGAATCTGTCTGGATAAATTTAGCCTATCCCGCTTTGAAATAAACCCTTTCTTCCGGCATACCGTCTTCATCTGCGCAAACTTCCCTAATGGCCGACTCAATAATGTCGATACCCTTTTTAAGATTTTCATCACTGATAATCAGCGGGCATAACAATTTGACAATATGGTCATCGGCACCACTTGTTTCAATAATCAAGCCCTGCTTGAATGCGAGACGTGTAATTTTTCCTGCGATTTCACCACTGACACAGTTAATTCCCTGAAACATGCCGCGGCCTTTCCTAGTGAAGTTGCCCTCACCATATTTGCTGACAATGCTATCGAGGCGATCGGCGATATATCTGCCTTTGCGCTTAATTTCCTGGGAGAACTTATCATCATTCCAGTAGTGTTCGATCGCGGCCTTCGCCGTTACAAATGCCAGGTTGTTACCACGGAACGTACCGTTGTGCTCACCGGGCTTCCACTGATCAAGCTCTGGCTTCATCAATACAACCGCGAAGGGCAGACCATAACCGCCAAGAGACTTGGATAGGGTAATAATATCCGGCTCGATGCCGGCCTCCTCAAAGCTGAAATAGTCGCCCGTGCGCCCACAGCCCGCCTGGATATCATCGACGATAAATAGCAGACCGTGTTTCCTGCATACACTTTGGAGGTTACGCAGCCATTCTGCGCTGGCAGCGTTAATACCGCCTTCCCCCTGGACAGTCTCGACAATCACTGCGGCCGGTGAATTAATACCACTACTGGAATCAGACAGAACCTTATCGAGGTATTCCGTGGTGTCGATATTTTCACCCAGGTAGCCATCAAAGGGCATGCGGTGGGTGCCATTCAGGCTCACACCAGCGGCATCTCTGTGATGCGAATTCCCTGTGGCTGCCAGGGAGCCCAGGCTCACTCCATGAAAGCCGTTGGTGAAGGTAACAATATTCTGCTGACCCGTGACATTGCGAGCGATCTTCATCGCGGCTTCAACGGCATTTGTCCCCGTGGGGCCAGTAAACTGAACCACATACTCCATATTGCGGGGCTTCAGGATCTTCTCATTGAGTGCCTGCAGAAATTCACCCTTGGCCTTAGTGTGCATATCCAAGCCGTGGGTAATGCCATCCGCCTGTATGTAATCCAACAGTACGCCTTTAAATAGCGGGTTGTTGTGCCCGTAATTCAGGGTGCCAGCACCGGCGAGGAAGTCTAAATATTGATTCCCCTCCTCATCCCACATTAATTCGCCTTTAGCCCGACAGAAAACCCGCGGAAAAGAGCGGGCATAGCTTTGCACTTCAGATTCAATCTCATCAAAAATTTTCATTCTTTACTCTTATTGAAAGTTGGTTACTTGAGTGAAAGGCCCGATACGAACAAGGTGTTCAGAGTCGTGCAAGCCGTCAAAGTGGAGTTGACCGTCAATCCACACTGAGGAGTTAAGGTTGCTAGAGAGCTTTTGTGCCGCGCGTCGAAACAGCGCCCACGAAGCCTGATTGCTCTTTGTGATTGTTGTTTCGAGGTAGCTAACAAACTTGCACTGGGGGCGGCTGGTGATGTGATTCAACATGCGGGAGGCGAGGCCAAAGCCCCGCGCTCGTTCAGCAACGGCAACCTGCCAAATGAAAAGAGTGTCATTGCGCTCGGGGAGGATATAGCCCGAGATAAAGCCCACTGGGTCCTTGCCGGCCTCCGCTATAACCGAGGTGTTGGCAAAGTGACTGCATTGAAGAAAGTTGCAGTAGCTGGAATTGGTATCCAGCGGTGGACAGCTCTCAATCAGGCGGTGCACCGCCAAGCCATCTTCGAGGCAGGGAGTCCTAAATGAAATATTTTCTAATCTAGACAAAAAACCATCCTAGTCGGCACAATATTATTTCACGTCTAAACATTTGTCGGGTTGAAAAATACACAAAAAGAACGAAAAGCACGCTTTTTTGTGGCTTTTTCCGAAAATCTCTCATCAAAATGCTTCGAACGCTAAATATCGTACACGAATGGAAGGCAAAGTCCAGTACTATGGGAGTGAAGTAAGAGGTAGTACTTGGCCTACATGCGGGGCCGAGGTTAGGAGGGTTTACTCAAACTGGGCTCTAAAATTCTTCTTGAAACGGAACTTTACTGCGTCATGGGCGAATCAAAATCGAACCTGCAGTTCAAAATTTAAACATTTGCAGCTCGATTGCGGCACTTCTCCCCCAAAACTGCAGCGGGAAGCCGTCTTTTCTCCCATTAACTGTAAAGCGCTTAGAGATGAACTGGTTCACCTATATAATCCCAGCATTCACTCTAACTCTGAGATTGAGAGGTAGCTTTGAACAGCATTGAACAAGTTTTGGTCGCCCTGCGAAGGGTGATAAGGGCAACGGATTTACACTCCAAGCATCTCGCTAAAACTACTGGATTGACCGCCCCACAAGTTTTACTACTGCAAGCCATACGCAATAAGGGGGAAGTCACCATTGGCGAACTCGCCAATGAAGTCAGCCTCAGCCAGGCAACCGTGACCAATATTCTGGATCGCCTTGAGAAGCGAAGCCTTGTTTACCGCCAGCGCTCCCAGGCGGACAAGCGGAAGGTGCATGCGTATCTAACCGAGCAAGCGGCAGAAACACTGCGAGATGCCCCCATCCCGCTGCAGGATCAATTTGCTCGTCAATTTGGCGATCTGAAGGAATGGGAGCAGAGCATGATCATTGCCTCACTACAGCGTGTGGCCCAAATGATGGATGCCCAGCATATTGACGCCTCACCGGTACTAGATATTGGGGTCCTAGATCGCCAGGGTGCCCCCATGGAAAAGTCCGGCGCGGCTTTGGGATACTCAGAGAACCCTGATTCGGCCGATAAGAAAGGGAAGTAAACCTACAGGTAATCTCTATTTCTCAGTCAGGCTGAGACTAACAGGCTCACTACCAAAGTGCCCTTGCACCACCACAATGCCAGTTGGTTTTTATGGGAATAGGGCAACTAAAAACCAAACTTATAATTGACAATAAATTTTGGCCGCAGGCCTTTCAAGGGTTTATCTATGCTCAGTACCGATCAGAAGTCCAGCACAAAGGACGCGATGATCAGCGAGAAAATCAAGACTTATTTTGACAAGGCTGTTGATATAGTTTTTGGTATCATTCTTGTATTTATTATTATCGGTGTAGCTATTGGAACGCTTCAGTTGTTTTTAACAACCTGGAAGTTATTTAGCTTTGAAGGTATTACCGGGCACTACATTGATATTATCACAGATGTCTTAACCCTATATGTGCTAATAGAGCTTTCCAGATCTCTTATTGAGTATTTTCACACGCACAAACTTAGACTCACATACATTGTCGATGCAGCCATAGTCTTTGTGTTGCGTGAAATACTGATATCCCTGTTTAAGCATGAAATAAAATCAGAAATGCTCTATGCATTCTCCGCATTTATATTTGTGCTTGGAGCCTTGCGTATTTCTTCTATTCTCGTCTACCAGCGTGAAAAGCTGATGTCTGAATAGGGATAGGCTTGTATAGAGTGTTGCATTTAAGAGCACTCTATACAGCTATTGGCCACTCTTGCTTCAACCTTTATCACAGTGATACTGATTCACTCATCTGTCACCGTAAATGTTCTCCAGCATCTCATTGCCCTCAGTTTGATTTAGTTTTAGAGCTTTCAATAGCTCCAACCTAAATAGCGGCATGTAAAAAAGATAGACTGTTATATATAACGGGTTGTTGAAGTGCATTTTGAAATAACAATACCTTTCCCAGTAACAGGCACCATCATTTTTCTGGTAACTGAACCTGTTATTTTTGGACACTCGTCCATAGTGCCCTGCCCAGGCAGGTAAAATACTCGGTAAATGCGCGGTTAATCTTCTGCCTTTGCTGCCCCCTGGGGTAGAGACCCAGTCGAGCTTCTTCACTGGCCTTGGTGCCAGCCACCAGGAAGTTATTGCTAATATTGGCATCTTGCACAAAAGCCTCAAAAGCACGGGCACAAAGCTCAGCCGGTTCGCTGTAATAGTTAGATCCGTTTCGCTGATCGAATTCAACAGACGCCTCCACCATCGCGCTGGGTCTATTGGTTTGGTCGTCGAGCATAATTGCTTGGAAGCAGCCCAACAGAAGGTCGTTTAGAGGGTGCGATACTGGTGTGGCGTCACACAGCCAAGCTTCCGAGGCATACCTATTTCCCGAAGCATCACGAAACACTTTTTGAGCAAGGTAGTGGTCCAATGCGTGAAACCATTCGTGGGCGATTGCGCCTGGCCCGGCATTTTTGGCCAGGGAAAACGTTTTGGCTGAGGGGTCATAGAAAGCGGAGATTCCCGGGCGCCCACCAATCCCGTATTGAAAAGAGAGCGTCCCGCGCAGGGAAATCAGTATCTCAGGCCCCTGCAGAATGACTATTAAGTCGGATAGGGCGTCAAAAAAGAGGCCAGCCGCCCGATTGCGCTCCCGCTCAGTCACCCAGCGGCCAATCGCTATAGATCTAAAACCAAAGCGTCGCCTGACATCAACAAAGGATACCTGGTCACTATCACGCTTATCTGGCCCGCGGCGATAAGATTGTCGAGCTGTTTCCATAGCAAGCTTGGAAATGAAGGATTGGGAAATTTAGGCTGGATACTAATACAGCACTTCCCTTTGCAGCAAGAATCTCGTCACGGGCTCCTACCACAACTTGTAGCGACTACACTTTGGCCAAACCCTGAGGCACCTTTTGCCAATTTTTATACGCTCTACAGGGAACCTTACTCCTTTATTTGGTGGCCCGTAGCTGTTTTCTCCAATCTGTCAAAGCAAACCATTCGCCGGGAGCCCATTCATGGCCAATTCCAAGCGCCCACTGATCTCCATCAATCCCTTCAATGGTGAAACCCTGAAAACTTTCCAAGAGATGTCTAGTGAAGACATTGAGAAGGCTATTGGCCGTGCGGATGAGGCCTTCCTGGAGTGGAGCAATCGCAGCTTCGATGAACGGTCCGCAATACTAAAACGCGCCGGCCAACTCTTTGAGGAGCGCACCGAAGCCCTTGCGCGCTTAATGGCTCAGGAGATGGGCAAGAAGATGAGCGACGGTCGTGGGGAGTTAGCACTCTGTGCAGAGATATTCCGTTACTATGCCGAGGAGGGGGAGAGAATTTTAGCCCCACAACACCTCTCCACTCGTGAAGGAGAGGGCACTTTGTTGTTCCAGCCTTTGGGGGTTGTCTATGGTATACAACCCTGGAATTTTCCCTTCTACCAGCCCACCCGCTTTACCGCATCCAACCTAATTGCCGGCAATGTGGTGCTTACCAAACACGCCTCTAATGTTCCCCAATGTGCAGAGACGTTTGCTCAACTGTTATTTGATGCTGGCGTACCGGAATCTGTCTACACCAATCTGCCAGTTACCTCTGGTGGTGCCGCATCGATTATTGACGATGATCGAGTAAAGGGAATTTCATTTACGGGTAGCAATGCCGCAGGTGCTAGGGTGGCGGAGCAAGCGGGGCGCAATGTAAAGAAAACTATTATGGAGCTTGGTGGCGTTGATCCATTTATTGTCATTGAAGATGCCGATTTGGACTTAACGATTGAGCGTTTTATGGAGGGAAAGCTCGGCAATTGTGGCCAGATTTGTCTCGCCGCAAAGAGAATTATTTTAACTGAGCCTATCGCGAAAGAGTTTCTCCAGCGTGCTACCAAGCTGTTTCAAGCGCTGAAACCGGGTAACCCCCTTGAAGAATCCACTGATTACGGGCCGCTTTGTACTGAGAAAGCCGCCGAACAATTGGAAGAGCAGGTTAATCAATCGGTTACCGCTGGTGCCCGTTTACTCGTCGGTGGAAAGCGCAAGGGGGCGTTTATTGAGCCAGGTATTCTGACAGAAATACCAGAAGGCTCCCCAGCTGCGGAGGAAGAGCTATTTGGTCCGATAGCCTGTGTGTGGATAGTGCCCGATGAGGAGGCCGCAATTAAAATGGCGAACGACAGTCCGTTTGGCTTGGGCGGCTCCGTCTATACCCGGGACCATGAAAGAGGACATCGTGTGGCTGAGCAACTGGAGTGCGGCACAGCCTTTGTGAACCATGCGGCCTCCAGCTATGCGAGCATGCCTATGGGCGGCGTAAAGAAATCAGGTTATGGGAGGGAGCTGGGGGAGCTGGGGATCAAAGAGTTTGTTAATCAGAAACTTATTCGACACTTTGATTGAATATTATGGGGTTGTTAAAACATCTGGTTGGACGTGGGTCTTTTAGAGCTTCGCAGAGCCCTCTATCGCAACCGGATAAATAGCTACAAGGAAATTTCAGTGAAAATACTTGTTGCCGGCGCAAAAGGCGATATCGGCCAAATACTGATCAAAAAATTGGTCGCAAGGGGCTGTAAAGTAGCCGGTATGGTACGCAAGGAGTCTCAACTTGAGGATCTGCGTCGAGCCGGTGTGCGACCTATCCTGGCAGATCTCACCAACCAAGCTTCTCTGAATTCAGCTGTAAAGGGTCAGGATGTGGTTATCTTTGTGGCGGGATCTAAAGGCAAGGCGCTGGAGTCTGTCGACCGGGATGGCGCCATTCATCTTTGTGATGCAACGAAAGCCGCAGGCATACAGCGTTTTATATTGTTGAGCTCAATTTTTGCCGGAAGCCCGGAAAAAGGCCCGGAGAAAATACAGCCCTACCTAAAGGCCAAGCATGCGGCCGATGTTTACGTTCAAAAGAGTGGCCTCGACTACACGATTCTGCGGCCTGGCGCTCTTACCGATTCTTCGGGGACTGGTGCTATCCGAATTGATGACTCATTCGAGGACTTCGATGCTCAAGTCAGTCGAACTGATGTGGCGGAGGTGATTGCCACATCACTGGAGGTGCCGAAAACCATCGGTGCCGTATTTGAGTTTATTGAAGGGGATACGCCGATTGCCGAAGCATTATCCCGGCTGAGATAACTTTCTAGGAGATGACTTGGGTACACCCCATTTAGCGAGCTTGCAAGGTTTGCTTACAGTTGGAAGTGATATCTTTGGTGTCCAAATCCCGCTGTTGCCGGCGCACGATCCAGGTTTTGATTTTCTTATCCTCAACCCCCTGGGATTTTAATACAGCCGTCGCGAGATCAAGTCCTCCTTGACCGCCAGTACTAGGGCATCTTTTCTATATTCCTCTGAGTATTTTCCACGAGTGGTTTTGGTTGATTTACTTGATCGTGTCATAGGGCACCTCAGCTGCGTAGTTTATCGCTTAAGAAAGTGTCCGTCTTTTGTGGGTAGGATCACAGTTAGCGTGCCACTGTGGCAGATACTATCCACCCATAGCCAAATACCGCGACGCCATTCAGGATAAACAAAACTGGGATTGCAACTGCAGACAGCGTACTAAAGCGCTCAACTTCAATGTATCCATTTTTAGGAGAGTGTGGTGGTAGACGCACTTTAACACTATCGCCTTTCTTATACCTGTTTAACAGATCATGTTCTATATTGTTGTCTTTAAACAATTGAGGCGAGCGAAGCAGTGGGGTATTAGAGTAGAGTTTTTTCCCTTGTACTCATACTCAATTTGCGCCTCGTAGACTCTCTGACCTTCCGTGTTCGCGAAATTTTTCAGTTTAGACCTGGTAATTGTTGCATCAACTAAAGGTAAAGAAGCCCACTTTTTCTTTACTCTTTGATAGATAAAGCTTGGTAAAACCCGAGGCCCACGATTGCTACCAATCCTACGTACTTCAAAACTCCAAACATCTTTTCTTCACTCTAGGGAAGCTCTGAAAAATAGCTTTCTAGCTCTAAATTAGGTATCACACAATAAAAAAATG